>CASDXQ010000039.1 GCA_949285145.1 uncultured Spirochaetales bacterium | reverse complement strand
AATCTGCATCATTCTTCAGGCTTTCAACACTGAAATAATCTCCCTGTTTCTTGGAACAGATGGAAGCGCTGCAGCATACAGGACGGGGGAAGAGAACCTTTCCTATCTGGGCTGGTTCTACGGGATTCTCGGTTTTGCCTTTGTCACAGGAGGCGTGCTGCGCGGCATGGGAAAGATGGCATCATTCACCGCTGCAAGCATCGCAAACCTGTCGCTGCGTGTGATCGGCGCCATGGTTTTCGCTCCTCTTTACGGTGTTGAGATTGTCTGGTATGTTGTCCCCCTCGGCTGGATTCTCTATTTCTCGATCTGTTATGTGTCTTACAGAAGACTCTCCAGCCCGTTCAGAAGCTGACAGGCATCTGTGCGTGAAAGACCGTCATATCCGATCATATACAGAGCCTTGTAAACAGATGGATTCATCTTCTTTTCACAGGAAAGGCTGATCAGAGTCCCAGCCAGCCTTTCCTTGAGATCCCTCACCTCAGGTGAATCTGATAATGCTGACAGATCAGGATCGTCTGTTCTTCCGCATGGGGAAGCACAGGAAAAGCAGTCTGGAGCTATCCTTTTCTTCTCTTTTCTCAACGCAGAGAGAATATAATCGACCGCATCACTGCTGATTTTCTCCTCTCCGATGGCTGAAAGAGCTGTGCATACGAGCCTGTCAGTCTCTCCGTCAAGCTTTCCTTCATTGCCTTCTGCTGCACGTGCAAGCCCAATAAGACAGCTTAAGATCTTTTGCCTGTCATTCATCAGAGTATTTCCCCCTGTACGGAGATTGTAACGACTTTGAGCGGGATGTCTCTGCCGCAGGCTTTCAGTGCATTCCGGAGGGCAGCCTCAAGACCTCCGCAGCAGGGCACTTCCATGCGTACAAGTGTCACTGAGCGGATATTATTATTTTTCAAAATAAGGGAAAGCTTGTCTTTGTAATCAACAGCGTCCAGCTTCGGACAGCCTACAAGCGTCACACGGCCGCGGATGAAATCTTCCTGGAATGCTCCGTATGCATAGGCACTGCAGTCGGCGGCGATCAGAAGATCCGAACTGTCAAAATAAGGAGCCTCAACAGGTGCAAGTCTGATCTGCACAGGCCAGTTTGCAAGATGACTGGCAGAAGATGAATGACACGGACAGGCCTTTTCTTCCTTTCTTTCAATGCTTCTTGAAAGACTGCCGGGACAGCCGCATGCAAGAGGCTTTTGTGCCTTTGCCTCATTCACGGCTTCTTCATTGTACGGCACAGCTTCCCTTTCCTCTATTGTTATGGCTCCGGCAGGACAGGAAGGAAGGCAATCACCGAGCCCGTCGCAATAATCGCCCCTTATGAGCTTCGCCTTGCCGCCGATCATGGCAATCGCACCTTCATGGCATGCCATCGCACACTCTCCGCAGCCTGTACATTTCATTTCATCAATACATACTATTTTCCTGATCATTTCAGTTTCTCCTGTCTGCTTTTTTCCTCTACTATATCTGAAGTTTTCATGATATTATGTTGCAAAAACAACAAAATGGAAAAATATATTGACATTCTCAGCAAAACAGATCTGTTTTCGCACATAGGAAATGATGAAATACTCTCAATGCTTGAATGTTTCAATGCCTCACTGAGAGTCTTCGGCAAAGGGGAATACGTTTTCCATCAGGGCGATACCACTTCTTCCATTCCCCTGCTGCTTGAAGGCAGGCTCATCATACAGAAGACTGACTGGTGGGGAAGATGCAGCATCCTGAACGTGATCGGACATGGTGAAATATTTGCCGAAGTCTATGCCCTCACAGGCAGGGCAATGCTCAATGACTGCGTTGCGGAAGACAAATGCACAGTGATGTTTCTGGATGCCGTGAAAGTGACGGGAACATGTGAAGCATCCTGTCCATGCCACAGCAGGCTGATCGGCAATCTTTTCAGGATTCTTTCGGAGAAAAACATGACACTTGCCGGAAAAATAAACTGCCTGTCAAGACGCAGCACGAAGGAAAAGGTGACATCTTATCTGTCTGAAGCGGCGGAAAGACAGCACAGCAATACAGTCACCATCCCCTTCGACCGTCAGCAGCTTGCGTCCTTTCTCGCCGTTGACAGAAGTGCCCTGTCTTCAGTTCTGTCAAAGATGAAGACGGAGGGACTTATAGATTACAGGAAAAACAAATTCACACTGCATGAAAACAAATGGAAAAAAGACCAGTGAATTCTATTGACATTATGTTTCTATTTACAGTAATGTTTCTATAAACAAAAACATCAAGGAGACAAAAATGACAAACCTGCTCAATAAAGAAATAGACACAGTCAATCTTCCGGACAGCAAAGGGTATTTCGGCGAATACGGCGGCTCATTCGTGCCTGAGGCACTGCAGAAAGTGATGGATGAGGTTGCGGCAAAGTATGAAGAGATCTCACAGGATCCGGCTTTCGTACAGGAACTGGCAGATCTGAACGCACATTACACAGGACGCCCTTCTCCGGTAACGTTTGCAAAGAACCTGAGTGACGCAGTTGGAGGTGCGAAAATCTATCTCAAGAGAGAGGACCTCAACCACACAGGCGCCCACAAGATCAACCACTGTCTTGGAGAAGTGCTGCTTGCAAAGAGAATGGGCAAGAAGAAAGTCATTGCCGAAACCGGTGCAGGCCAGCACGGTGTTGCCCTTGCAACCGCAGCTGCCCTCATGGGCCTTGAATGCGACATCTACATGGGGGAGATCGACGTCATGAAGGAAGCCCCGAATGTATCAAGGATGAAAATACTCGGAGCGAAGGTAATTCCCGTGAAAACGGGTACAAGAACACTGAAAGATGCCGTCGATGAAGCATTCAAGGCGTATCTGAAAGATCCTGTGACACAGATCTACTGCATCGGATCTGTTGTCGGTCCGCATCCATTTCCGATGATGGTCCGCGATTTCCAGGCTGTTATAGGAATTGAGGCACGCCGTCAGATGCTTGAGATGACAGGCCGTCTTCCGGATAACATTGTCGCCTGTGTCGGAGGCGGCAGCAATGCCATGGGAATGTTCTCTGCCTTCCTTGACGACAAAGATGTGAAACTGTACGGCGTCGAACCTGCAGGAATGGGCCTCGAGACAGGCGCACATGCGGCTTCCATCACAAAGGGAAGCAAAGGCATAATGCACGGTTTCAAAACCATCATGATCCAGGATGACAAGGGTGAACCCCTTCCCGTGTACTCAATCGCATCAGGACTGGACTACCCGGGAAGCGGTCCTCAGCACTGCTACCTGCATGACATAAAACGTGTCACATACACGACAATCACGGACAGGGAGGCTGTTGAAGCGTTCTATGCATTAAGCCGCATGGAAGGCATCATTCCCGCACTTGAGTCCAGCCATGCTGTCGCCTATGCCGTAAAGCTTGCCGAACAGCTTGACAAGGATCAGACGATTCTTGTAAACCTCTCCGGACGAGGTGACAAGGACATAGATGTGTATTACAAAAAAGATCATTGACCTCTTTCTGCTTCTCCGTCACAAGATGGGGAAGCAGATTAATTTTTGTCATTAAATGTTAAAATATAACATTTTGCTTATTTAGTAATGAAGGGTTACCATTATCTCATGGAAAAACGT
Organism: uncultured Spirochaetales bacterium; assembly: GCA_949285145.1. GTDB lineage: Bacteria > Spirochaetota > Spirochaetia > Sphaerochaetales > Sphaerochaetaceae > Bullifex. Next base: position 54,695 of record CASDXQ010000039.1, on the reverse strand, counting down.
GAAGCATTTAAAATGTACCTGAAACCGGGCTGCAGGGAAGAGTACAGGAAACGTCACAGCGAGCTGTGGCCCGAAGTAGAGAAAGTTCTGAAAGAAGCAGGCGTATATGACTACTCCATCTATCTCGATGAGGAGACCGGCACGCTTTTCGCCTTCCAGAAAGTGAAGGGAGAGGCAGGAAGCCAGGATCTTGGAAGCGAGAAAGCGATAAGGGAATGGTGGCATTTCATGGCACCGCTCATGATCGTCAATGAAGATGAAAGCCCTGTCTCAGTTCCGCTTGAGGAAATGTTCCATCTGGATTAAAGAGATGTTCTTTTTCTGTACTCTCCCGGTGTCATATCATAATAATCCCTGAATGTGCGGCTGAACTGCTCCGCAGAGCTGTAGCCGACATTGTATGCGATTTCCTTGAGAGTGATCCTGCTGTTTCTCAGCAGGCGGCAGGAGGCCTCCATACGGAGCCGTCTCACAATGGAGGAGAAGAGTTCTCCTGTCTTTTCCTTTATCATGCGGGATGCGTACTGCTCACACAAATTGAAATGAGCTGAGAAAGATGAAAGCGTCACGTCTTTGAGATTCTCTTCGATGTATGACATTATCCGGTAGACTTCATTGCGGCGGCATTCTTCCGCCCTCATCTCAAGATGCCCTTCCCTTTTCACCTTGAGCAATATGGAAGCCGCTGTCACTTCCTTCTTCATCCGGGAAACCTCGTCACTGATCCTGTCTTCCCTCAGCAGGTCTTCCAGCTCATTTTCAAGATCAAGATCCCCATACACTGCAAAAGATGAAGAAGAGAGGTGCATGTCGAACCTTTCATCAAGGAACGAGAAGAGATCACGGCTCACAAGCAGATTCACAGCGGCTGTTTCATCATCGAAAACGCCTATGCTGTGGTAGAACCCCGGAAGCAGAACAAGCAGGTTTCCTTTTCCAAGCGTGAACGTCCGGCCTTCTATGTTTTCCCTGACGCTGCCGCGCAGTACATAGTTCATCTCGACAAAACGGTGCGAGTGAAGATAAAGCGGCATGTAATTCGGATGTTTGAGTATTATCACAGAGGCATCGTCATCCTTTGAATAATAGCTTGAGGCAAGAACTATTTTCTCTTCAAGCCTCGCCGCTGCCTCAACCTGAGACGGGAGATTTACGAATTCGGCCCTGCTCCTGCCTTCCATGTATAGACTGCGATAGTATTTCTCTTCGTCACTCAGAGTGTAAAATTCATCAAGAAGTCTGCTCATAATTCCAATTATAAAGAAAGAAAAGTTAAAATCAATCAAGAAGTAATGATAATTATCAATTGCACAGTCCGCACTGCGGGGTGATGATGTAGGTATGAAATATCTGGCAATAGACATCGGCGCCTCCAGCGGCAAGATGCTGGAAGCCCGGCTCGAAAAAGGGAAGATCATCACAAAGGTCGTTCACCGTTTCGAAAACAGGCTCATAAAGCAGAACGGACACCTTTGCTGGGATATCCGCTATCTTGAAGATGAAATAATCGAAGGACTTTCAAAAGCAAAGGATGCTGACTATGTCTCAATTGACACATGGGCAGTCGACTACGTACTCCTTGATGAGAATGACAGGCTTCTCGCTCCAGCCATCTCATACCGTGACAGCCGTACTGAAAATGTCTCGCTCTGTGTCTCAGATGAAGAGCTTTACAGACGTACAGGCATTCAGCACCAGAGATTCAACACGGTCTATCAGCTGGCAGCACAGCAGGCTGAGGATCCTGCTGTTCTCGACAAAGCCTCAAGTCTTCTCTTCATTCCCGACTATCTTGCATTCCGTCTTACAGGAGTGAAAGTGCAGGAATACACAAACGCAACCACATCAAGTCTTCTCAAAGCCGGCACTTCACAGTGGGATATGGACCTTATCGGTAAACTTGGTCTGCCTGAACGTCTTTTCTCAGATCTCTCAATGCCGGGAACAGTGCTCGGACCCCTGAGAAAAGAAATAAGGGAGAAAACCGGATGTAATGCCCGCTTCATTCTTGCACCCACCCATGACACGGCATGTGCGGTTCTTGCAAGCCCGCTCGGGAAAGACAGTCTTTTCCTTTCATCCGGAACATGGTCGCTGCTCGGCTGCATAAATGAAAATGCAATAACATCAGATATTGCGATGAACAGCAATTTCACAAATGAAGGCTCCGATAACGGTATGATTAGATTTCTTAAGAATATCATGGGGACATGGATGCTGCAGAATATCAGAAAAGAAAGCGGGGAAAACCTTTCTTTTGATGAAATTGTCACGAAAGCATCAAATAGCAGGCTCATCGGCCTTGTCGATGCGCTCTCGCCGCGTTTCCTGTCGCCTTCAAGCATGAGCGGGGAAATAGACAGGGCACTTGAGGAGCAAGGACTGAGAAAACCATCCGGCATAGGAGAGAGGGCTCTTGTCGTCTATCACAGTCTTGCAAATGCATATAAGAATGCAATTGAAGAAATCAGCAGCATAACAGGACGTAAGTTCAACCATCTTGCGATAGTCGGCGGCGGCTCCAGGGATGATTTCCTCAACCGGCTGACAAGAAAATATACAGGTCTGACCGTCACGGCCGGCCCGGATGAAGGCAGTGCCGCAGGATGCCTGCTTTCAGCAATGATCCGCACAGGCGAGATAAGAAGAGAGGACATTCCTTCCCTTCTTGCCTCTTCATTCGACATAAAAACCATTCAGGAGGACTGAGATGTATCAGGATGCAAAGGAAAGATACAGCAGATACAATATCGACACAGAAGCTGTACTTGAGAAAATGAAACATATTCCAGTCAGCATCAACTGCTGGCAGGGGGATGACGTGATCGGTTTTGAAAAAGGTGCAGGCGCCCTTTCAGGCGGCATACAGACCACGGGCAACTATCCCGGACGTGCACGCAATGCGCAAGAACTGATGCAGGACTTCGAATTCGCATCATCACTCATTCCGGGAGCAAAGAGACTTAACCTTCATGCAAGCTACCTTATAAGCGACAGGGACAAGGACAGAAACGAGATAGAAGTGGAAGATTACAAGGCATGGGTGGACTTTGCAAAGAAGAACAGACTCGGACTCGACTTCAACCCTACATGCTTCTCCCATCCCATGGTCGTCAACAATCTCACTCTCTCATCCCCGCACAAAAACGTAAGGGACTTCTGGATAGAGCACTGCAGAAGAAGCCGCCGCGTTGCCGCTTACTTTGCAAAGGAGCTGAATACACATTGTGTGTGCAACCTTTGGATTCCTGACGGTTTCAAGGACACTCCTGCCGACCGGCTCACACCGAGACTGAGACTGAAGGATGCTCTTGATGAAATATTTGAAGAAAAGCTTGACGGCGTGATTGACAGCGTGGAGAGCAAGGTCTTCGGAATCGGCGTGGAATCATTCACAGTGGGTTCAAGCGAATTCTACCTTGCATACGCATCACATCATGATGGTGTTTATCAGCTTCTGGATTCAGGACACTACCATCCGACAGAAGTCATTTCGGAAAAGCTTCCGGCACTTCTGTGTTTCTTCGACAGGATTCCACTTCATGTGACACGTGCCGTGCGCTGGGACAGCGATCATGTGGTGCGCCTTGATGATGAAATTAAGGAAATCGCAAAGGAAATCGTGAGAAACGATGCCGAGGAGAAGGTTCTCATCGGACTTGACTTTTTTGATGCATCAATCAACAGAATCGCGGCATGGGTGATCGGGACCAGAAACATGCAGAAAGCGATGATGATGGCACTTCTTGAAGACAATGCAAGAATGAAGGCGGATCAGGAAAGCGAGGACTATACACATCTTCTTGCATACTCCGAAGAGATGAAGACACTGCCGTGGCAGGAAGTGTGGAATGAGTTCCTCATCAGGGAAAATCTTGCAGATGATTTCAGCTGGTATGATGATATAAAGAAATACGAGAAAGATGTTCTTTCAAAGAGAGGTTGAATATGCAGAAAGTACTGGAAGACTACATAAGAATGTGCTATGACGGCTTTCTTCAGGGCTGGCATGAGAGAAACGGGGGAAACCTCACATATAGAATGAAAGCAGAAGAGGCAGAAGAGTGCTGCAGCCTTTTCTCTCCGGATGTGCGCCATTTCACACTGCCGGTTGAAGTCAGCCAGCTGGCAGGAGAATATTTCATCACGACAGGAAGCGGACGCTATATGAGGAATGTGCCGCTGGCTCCTGAAAAGAACATCGGAATCATAAAAATCGATGATGACGGCAAAGGCTACAGTATTCTCTGGGGTCTTGAGGATGGCGCGAAACCTACCAGCGAGCTTCCAAGCCATCTGCTGAACCATGTCAGCCGAATGAGCGTGAGCGATGGCAGATGCCGTGTCATCTATCATGCACATCCTGCAAACATAACGGCACTGAGCTATACGATCGAACCGGATGCGAAAACACTGTCACGCATTCTCTGGCAGAGCGAGACCGAATGTGCAGTTGTTTTCCCGCAGGGCGTCGGCATCCTTGACTGGATGATTCCCGGCGGTACCGAAATCGCTCAGAAAACATCCGAGCTCATAAGGAAATATCCTGCGGTCGTATGGGCATTCCACGGCATTTTCGGCTCAGGTGAGACTTTCGATGAGACCTTCGGTCTTATCCACACAATCGAGAAAGCAGCCGAGATATATCTCAAGGCAAAGGGAGCCGGAATAATCAGGACGATAAGTGATGACCAGCTGAGAATTCTTGCAGATGCCTTCGGCGTTGCGATCAATGAGGATTTCCTTGAATAGAATGCTGCAATAAAAAAGTAAGGAGCACGTACGAACAAGTGTACATGCTCCTTTATTTTTATCTATTTCGTTTTGTCTGAATATTATATTCAGGAAAGGTCACGTCCCTTGAGTGTGAGAACCAGCTTTATGGTCATAAGTGCGAGCATACAGATCAGGGCAAGTGCGATCAGCGTGATTCCGCTTGCGATTCCCGCACTTTCCGCAACAGTTCCGATCACAAGCGGCATGAGTATGGCACCTACGGTTGCAACCGCTATGCACGTACCTGTCGCAACTGTCGAGGAATTGTAATCAGCAGGCATTGTGGAAAGCGTTGTCGGATAAATCCCGCTCATGGACACGCCGACACCGAACACTCCTATCACAGCGGCAACAGGGCCTGACGCGTTGACCATCACGGTGAAGAATGCTGTCATTATGATACCAAGGACAAGAATAAGAGATGCCTTGTTCATCCTGTTTGAAATGCTTGCGCAGATAAGACGGCCGAAAAGGATCATGACCCAGAGTATTGACTGCATTGAAGTCGCAATCGACTGGGGGAAGATTCCACTGTCAATGAAATATGTGACCAGCCAGCCTGTGAGGGAAGCTTCAGCACACAGATAGAAGAACATTATCATGGTGTTGAGCCAGAAACCGATACTCTTCAGGAAGCGGGTCTCACCGCCTTTTTCCTTCCTGCTTCTCTCGCTGCTCAGACGGGATGTTCCAAGCAGGATGAGCGCGATGAGCATCAGTCCTGAAATGATCCAGCCTGGGACTCTCCACATGCTGTCTCCGGCAGCGATGGCGATCAGCGGAGAGACAAAAGCTCCCACCGCAAAGCATGCATGCAGCAGATTGAGACCTCCGGCCTTGTTTCCGGCGCTCTGTCCGACTACGACATTTGTCATGTTTGACATCGTGCCGCGTCCTATGCCTGTAAGCAGGAATGCGAAGATCAGGAAAAAAGGATTGCCGTACAGCGTCATGAACACAAGGCCGAGTATTATGCCTGAAGCACCCAGCAATGTGCTCATCTTGCGTCCTATCGCATATGGCAGGAATCCTGCAATATAAACAGCAGCCAGGTTTCCGATCTGGTGGAACGACAGCAGGGAACCCTGCAGCGTATATGACAGTCCGTATTCCTCAGAAAGGCTGGGAAGTATTGCACCCAGCACTGTGGTCATCATTCCCGAACACAGGAATGCGTAATATGTGAAATAAAGCAGGCTCTGGTCTTCTTTCTTCACATCAAGAAATCTGTTAAGGGAAAACATTGCAATTATGCTCCTTGCCGATGATGGCACTATAATACTTGTTCATGCATCATTTCAACACACTGTCAGCTTTTTGGTACTCTGTTCAGAGGTGTGAAGCCGTTTCCGAGAACCTGGAAGGTCTCGGTTATGAACATGAACGCCGCAGGATCGGCCTCCCTTACGATCTCTTCAAGCAGAGTGAGCTGCTGGTTCGGAACAACAACCATAAGCATGTTCCTTTCCTTCGATGTGTATATGCCGACACCCTTGAACAGGGTTCCTCCGTGATGCAGCTCCTTTATGACTCTTCTGGAAATATCGGGGATGCGTTCGTTTGAGAAGATGTATGCTGTTTTTGCAAGACTTGTTCCCCATTTGACGACCACATGGTTTATCATCTGCCCGGAGATATACATCGCCACAAAAGCGAAAATCGTATTTCTTATTCCGAAGAAAAAGCCGCCGGCGCATACCACGCATGCATTCATGCAGAACTCGATCGAGCCGACATTGAACGGAGTGTATTTTGCAACTATCTGGGCGAGGATATCCGTTCCTCCGGTATTTGAACCTGCCCGCATTACAATACCGATGCCGCTGCCGACCAGAACACCGTAGCAGACAGCCGAAATAAGCACATTCGTGCTGTCAGTATAATCCAGCACCCCGCGGTAGCCAGTCAGGTTTCCTATCACGGAAGTCCATACAGAAAGCATGACCGCCCCTACGAAAACCTTCAGCCCGTACATTGAGCCGAAAAAATGCATTCCCAGAAAGAACAGCGGAATGTTTATGCACAGCATGGTAAGACCAGGATCAATGCCGAGTGTGTAGAAAAGAATGGTGCCGACACCTGTTGTTCCGCCGCCTGTGAGCTTTGCCGGATTTGAAAATACCGCTATTCCGCACCCGGCTATGAACGTACCGAGTATGATCCTTGAGTAATCCTTGAAAACTTTCTTGCAGTCAATCTCTCTCATACCATCAAAGCTTATTAGCATTCATCCGGTTTTTGCAACTGAAAACACACTGCGGAAGAGATGAAAATCAGCATGGGATGAAAAAAATTTATCACCCTCTCTTGTTGCAATTCATTCCTCTCTTAATATATAGTAGTTCTGAATATAATTCTTAATCAGAAACTTTAGGAGAAATAAACAACATGTTGACACTCTTAACCAATCTTCCAAGAGATGTTTTGATCCGTCAGCTTCAGGATGGGCTTGTTCTTCTTGTCCTGGGCATGGGATTTGTTTTCATCTTCCTCGCAATTCTGGTCTTCACCACAAAATGGATCAGCAGATTGTGCATGAAGGTGTCACCTGCAAAACAGCCTGAGGTGAAAAAGGCACCTGTTCAGGCATCAGCATCTGCCGCAGTACAGACAACAGGCGGCGTTAAGGATGCGGAAGTTGCGGCCGCAATTGCTGCAGCATATGCTAAATCAAGGAACTAAAAGGATATAGAATATGGCAAAGAAAAAGATCAACTTTATGTGTACTGCATTCCGTGACGGTTTTCAGTCCGTTTACGGCGCACGTGTTTTCACAAAAGACTTCATGCCGGCTGTAGAAGCGGCAAGAGAAGCCGGTATCAAGCACTTTGAGGCAGGCGGCGGCGCACGCTTCCAGTCACTTTACTTCTATACAAACGAAGATGCTTTCGAGATGATGGATGAGTTCAGAAGAGTCGCAGGACCTGATGCAAACCTCCAGACACTCTCAAGAGGCGTCAATGTCGTAGGTCTCGACTCCCAGCCGAGAGACATCATCAAGCTTCATGCACAGATGTTCAAGAAGCACGGCATGACAACAATCAGGAACTTCGATGCCCTCAACGATGTGAACAACCTCATTGATTCAGGACAGGCAATTCACGATGCAGGCCTCAAGCACGAAGTCACAATCACGATGATGAGCCTTCCAGACAGCTACAAGGCCGCAGCTCACAACCCCGAATTCTATGAAAAGATTCTCCGCCAGATCCTCGATGCAGGAATCCCGTTCGATTCCCTCTGCTTCAAGGATGCTTCCGGCACATCAACACCTCACAACGTATACGAGACCATCAAGAGAGCAAGAAAGCTCCTCGGCCCCAACATGAACATCGTATTCCACTCACACGAGACAGCAGGTGTTTCAATCCAGCAGTACATGTCAGCCATCGAAGCAGGTGCAACACAGGTTGACCTTTCAATGGTTCCGTGTTCAGGCGGTACATGCCAGCCGGACATTCTCACAATGTGGCACGCTCTGCGCGGTACAGATTACGATCTCGACATTGACGTTGCAAAGATCCAGGAAGCTGAAAGAGTATTCCAGGACTGCATGAAGGACTACTTCCTACCGCCGGAAGCAACAGCAGTCAACCCCGAGATCCCGTTCTTCCCGCTCCCGGGCGGCGCTCTGACAGCAAACACACAGATGCTGCGCGACAACGGCCTCATGGACAAGTATCCTCTTATCGTCGAGGCAATGGGCGATGTTGTGAAGAAAGGCGGTTTCGGCACATCTGTAACTCCTGTCTCACAGTTCTATTTCCAGCAGGCATTCAACAACGTGATGTTCGGGCCGTGGAAGAAGTTTGCTGAAGGCTACGGCAAGATGGTTCTCGGTTACTTCGGAAAGACTCCTGTCGAACCGGATCCGGAAGTCGTGAAGGCTGCAAGCGAGCAGCTCAAGCTTGAACCGACAACAGAAAAAGTTGTTGATCTCAATGACAAGAATCCGAACAAGGGTCGCAAGGCAGCTGAGAAGATGCTTGAGGAAGCAGGTCTTGAGAAGACAGAAGAGAACATCTTCATCGCAGCAAGCTGTAAGGAAAAGGGTATCCTCTACCTCACAGGAAAGGCAAAAGTCAACGGAGTGAGAAAGGTCGAGAAGACTGAAGCAAAGAAAGATGCAAAGAAGAATGCATCCGGTGAATACACAGTCACGGTCAACGGCAATGCATACGGCGTGAAGATCAGCGACAATGCAGCAGTCGTCAACGGCGTAAGCTATCCTCTCTCAATTGTCGACGGAATCAAGGCAGCTCCGGCAGCAGCACAGAGTGCACCTGCAGCAGCTCCTGCAGCCCAGACAGTCGTGACAGGAAGCGAGGAAGTCAAGGCTCCGATGCCGGGTCTCATCCTCCGCCTCAACGTGAAGGTCGGCGACACAGTCAAGAAGAATGACGAGATCGTCATCATGGAAGCCATGAAGATGGAGAACCCGATCTATGCTCCATGCGACGGTACAGTCTCTTCAATCGCAGTCAACCAGGGCGATCAGATCCAGGCTGATGACCTCATCCTCACAATCGGCGGTGTCGCGGTCGCAGTTCAGGCAGCACCTGCACCTGCAGCAGCTCCTGCCCCTCAGGCTGAAGCGGCACCTGTACAGGAAGCTCCGGCTCAGGCAGCACCTGCACCTGCAGCAGCTCCTGCCGGCGGCACATCAGTCAACGCACCGATGCCGGGTCTCATTCTCCGCCTCAACGTGAAGGTCGGTGACAAGGTCAAGCTGAATGACGAGATCGTCATCATGGAAGCAATGAAGATGGAGAATCCGATCTACGCTCCATGCGACGGTACAGTCACTGCAATTCATGTAAGTCAGGGCGATCAGCTCCAGGCAGATGACCCGATTCTCACAATTTGTTAAGGAGCACAGAATATGGGTGAAGGAATTTTAACAGGACTTCAATTACTGGCTCAGAGCACAGGTATCTACGGCTTCCTTCAGGACGGCGGCTGGGGAAACTTACTGATGATCCTCGTAGGTTTCCTGCTTCTCTACCTCGCCATCAAGAAGGGCTTTGAACCACTCTTACTTATTCCTATTGCAATGGGCTGTATCCTTTCAAACATCCCCTTTGCATATATCGCAGGAGCACCGGATCCTGTAAGCGGACAGTCAGGCTTCATTCAGGTACTCTACGACGCAGGTATTGAATCGGGACTCTTCCCTGTTCTTATCTTCATGGGCGTAGGTGCAATGACAGACTTCGGTCCGCTCATAGCAAATCCGAAGACACTCTTCCTGGGCGCTGCCGCCCAGCTGGGTATCTTCACGGCACTTATCGGCGCTCTTCTTCTCTCTTTCATACCGGGAATCAACTTCGACCTCAACGTCGCAGCTTCCATCGGCATCATCGGCGGTGCGGACGGTCCGACAGCCATCTACGTAACACGTTACCTGGCTCCTGACTATCTCGGTTCCATCGCCGTGGCAGCTTACTCATACATGGCTCTGGTACCTATCATCCAGCCGCCTATAATGAGACTGCTCACAACGGAAAAAGAGAGAAAGATCAGAATGCAGCAGATGCGCCCTGTATCAAAGCTCGAGAAGATCATCTTCCCGATCTCTGTAATCACAGTATGTGCAATTCTGCTTCCAAGCGCATGTTCACTTATCGGCGCACTCATGTTCGGCAACCTTGCAAGAGAATGCGGAGTCATCAACAGACTCAGCGACACAATGCAGAATGCTCTCATGAACACAGTCACAATCTTCCTCGGCCTCTCTGTAGGTTCGAAGATGGCTGCTGACAAGTTCCTCAACCTCGAGACACTCGGCATCCTCTTCCTCGGTATGATCGCATTCGGCGTCGGTACTGCAGGCGGTGTCCTCCTCGGCAAGCTGATGAACAAGCTCGATCCGAAACATCCTGTAAACCCTCTTATCGGATCTGCAGGTGTTTCAGCAGTTCCTATGGCCGCACGTGTGTCAAGCAAGGTCGGGCAGGAAGCGGATCCCCAGAACTTCCTCCTCATGCATGCAATGGGCCCGAACGTATCAGGCGTTATCGGCTCTGCAGTTGCAGCAGGCGTTCTGATGAGCGTTGTTCCGGTATTCGTCGCAGCATCAATGGTATAAGCACAATACCGTTTCAAAACAGGACAGCAGTGAGAAATCACTGCTGTTTTTATTTGTCTTTCCGGGTTATCATTATTTCATCTATGACAGCCGCAATAATCATAACAGTTATAATAATATTCATCTGGTGGAATACCTGCCTTCCTTTTTACAAAGACCGCAATAAGGAAAAGCTTGCAAGTGACGAGTCAAAATGCTTTTCACCTGAATGCCGGAGCATAATCCTTGAAAACGGCAGACGGGAAGCTGTGCTGATGATCCACGGCTATCCCACCACGCCTCATATGTACGCATACAGTGCTTCAAGACTGTCCGATGCAGGCTATGATGTCTTTGTACCGCTTATCCCGACATTCGGAGCGGATCCCGCGGAATTCATGAATACAGACTTCACCCAGTGGTTCAGCTTCATTGACGAGTATTATACCGGTCTGCGGAAAAGATATGACAAGGTATATGTGATCGGCACATCGATGGGAGGAGCGATGACACTGAAACTGGCAGAGAAATATTCGTCCACTCCTCTTGCCATGGACAAGATTGTCTCAATCTCGGCTCCGGTCTGCTATAATGCCCTGCTGCGATGCGGCATTGTGACAAACCCCGCAGCATATATAGCCAGAACCATAGGACTCTTCAGGAAGACAATCGGTCTCACCATCGTCAACGGACGGCCGGATAGCGAAGACGGAAACGAAGAATGGCTCGGCTACAGCGGAACAGTCATAAACCACGGACTGTCTTTGTGGAAAGCTTTCAACAGAATCGGAAAGGAACTTTCAGAGATAAAGGTTCCGATGTTTGTCATGCATGACAGAGGCGACAGAACCGTACCTTTCAGAAATATCAGGATAATAGAAAAGCATTGCCGTGATCATATTGTATGCGCAAGGGAAGTTGAAATGGACAGACACTATAAACATTCCCATCATGCACTTCTGATGTACCATTCAGTACAGAAAGGCTATACTGATGAAATAACAGAATTTCTCAAAGGAGGAGATGAATAATGACCAAACGTTCTGATTACATAAGCTGGGATGAATATTTCATGGGAGTCGCCATGCTTTCATCCATGCGCAGCAAGGATCCCAATACACAGGTCGGAGCCTGCATAGTGAATGAAGACAGGAAAATCGTCGGTGTCGGCTACAACGGTTTTCCCACAGGCTGCTGCGATGATGATCTTCCATGGGAGAGAGAGGGAGAATGGATTGACACAAAATATCCTTATGTATGTCATGCAGAGCTGAATGCAATCCTCAACTCCATCGGAGGCAATCTTAAAGGCTGCACACTCTATGTTGCCCTTTTCCCGTGCAACGAATGTGCGAAAGCCATAATACAGTCCGGCATCAAGAAGATAATCTACCTTTCAGACAAATACGCGGATACAGACGGCACGAAGGCCAGCAAGAGGATGCTTTCAGAGGCCGGAGTTGAATTCACTCAGCTCAGACCTCAGAAAAAGGAATTAGTCATAAAGTTCTGACAGTGCATCGATATTGTCCTTCACCATCTCCTGAAGGGCATTACGTCCGGAAGCCGGTGGAAAGTTCCTCCAGATGACAAGCTTTGCACCGCTGACTTCCGCAAGCGGGGCGGCAACAGGATTATGATAATTGTCAATGATGAGATCATAATCACTTTCAGCAGCCTCCTGTATCTGGCCGGCTGAAAGTTCATTGCCGCCGAATGTTGCGACAATGTTGAGGCCAAGATCCTCAGCCAGAGGCACCTGCATCGTATGGCAGCAGACCTCAAGCTCATCAAGGGAGAAATCCTCCACCATCCTCCGTCCTTCATTGACAGTTTCCACATAACCCTCATAACGCGGAGCGGTGCCGGTATATGATGCTATGAGTTCTGCCATCTCAATCACGGTCTGTCTGTCGTTCTCCGTCGTTATCGCAATGTCCACACAGTCTCCGGAAGGAATTCCTTCCTGAATCGTTGTCATCATTCTCTCGTATCCTGCATAAATGAAAAACGTGGCATTCTGGATCTCGATGATATCGGAGGGAGTAAGCTCATACTCAGGGGGATGCCTGAGTTCAGATGGCGCGATCACAGCAATATCATCAACACCTGCGAGATCTGCAAAAGCGGCCGTCCATGAAGTCGATGCAACAGCTGTATGGGCTGTGCTTTCCATTGAGGCCTGTGCTGAAAGCCCTGACAGTGATGAAGCAAGGACAGCTGTCATAAGTACAAAGAATTTCTTCATAATGATTTTTCCTTTCTGTGCGGAATCAGAATATATATGAGCGCGCTTGATGCGGCGATCATGCTGGAAGGAGGCATGTCCAGAACCAGTGAGAGCATGAAGCCGGTCACTGCAGTAAGGAGCCCCATGAGAGACGCCGTGATGAAAAGCTTCCTTATGCTGCCGGCAATCTTCAGTGCAATGACAGATGGGAGTATGAGAAGAGCATCGATGAGGAGCGAGCCTACAAAGCGCATGGACAGAGCGACAGCGAAAGCTATGAGGAAGACCATCACAGTCTCGTGAAGAGAGATGTTTTTCCCGCTGGAGAGTGCAACATCCCTGTCAAAGAACACAAGAAGTATTGTCCTGAAGTTGAATACCGTATAAAGAATGATCAGAAGTGACAGAACGGCGAAAGCGGCAAGCTCTCCTGTCTGTACTGTGAACGGGGATCCCCACAGCAGAGCAAGCGTATCTTTTGACGGCACATCCGCCGCCTGTGTTATTATTGCGGCAAGGGCGACAGCCAGCACCATGAGGAAGGCAGATGAAATCCCCATATTGAGCCTGCCCTTTCTTGAAAGGACGAGAATGAGAACCACGGTGAGAGTGCACATGAATATATACACAGGAAGTGATGGAAGATCAAGGGCCAGAGCAAGCGCACCGCCAAGCAGCAGGCCGTGCATGAGGGTGTATCTCAGCTGCAGGAGATTCATGCGAAGCACCATGACACCGGCAAGAGGGAATGCGGCTCCTGCGAACAGAAGACTTATGAATGCCCTGAAGATGGGAGGAAGAAGGAGAAGACTAAACAAGAACACCTCCTTCCAGACGCCGGCGGGGCCATGGCAGCAGGTCGGAGAGCGCCTTGTCATGGTTGACTATCAGCATTGTAGGCATTTCAGTGACTGACAGAGAAGTCATTATTGCAGCAAAGTTCTCCCTCGCCTCCCTGTCAAGGCTTGCAGAGGGCTCGTCAAAAAGCAGAATTCACCTTTGCCATCTCCCCTCCCGAAAGGGAAAAGAACTGCCTGTCTATAAGATGATACGCACCGCATCGCCTCAGTGCGACTTCAATCTCACCTTCTCTGTCCTGCGTATCATCCGGGAGCGACAGTGCTACAACTTCCCTGCTGGTGAACGGAAAATCCTGTTTGTCGGAAAACTGCTTTATGTAACCCACAGGAGGTCTTTCTTCCTTTCCGTCATAAAGTATCCTGCCCGCTGCAGGCTTTTCGAGACCGAGAATGAGACGCAGCAGAGTGGTCTTTCCGCATCCGTTGTCACCTTCGAGAATCATGGCATCCCCTTTTTCAAGATAAAGGGAGAAACCGTCAAGTATCTTCTTTGAGCCGTATGAGAAGTCCAGATTCTCTATTTTCAGCGATATGCCGCTCGTCAGATCGGCTTTCTTTCTCAGGAGCCTGTATGCCTCATCAAGCGTCATTGAAGGCCTGATCATGGTTTCCGTTATGCATTTGATCCTGTCCACAAGCTTTGTGTAATGCACCTCCACATCGTAATTTCTGTACAATTCAAGTGCAAGGGATGAGATCATGTCGACATTAACAGCCCTGACGGAAAGCCTTATGGTGAGAAATGCCGCCGCAAGACCGGAAATGCTGTCGTGAAGTGTCAGATTGTCATACTGCCGTCCGCTTTTTCTTATGAAATTCTCAGCTTCGAAAAGCGGATGAAGCCACTTGCCTCTGCTGTGGAATATAAGGTCACCGTCGTTGAAAAGTTCAAGGGAACAGCCTTGTGACAAAGAGGAAAGATATGTATGCATAACAGGAAAAATCCTAAGACAGAGATGTGATGCTGTCAATACAAAACTGACACATTGTCAGAATAAAGACGGCAAAATTCTTTTTCCTTTGAAAAAGAGTGAAACTGGTGTATCATTTACAAGAGGTTCAGCAGAAAAGCTCCCATCTTTCAGGATGTGAGATGGAATGCTGGAATGAAAGGTGTGAAAACACTGCTGCTTGCAGGCCGGCATATGATGTCCTGCACCCATGAGGAACACATGGGTACTCCGGGAAAGCAGTTGTCGGACTTCGATACCTTGCAAGAGATGTTCAGGCATTCTGCTGTGAGACCGGAAGCTTCCATCCTTCAGGATGGCGGCAGTTCACTAGACTTTGGTATCACAGAAAAGCTCAGCGGCCAAAGCTTTCAAAACAGAAAAAGAGGTGATTAATCTTGTCTTTCACAGTAAACGTAAACGGAAGGGATTATTCATCTTCCTCGGACATGAAACTCCTCACCTTCCTGCGTGACATACTGCACCTGACAGGAACGAAAAACGGCTGCAGCGAAGGGGCATGCGGTTCATGCACCGTACTTGTTGACGGTAAAAGGACAAAGGCCTGCGTACCGGTGCTCTCCAGGCTTGAAGGAAAGAAGATAGTTACAATCGAAGGACTGAGTGAAAGGGAAAAACAAGTATATTCATATGCTTTCGGCAAAGCAGGAGCTGTTCAGTGCGGTTTCTGCACTCCGGGTATGGTGATGTGCGCGAAAAGCCTGCTGGATGTGAATCTCAATCCTTCACGGGAAGACATAAGGAAAGCGATAAAGGGGAATATCTGCCGATGTACGGGATATGTGAAGATTGAAGATGCGATAAAGCTTGCAGCAGCAATCCTGAGGGGAGACGAAAAGACAGAGGAAGACAGTGATACAGGTTTCTCCTCCAGAATGATCAGAGTTGATGCCAAAGAAAAGACACTTGGAACAGGTATTTACACTGATGATATCCATATTGACGGCATGCTTTACGGAAAATGTCTGAGAAGCGCCTATCCGCGCTCCCGGGTGCTCAGCATAGACACAGCAGCAGCAGAAGCCCATCCATCCTGCATCGCCGTGCTCAGGGCTGAAGATGTTCCATGCAATGAACACGGACACATAATAAAGGACTGGCCTGTTTTCATAAAGGAAGGAGAAATCACACATTATACGGGTGATGCGATCTGCATGGCTGTCGCAGACAGAGAAGATGCACTTGAAGAGATTCTCCATCTCATCAAAGTCGACTATGAGGTGCTTGAAGGCGTCTTTGATGCCCATAGTGCACTTGAAGACAGAATCCTTGTTCATGAAGGGCGCAGCAATCTTCTTACAAAAGAACATATTGAAAGGGGGAATGTGGATGAAACACTGAAGAAATGTGCATACACAGTCTCTCTTTCATTCAGAACCGGGCATACTGAACATGCGTTCATGGAACCGGAATGTGCAGTCGGAACCTATGATGCGGAAAATGACGGAGTCATAGTATATACCTCTGGTCAGAGCGTGTACGATGAACAGAGAGAGATCTCCCATATGCTCCATCTTGATAAAAGCAGGGTGCGCTGCATAAGCATGCTTGTCGGCGGCGGCTTCGGCGGCAAGGAAGACATGTCAGTCCAGCATCATGCAGCTCTTGCCGCATACATCCTCAGACGCCCGGTAAAAGTAAAGCTCACCAGACAGGAAAGTCTCATCGTTCATCCCAAACGGCATCCCATGGACATCGATCTGACGCTGGGATGCGATGAAAAAGGATTTCTCAAGGCTCTGGACTGCCGGATTACCGCTGACAGCGGAGCATATGCATCCCTTGGAGGACCTGTCCTCCAGAGAGCCTGCACCCATGCAGCAGGTCCGTACAATTACCAGAATATAAGGATTGAGGGGTACGGACTTTACACGAACAATGTCCCATCCGGTGCCTACCGGGGCTTCGGTGTCACTCAGTCATGCTATGCAATCGAGGAAGCTGTGGATGTCCTTGCTAAAAAGGCAGGCCTTGATCCTTTTGTCTTCCGCCTTCAGAATGCGCTCAGACCCGGAGATGTGATGCCGAACGGGCAGATTGCCTCCCCTGACACAGGTATCAGGGAGTGCCTTGAAGCTGTCAGGACTGCCTATTACGGCAGCAGCCGCACAGGTATCGCCTGCGGTCTCAAGAACAGCGGACTGGGAGTCGGTGTCGTTGATACCGGACGCTGTATCATATCCGTGGAAAAAGGATATGTTCATGTGAGAACATCGGCAGCATGCATGGGACAGGGACTTGCCACAGTCGCCACCCAGATAACGGCAGAGACTGCCGGTATATCACCTGGCATGATCATTGTTGAAAGCCCCGATACATCACGCACTCCTGACAGCGGAACATCGACAGCCTCACGCCAGACCGCATTCACGGGAGAAGCTGTCAGAAGAGCCGCAGAAAAGCTTAAAAAAGCAATTGAGGAAAGCGGCATGCAGGCACTTGAAGGAAAAGAATTCAGCGGTGAATTCACATACGAGACAGATCCCATAAACAGCGACAAGCCAAATCCTGTCTCACATCTTGCCTACAGTTACTCCGCCCAGGTTGTCAAACTTGATGAGAACAATGACATAAAGAAGGTCTATGCTGCCTGCGATGCAGGAACCGTCATAAACATGACTGCCATCGAAGGACAGATCGAGGGCGGTGTCGTAATGGGTATCGGCTATGCGCTGAGCGAGAAATTCATAACCGATCAAGGCTATGTTAAATCAAAATACGGAACGCTCGGCCTTCTGCGCTCGACTGACGTGCCCGCGATAGAGACGATCCTCGTACACGGCCCCGGCAAAGGCAGTGCTGCATACGGAGCAAAAGGAATCGGAGAACTGTGCACCATACCCACAGCTCCTGCAATCGGCAATGCTTTCTACAGACAGGACGGTATCGTCAGGACAAGTCTTCCTATGAAGAAGCCTGAGAAGAATGAATGATTCTGAAAGCTTTAAGCATGTTTTCCTTAAGCTGACTTTGAAAACGCGGGTTTGCCTTTGAGGCTATCATCGCCATGACATCCCCTTCACTTTTCGGACAGCTCATGGCGAAATCCCTGAGGACATGCTTGTCAAGAACATAATATGAAGGCACATTGAAGCGTTTTGCGACATTATCGCGGGCAATGTAATACTGTTTCACATTCAGCCGCTGTTCTTTCGTCATTATCCGCCACGGCCCGAGATTCACCCATCCCGGCTTGCCGGTCTTTGCCCTGACTGCTTTCTTCATCTCTCTTGCGCACTCTTCCGTCAGACCGGCTTCAAGTGCCCTCTTCTCAAGCACATCTTCAAGTGCGAAAAGATGGGTGACATCGGAAAGAGCATAAGAAATCTGTTCTTCAGACAGCGGCCGTTTGACCCAGTTTGTCTGCTGAAGACGCTTCTTTGATGCAGGCTCAAGGTTCTGCTCCTCAATGGAAAGGAACTCCTTCTTCAGAGAAGCCAGATTGGATCTGAAACCGAGAGTGAGTGCATACACCCTTATATCGACAATATTGCTGATACTGACACCGTATTTCTTATAAACAAGCGCATTGTCGCTCTGGCAGTCGAACCAGACCTTTCTGACAGGAGAAGTGAAAAAAGCACAGAGAGTATCTCTGCCTAGTCTGCCGGATCTCGGATCAATGATATAATAATCTGTTCCGTCAAAAATCTGAATGAGACACAGGTGTTCACCGTAGATATGAAGATTGAACTCGCATTCAAAATCCACTGCAATACGGTCAAGCACATTCCATGCGGCAATATATTTTTCAAGATCTGCGGAATTGTCTATCAGGGTATAATTCATGACAGCTTCATGATAGCTGAAAAAGAGTCTTGTTCATAGCCTGAAGTGAAGCTATATTTTACCGGTATGACAAAACTGAAAAAGATGCAGCTTATTATTTCAATACTGCTTATAATCGCTTTAATAATCGATATACTGCTTGGAAAAGGATTGATGATGGCTTTCTATGCCATTGTTTCAATATTGATCGTCAACATATACCATCCGTTTTTCAGGAAGATCTTCAAAACAGACCTCTCTTTTTCCATAACACTTGCAGATATAACATTCGCAGTATTCGGCACATATATCGGAAACCGCTTTGATCTGTATCATACGTTCTTCGCCTACGACATAATGCTCCATTTCATTTCGGGAAT
This sequence comes from uncultured Spirochaetales bacterium, assembly GCA_949285145.1. Lineage (GTDB taxonomy): Bacteria > Spirochaetota > Spirochaetia > Sphaerochaetales > Sphaerochaetaceae > Bullifex. Next base: position 35,643 of record CASDXQ010000039.1, on the reverse strand, counting down.
TCTCATATCGCTGACACTGTACGAAGTGTTCTTCCCCTCCTCTTACAGGAACAGCATTCCCCTTGTTGCCCGTGTTTCACTCAGCATGATCATAGGACTGGCCGGTGCCGGTTTCTGGGAGCTGTGCGAATACTTTCTTGATATATTCACAAGTCTTGATGTCCAGCGTAACCTTACAGAAGACTTTGAACTGATCGGCAGACATTGGCAGAACTCCGGAGTCAAGGACAGCATGAATGACATGTTCAACGGAACACTCGGCAGTATAATGGCAGGTGTAGTAATTTTCTTCAGGGAAAGAAGAAAAATGAAAATGTCGGAAGATCACTTACCCGCAGGAAAATAATACATTATATTTAACGCAGAATTAAAGCAAAGGGAGAAAAGTATTATGGCAATAATTCATGCAGATAACAGTAACTTCAAAAGTGAAGTCTTAGATTCAAAAGGTACAGTCCTCGTCGATTTCTTCGCAACATGGTGCGGTCCGTGCAAGATGCTTGCACCGGTGCTTGAGAAAGTTGCAGACAAGCATCCTGATGTGAAGGTCGTTAAGGTAGATGTTGATCAGGCCAATGCCCTTGCTTCAAGCTACGGCGTCATGGGCGTTCCGACAATACTCGTTTTCAAGAACGGCGAGATTGTCAACAAAGCTGTGGGCTACAGAAACGAAGCCGGCCTTGAAGCAATGATCAACTGATCATAGCAAATCCTCCTTATATGTTCAGGGATGGTGAAAAGCCATCCCTGTTGTTTTAAAGTAAGCAATTTCCAAAGATTTTCTTTTTCATAATTACAGATTAACCATCACAATAAATGCAATAAAACTCAGACTCACACAGATCATGCTGATGACCAGATTCTTCAGCTTGCTCTCCTTAAGATCCTCTTCATAGGCGATTGCCATTTCCTCGGCTGTGATAATTTCATTCATCATTGGACTCCTTTCTCTTTCTGATACTCAGAGTCTATTACACTCACAAGGACATATGATGTCCTTGTAAATTATTTTCCGAGATTTTTTTCAGCCATTCTTGAAAGTCTTTTTCTGTACTCATCAACAAAAGATGGCGGAAACAGAGGTTCAGCCTCATCTGCAAATCCCAGAACTGCGGGAACAAGTTCTTCAACCGATGATGATTTGAGAGTCATCACAAGAGAGCCGTCATCCTGGCTTTCAAGCCTCTGCGACGGACTCCATACCTGTGTTGATACGATTCTGGCTGCATTGCCTGTGAATTTTATTCTGTATTCAGTGAGCTTGTCAGAAATATAAATGCCATACCCGTCTTCTGAAAGCTTTATATCGTGAGAGGCTTTTTCACGTGCAAGCACGGCTTTCTTTATCCTCGAGAGATGGAATGTCCTTGCATCATCTCTTTTATAATCGTATGCAGCCACATACCATGAGTTGTTGTAGTTGATAAGCCGCTTGGGCTCTATCATGCGGCAGCTCGTCTCACTTTTGAGCGAAGTGTATTCAATCTCCACACAAAGGTTGCCGGCAAAAGCGTCAATCAGCGTTGAGACAATATTCCAGTCCGGTACATCAATGGATGTACTCCGGTATTCAACTCTGTCCAGAACTCTCCTGACAGGATCTGATATACCGCTGTAAATAGATTCATATATTTCGTCTTCAAAATATTTTCCAAGATGTATCTTTGCAAACAGGGACTTGAGATAGGCACCCGTGATGATTATCCGCTCATCGGTGTTTGAGTAACTTTCCCATATGCTTGCAAGCCTGTACTTCTTTTCCTTTCTGTCATATATTACCGGCGCACCCATCTGAAAGCGCAGATATTCTATATCGCGTCCGGCCTGACGCTTTGAAATCTCAAATTCATCCGCAATTTCAGCAAGGTCTATGCCTCCCTTGTGATACAAACACCTGATAATATACTGCAGCCTGACACTCTGACTCATAAAAGAAAACCCTGCCATGCATTCTAGCACGGCAGGGCTTCAAACTGAAGATCAGATTTATGATCAGAAGCTTGAGAAAGATGCTGTATCGTCTGTAACGACAGCATTGTCTTCAGCAGAGGAAGAGACAACAACCTGAGGCTCAAACGGTGTCAGCCACACACTCTGAGGCTGATTCATGTCAGCCATGAATGTCGGAACTGAAAGCAGCACCATATCCTGCATAAGAGGAACGGTGATCTTGAATGTGACTGCCAGCATCTGTCCGCTGGCCTCATCTTCCCACTGAATGAGGACTGTATGCTTCTGTCCTGTCACAGTGAACTGCTCTCTCATCATGCGTGACATATCAAGGATAGGAGAGCCGTCAACGGATACTTCAAAATAATCAAGAGCCTTATAGTCTCCCTGCGAGAAGTTGTCTATGAGGATTGTATGCTCCTTGCCGATGAAGAACATAACGACGCCGATGATTATGATGATAAGAACAGCCGCGATGCGGATAAAGAATTTTCTTCCCAGTTTCATGCGACCACCTCCTCGCCTTTCTCAAGTGCGATACGCTCTGCTCTTCTCTTTCTCATCTCATAGAGAACAAGAGCCAGTGTGATTACGCCGTAGCTGACGAATACGCGGAAGTACTCGCCGAGCTGAGCCTCGCCGATGAGGTTTCTGCCGACAGTAGGAGCGATTGTGAACATAAGGTGGAACAGGATGATACCGATGAATACGTTCCTGATATTAGCCTTATCAACACTCGCGCCGCCGACCAGAAGAGCTGCGATCGAGAACATACCGATCTGAGAGTGGCTGTTGTATGTGTTCAGCGTACCGATATTCTGCAGATATATGATCATGCCATAGCCTGCGAATACAGTTGAGAGGATGATTGAAAGGACACGTGTTCTCTCAACCTTGATACCGGCCTGACGCGCGACTTCCATATCCTGTCCTACAGCTCTCATGTCCTGACCGAGCTTTGTTCTTCTGAACCAGATTATGAAGAGACAGAAAAGAACAACGAGAATGAATGTGGCAACAGGAACACTTGCGCCGAAAATATTGAACGGGATGAGGTTGTCAAGGCTCTTTCTCATACTCTCAAGATTGACAGTGTTTCTGATGCCATACCCTCTTGGAAGAATGAGCTCAGGCGATGAGATTGGAATCACAAGGCCCATGAGATAAAGGACAAAGAGCTGATACACACCGTTCATGAAGAAGCCGATTATGTAGCTTGTAACCATCTCACGTCCCTTTGCCCTGTTGAGGATTGATCCGCACAGATAGCCGAGAAGAACCGAAATCGGAGTCGAAATGATTGCTGCAAGCACCATGCCGGGGATACCGACAACCGACCAGTCAGATACGAAGATAAGACCGATCTGACCTGCCATGGCACCGAGTGTCATACCGAAGTTGAGTCCCATGCCGGCCATGACAGGAATGAGCAGGGAAAGAACGAGGAATGCATTTCTTCCAAGTCTTGAAAGAATCTCGTTGAGAAGATATGAACCGGAGTAGCCTGACAGAGGGATACCCACGCAGCAGATTATGATGAAAAGAATAGGAACAAGATTGTTTATCAGAAGTTCCTTGGGTGAGACTTTCATGTTTTTAATGTCCAGCTTGAACTTGTTTGTCATCTTGTCACCTCCTGCTTTCTGGTCAGAGCATAGAGAATCATACCGTTGGAAACGATGATTCTGATGACTTCTGAAACATCAGTCTGGATAAGTCCGTTCATGACGCTCGGCGTCATTGTCAGAATACCCTGGAAAAGAAGAGTTCCGATGACTACGTTTGCGATGGAAGCCTTGTTGACGCTCGCACCGCCCAGAAGAACGGCACTCACGGCAGGCATTGCCATATTGAACGGCCCCATATAAAGCTGAATGAAGCCGAAGGACTGCTCATACACGATGATACCGACCGCACCGAGCCAGGTTGAGAGAATAACCGAAAGCATTCTCATCCTGTCAACATTGACCCCGCTTGCCCTTGCGAAAACCGGGTTTGAACCGACAGCAGTCATTGCTGTTCCAGTCTTGGTCCTCAGGAAGAGCCATATGAGCAGTGCAAGGAAAGCGAAGAAGAGAATCGCTCCTGTCGGAATCGCGAAGTGTCCTATCTGAATGCGCAGGAAATTGTCCAGCACACCGCCGTAATAATCTGCAACGGAAATCGTCGTCCTCAGACCTGTTCCCGCATAGCCCCATACCATGGCCGGGGAATCATAAGGCAGAAGCAGCCACATGATGCACATGAACGCAACGGATGAGAAACCGACGTATGTCGCAATCATCATCTCACCGCCCTTAACCCTGTTGAGAAGGACGCCGTATCCTGCTCCCAGGATGATAGCGAACGGGCTTGCAAGCACGATTGCCATGAGGAAACCTGCAAAGCCTGTGAATGCGAACTCAACAGACATTGTCGCACCCAGAAGACCGGAGATGATTCCGAGGGGAAGACCGAAGTTGAGACCGCATCCGGAGTGAACCATAGGAACCATTGCAAGTACGAGCACGGCATTCATGCCGAAACGTGTGAATACATTTGTCAGGCCTGCAGCTATGTTCACATCCGCAAATGGAGCGATGACGAACATGAGCAGCAGGAAGCCTGTTATTATAAGTCTGGGAAGTCCGAAAGACTTGATTGCAGAAAGTGCTTTTTCTTTTATTGCCACAGCATCCATTGTCAAGCCTCCTTCATCTCGCCGAGCATGAAGATACCGAATTCCTCACTTGAAGCTGTCGCATCAAGTGTTCCTGCAATTGCACCGTCATGAACGATTGCGATGCGGTCGCAGATGCTTCTGAGCTCTTCAAGCTCACTTGAGATCATTATGATTGTTGTTCCGTTCTCTTCGTTGTACTTTCTAAGCGCCTCGAGAACGAGAGCCTTTGCACCGACATCGATACCTCTTGTCGGTTCGGATACGAAAAGAAGTTTGGGTTCAAGCGCGAATGCCTTTGCAAGACAGATCTTCTGCTGATTGCCGCCTGAAAGCTGACGCGCCCTCTGCTTTGTGGAAGTGCATTTGATCTTGAGAAGATCCACATACTCCTCCGTAACTTTCCTTATTGCCTCGTTGTCGCGGAACTGCACCGGGCCGATCTTTTTGAGGAACTTGTCCTTCACCTGCATCGCACCGAAAGCGACATTCCATTCAAGAGACTCGTCAAGAAGAAGCCCGACACCTCTTCTGTCCTCAGAAACGAAAGCGCAGCCGGCCTTAAGCGCCTGAGAAGGAGAATTGAGCGGGATTTCCTTGCCTTCAAACTCAACTTTTCCGCTTGCAAGATAGAGTCCCATGATTCCGTTGGGGATGCCGATCTTTCCCTGTCCCGCAAGACCGCCGAGGCCGAAGATCTCTCCTTTCTTTACAGAGAAGGAGACATTCTTGACCATTTCACCCGGCATTTCGACACGGAGATCCGAGACGCTGAATATTATCTCATCACTTACATGAGAGGTTGATCTTTCGATTCTCTCCTGCTTGACGGTACGGCCGACCATCCATGATGCGATTTTCTGTGTATCTGCCTCGCTCTTGTCAACATGCTTAATGATCAGACCGTCTCTCATGACCATGATTGAATCACAGACATCGATGATTTCCTGCAGACGGTGTGAAATGAAGATGATGGCAATGCCTGCCTGTGAAAGGTTATTCATTGCCTTCAGAAGCGCAATTGCCTCATGCTCGGAGAGAACTGCGGTAGGTTCATCGAGAACCAGCAGCCTGATGCCGTTGGCACCGTCATCTCTCTTGTCATCTTCCTTGCTGAGCTCGCGGGCAATTTCCGTGAACTGCTTGTAACCGACAGGAAGTGTTGAAATCTTTTTATCTGCTTCGAGTTCAACTCCAAGGCGCTCTATGGCCTTGAGAGCTCTTCTCTGCATTTCTTTTCTGTCTAATGTATTCAGTCTTTTTCCGAACAGTTCGCTCATCACACTGTATTTCTCAGGTTCTCTGTTCAGAACGATATTCTCGCCGACTGTGAAATCCGGAATGAGGGAGAATTCCTGATGAACCATGCCGATGCCAGCCTTGATTGCATCCTCGGATGAATTGAAGCTGACCTTCTTTCCGTCGATGAGAACATCACCGCCGTAACCGCCTGTTTCCCTTATTTCATCCATTCCGAAAAGAATTTTCATGAGAGTGCTCTTCCCTGCACCGTTCTCACCGACAAGGCCCAGGATCTCGCCCGGATAAAGCTTGAAATTGATGTCGTTGAGAACTTTGTTTCCTGAAAATTCCTTGCTGATTCCCTTCATCTCAAGAAGGGGAGTAGAAGAATAATCCATTATAAATACCTTATTTCAAACAAAGTTCAAGGGGAGGAATGTGCCTCCCCTTGTAAAGAACAGCGTATTACAGAATTAGCCGCTGATTGTGTAGCACCAGTCAGGAACTTCAACGTCTGTGACGTGCATGTAGCCCTTACCCATGACATATGTATCCTGGTATGTAAGGAAGAAGTTTCTCAGACCTGTACCTGTGTTGACGTTAACGTAGTTTGCACCGCCCCATTCTGCACCCGGTGAATACTTGCCGTATGCAGCCATGATGTCGTCTCTGTCAAGGAGTTCGCTTTCGCCGCGGATTACGTTGATAGCATGAGTTCCGAGACCTGCGGATACTGTGTAGCCGTAGCTGTATGCCCATGTGCCGAATCTGCCGGCACCGCCGCGGTCAACAACTGCCTGCTCAACACGTGCGAGGATTGCAGGGAAGTCGCCGGAAACGTCGCCGAGCTCAACGCCGAGAGCACCAGGATAGCCCATGAGAGGTGAAGGAAGGTCTGCTTCGATGAAGTAGCCGCCGTACTCAAGAAGCTGGCTGAGAAGAGGCTCTGTATGAGCATCGTTTGTACAGAAGAATGCTGTGTTCTCACCATACTGCTCGATCCAGTTCTTTGTGTTCTCGAGGATGTACTGCTGAGCACCTGCGATACCTACGTCGCTTGTCGGATCAGGAGCTGAGATGTCGACAAAAGTCATGCCGAGCTGATTACAAGTCTCAATCATGATTGCTCTTCTGCGGGCCATTGTCTCCATTGCGAGGTGGCGCGGGAATGAGATATGGACAAATGTGTCGCATCCGAGTTCGTGAGCTGTGTGAACCATAAGGTAACCGCGTGATACGAAGTCGTTGTTACATACGAGATCGGCAGCAGATGCGATTACGCCCGGATCCTCATGAGCCTCACCTGCGATACAGATGATGTCAGGTCTTCTCTCCTTGATTCTTCTGAAAGCTTCTGTTGTGCCGGGAACTGCCTGGTTGACAATGACAGCCTTCATGAGAGGATCGTCTGCAAGACCTGCGATGACACTGATTGTTGTCTCCTGCTCTTCCATGAAGTTGTCAGGATATGTAAGGTGCTGGATCATGCCGCCTTCGTCGACAGAACCGTACTCTGCGATAAGAGCTTCGGCACCTCTGAGGTCATCCTCAGACTGGGAAACAGTACCTGTTACGATACCGATGTGGAATTCTTCAGGAACTTCTACAGCAGGAGCAGCAGTTGTTGTCTCTTCAGCTGCAGCAACCGGAGCGGCTGCCTGAACTGTAACTGCTGTTGATTCGCTGGAACCGCCTGCATATACAAATGAACATGCGACGAGAAGTGAAAGAAGAATCAAACCAAGTTTTTTCATTCATTAACCTCCGTTTGGTGTTTTATGAATGGTACATTATACTTATTGGAAAAAAAATTCTACTACCATTTATGCAAAAAAACTGAAATTTATGCACTCTGAATGAATTATCAGATGCATTTTCTGCTGTAAGCAGACGCCTTCCATCCCGTTTTCTTCTGAAAACCGCAATCCGGCCCCGTGTCAATTTACAGAAAAACAAAAAAAAGAACGGCTCAGCCGGAAAGCCTTGCCGTTCTTCATATGAAATACTGTGCGGACTATCAGTTCTTTGCAGCCTTGAGGTTGGCCTCAAGTGTGTCAAGCATATCTGCAAGTTCCTTCGGGAGGTGCTTGCCGAACTTCGGATAGTGATTTGTCCTGATATCCTCGACTTCTCTGAGCCATCCGTCAACATCAACTGTGAGAAGCTCCTTCATGTCTGCTTCGCTTACGCCTTCAGGGCGGTCGATCGCATCAACAGTCGGCATGATACCGATCGGTGTGTCAACTGTCTTTGCAGTTCCTTCGCAACACTCGAAGATCCACTTGAGAACACGGCTGTTGTCGCCGTAGCCCGGCCAGAGCCACTTGCCGTCAGCTGTCTTTCTGAACCAGTTGACATAGAAGATCTTTGGAAGCTTGTCTGCGTCCCCTGCAGCGCCGACTTCAATCCAGTGCTTGAAGTAGTCGCCCATGTTGTAACCGCAGAACGGAAGCATTGCGAACGGGTCGCGGCGGATTGTGCCGGCCTTGACGTCGAGAGTTGCAGCTGTGACCTCAGAACCTACGATTGAGCCGAGGAACACACCATGATTCCAGTTTCTTGCCATGTGTACAAGAGGAATTGTTGAAGGTCTTCTGCCGCCGAAGAGAATTGCCGATACAGGAACACCGTTGGGATCTTCCCATTCAGGAGCGATGCACGGGCACTGAGCAGCAGGAGCTGTGAAACGTGAATTCGGGTGTGCGGCCGGCTTTTCGCTCTTGCCCTGCTCCCATTCGTTTCCGGTCCAGTCGATGAGCTTGCCCGGTGCGTCGTAACCGATGCCTTCCCACCATACGTCCTTGTCTTCTGTAAGTGCGACATTTGTGAAGATTGTATTCTTGCTTGCCGCGACAAGAGCATTGTAGTTGGACTTTGCGGATGTGCCTGGTGCAACACCGAAGAAACCTGCTTCAGGGTTGATTGCATACAGTCTGCCGTCCTTGCCGTACTTCATCCATGCGATATCGTCACCTACTGTGTGGACTTCCCAGCCCGGGATTGTAGGAATGAGCATTGCGAGGTTTGTCTTTCCGCATGCTGAGGGGAATGCTGCTGTGATGAAGCGGCTCTTTCCTTCAGGATTTGTTATCTTGAGGATGAGCATGTGCTCAGCAAGCCAGCCTTCGTCGCGTGCGAGAACTGATGCGATGCGGAGTGCGAGACACTTCTTTCCCAGAAGGGCGTTTCCGCCGTAACCGGAACCGTATGACCAGATTTCCCTTGTCTCGGGGAACTGTGCGATATACTTGTGCTCCATCGGTGCGCATGGCCACTTTCCACCGTCGCTCTCGCCTTCAGCAAGAGGCTTGCCTACTGAATGCAAACAAGGTACGAAGTAACCGTCTTCTCCAAGGAGGTCGAGAACTTTCACACCGACACGTGTCATGATCATCATGTTGATCACAACATACGGAGAATCCGTGATTTCAACACCGATCTTTGAAATCGGAGAACCGAGAGGCCCCATTGAGAAAGGAATGACGTACATTGTACGACCCTTCATACAGCCTGTGTAAAGCTCTGTGAGTGTCTTCTTGAGTTCAACAGGATCAACCCAGTTGTTTGTAGGACCTGCATCCTCTTCCTTCACAGAAGAAATGAAAGTTCTCTTCTCAACACGTGCAACGTCTGATGGGTCAGAATTGAAAAGTACGCTGTGAGGCTTCTTTTCTTCGTTCAGGCGGACACAGAGCCCGTTGTCCACACATTCCTGAACAAGCTTGTCATACTGCTCTGATGAACCGTCAGCAAGCACAACTGCATCAGGTGTTGTAAGAGCAGCAATCTCATTAACCCACTTAGTGAGTTTAGCATGTTTAATGTCGTTGATAGTCATTGCTATTCTCCTTATCAATAATTAAATCTTTTGCAAGATAAAATTTCTTTTTGCCATGGCTTTTGCAAGCAGAATCAATGCATGTGGCTGTGGTTTCGCGACCAGACGTTCACATACAGATCCGGCGGCACATCATCCGGTATATCCAGGAAGAAATCGGCAAGCTTTTTAAGCCTTTCCTTCAATGAAGGCTTCACGCTTTCCTGACTCGTCTGGACATCCCTGATTATCTCGGCGACTAGTGTCTGGGTATTCTTAAGCTCTTCAGTAACCGTCTTGAACCGGTGTGCAAGATCACTTACGATTTTCACCCCTTCATCCGGATAGCGGGAAAGGAACTGTGCGAAATTCTCACGGCTGATCTCAATGAGCACCGAGTCCTCATCGGCGACTGCGGTTCCGTTGCGGGTCTCGCCCTCAAGAAGCCCCATCTCACCCAGCGAGGATCCCGGTTCACTCACGCTCACCAGCGCGAACTGGTTTTCCTTGCCGTAATTCAGATAAAGGGTGACCTTTCCGCTTCTGAGAACGAACATGGTGTCGCATTCCTCTCCCTTATGATAAAGCACATGCCCCTTTGCAAGATGGATGACTTTGGCTGTGTCCATTCATATCCTCCTTTATAATAAGTATAAGGCCTATCTTCCTTGACTACAACCTGATGCGCTACAATGCAGTCATGATTGAACTTGCCCTTCCTGCAGGCAGTCTTGAAACTGCCATCTCAGCTTTCAATGCGGATGCGGATGCCGTATATTTCGGAATGAAGGAATTCTCGGCGCGCAAAGGCGCTGCCAATTTCAGCATTGGGGATCTGTCGAAAATAAAGCGATATGCCGCAGAACACTCAAAGAAGATATATGTCACGGTTAACACTCTCGTGGATGACAGCGAGAGTGCGGCTGCAAACAGAATCCTCTCCGCTCTTGATTTCTATGAACCTGACGGGGTCATCATTCAGGATCTGGGATTTGTCCAGATCATAAGAGAACATTACCCGCATCTTCCCCTTCACGGTTCGACGCAGCTGGCAGTGCATACTGTGGAAGGTGTCAGGCAGATGCAGGATCTGGGCTTTGAGCGTGTGGTTCTCTCAAGGGAGCTCACGCTGAAGGAAATTGAGGACATAAGGAAAAAATGCCCGGACATAGAACTGAAAGTATTCATACACGGCGCTCTCTGCTATGGGTTTTCCGGTCTGTGCATGGCAAGCTGCAATCTTACCGGACGCAGTGCCAACAGAGGTGAATGTGCCCAGATATGCCGCACATGGTTCACAGAGGAGAAAAGCCGCAGGAACGGCTGCTTCTTCTCTCTTGAGGATCTGAATGCAGGCAGGACTCTCGTGCTTCTGAATGAGATGGGAATCGACAGCGCCAAGATTGAAGGCCGCCTGAAAGGCAATGAATACGTCTGTGCCCTTACAAGGTACTACAAAGCAATACTGAGGGGTGAAGATGCAGGCGGACTTGAGGATCTTGCAAAGACGACCTTCTCGCGAAAGTCGGGACAGGGATACTTTTATTACAAAAAAGAAAGGGAGAGCCTCCTTTCAGGCTACCCTTCCCACCTTGGGCTTGAATGCGGAATCATAACAGGCCAGAGAGGAAACACAATAACGGTGAAAACAGACAGGGCGTTGCACAACAGGGACGGGCTTCAGTATTTCAGGACAAATGCCAGAGGCCTTGACGAGCCCGTGAAATTCGCCTGCCGCATCACAGGAAAGCAGAGTGGCTATATCACGCTGTCTCATGAGGAAAAAGATGATGTCAGAGGGAAAAAGATCTACAAGATCACATCATCCGTACAGCATGAGAAGAAACCCAATCTCAATCTTCCTCTGTTCAGGAAACCGGTGGATATAAAGTTCACAATCGGACAGGACAAAATAACTGCAGAAGCCCTTGGCGTGAGCAGAAGTCTTGCCGTAACGCTCAGCGAGGCAAAGAAAGTTTATGACATCAGTGCTCAGGTTTCATCAGTCTTCAGTCAGTCAGATACCTCTCTTTACACATTGAAAGAGCTTCACATTGACAACAGTTCAGGACTGTCCTGCCCATTCCTGCCGCTTTCCGCACTCAAAACACTGAGGCGTGAATTCTATCTGGCACTGGATGCCGCAGAGCGTCCGGTTGCGGATATTTCCATCAACATGGAATGCACAAAGCATTTCATCCTTCCTGACAGGAAGCGCCTTTCAGATGATCTTCCATGGTCTCTTGATATAAAGGAAATTGACGGGAGAAAGTACATCACCCTCCCGCCGGTGACATTCAATGAAGAGGAACTTTTCAGAAAAGCTGGAAAAATAATTGAGGAAAATCCTGATGTGATAGTAGGTCTCAACAATATTGCACACATCCGTCTTGCCAAAGCATATACTCATGCCCGCTATTTTGCCGATATCTATCTCTATCTTTCCAACAAATGGGCAGCAAAACTCATACAGGATGAACTCGGTGATTCATTCATCGGCGGCTATCTCTGGCTTGAAAGGGATTCCTATGATGCGCCATGGCCGGTTGAACCGACAGTGACAGACTACATCGCTCCTTCTTTCATTTCCCGCACCTGCTTCCGTCATGATGCGATGGGTCTTTCATGCTCATCCTGCAAAGGAAAGGAAGATTTCCATATTTTCCAGAATGACGTCAGCTATACAGTGAAAGTGAGGAACTGTCTTACCGTGGTCGAGAAAAATAATGGAGGCTGAGCACCCCCGCCTCCATCATTGTGAAAGTAATTTATGTTACTTGTTGAGGAACCTTGAGACAAAAGCCTCTGCGTTCTGGATGGAACCGCCTGCAGCGCCTTTGACAATATTGTTGACAAGGAGGACAAAACCGATCTTGCCGTGCTGCTTCCTGATTCTTCCCGTATAAACAACCATTCCCTTGGGATTGCCCCAGAAAGCATACTTTGGCTGTGGGAAAGTCGGCTCCGGTGAATAGACAACCGGCTGCTCGGGAGTTGAGGGAAGATCGGGAACTTCCTTGAAATCGGCCCAGGCACGGATGACATCATCAATCCCGACATTCTGCTCAAAATCAAGCCAGACAGTCTCGAGATGACCGAACATGACAGGAACTCGTACTGTATATGCATAGACTTCCGGATTGATGGAAAGGATTTTCTTCACTTCCTTCTCAATCTTGTCCTCCTCTCCTTTTATATATGGAATACAATTGTCAGTGATGTCGAAAGAGGAAAGGCCGGGATATCCTGCACCGGATACACTCTGATAGCTGTTGATCGTGATCGTCTTTATTCCGAACTTACGCAACGGAGCAAGCGCCATTGCAAGACCGGTTGTCACGCAGTTTGCATTTGTGACAACAAATCCTGTCTGCGGATAGCCCTGACTTCTGATGAGATCAAGCTGCTCCATATTCGTCTCAGGAATGAGGATCGGCACATTCGAGTCATATCTCATTGCAGCTGCATTGCTGAAAACATAGAATCCTCTTGCCCTGAGCTGCGGCTCCGCTTCGGCGGCAACTGCCGCAGGAAGTGCCGAGAATACGATAGAGACTCCTGCTTCCTCCATTGCATCGAAATCAAACTCCCTGACTTCGATATCCTTGATTGCTTCAGGAATTTCAAAAGGCATTACCCAATGAACTGTTGATGCGTATTTCTGCCCCACCCTTGCTGCGGATGCAGTGCAATACGCCAGCTCAAACCAGGGATGATCAGAAAGCATCCACATGAAAACCTGGCCAACCGCGCCGGTTGCACCCATGACTGCGACCTTGATTTTCTTTTCCATGGCAAATCCCTACCTTGAAAACTGTGATAATGAAATTAAGCGAAGGTTATTGCAATATCATGTTTTATTCAATAGTTTTGATAAAGATATGTCAAAAATGCACTGCCAACCCACTTGAATAATTCTCAACTTTCCTGTGGGGCTGTAGCTCACCTGGCTAGAGCGATTGAATGGCATTCAATAGGTAGTCGGTTCGATCCCGATCAGCTCCAACACCAGCAACTCTCTGCAAGTCAGGGAGTTGTTTCATTTACAAGGCAAAACTCCGTCAGTAATCCGCGTCAGTAATTACCAAACAACTTCAACAAAATCTGATGCTTCTAGTACCTCTATGACAAATGCAGATAGCTATGGAAGTGCTATGCAATCATGTGTAAAGTCGCCTTTCTTTTCCCATATATCTCATGTTATGACACTTCTCTCATAATAACAGAATTGAAGTCAGAAGTGGCCAAAGGGTATAATTCTTGTTATCAGGAGAATAGAGATGGCAAAGAAACAACAGCGTCATCATTACCGATCACGTTCACGAAATATTACTGTGGATGCAATCAAGAACTCTGGTTTCACGTTAGTAAAGAAAGATGGTTCTGTCATAAGCGTTTCACCAAGGGAAAAGGTAAACAAGTCGGACATTCAGCAAGTATCCCCTGACCGGATAGAAGTAATTCGAGCTGGAGTCCGAAGAAAATATTCCAGCCTTCCAATTGATAAGCTCAACACAATTTACCTTCAGCACCTAGAAGCTGCACTTGAAATTTACAGTGACCCGGAAATCTCAAGCCCAGCATACGAATTTACGTTAAAGGGAAAATCAAATGCCAAACTACGAGTTACGTTTGCACGCCTTGATAAAGATGGTTCCATTGTCTTGAAAATCAAAGACAGACGAAACGGTAGCTCCGTATACATGAAGTCGATAAACGATGTTCCTCTTTACAACAGTATTGATCATACAGGGCCGAACTATCCATTCAGGAAATTGCTGGACGCAACGACCAAGCTTCCGCAATGCAGGAAAATCCTGAATCTGATTTATGAAGCAGGTATTCCGAGAAGACATTTCAAATTTCTCGTACAGGATGTCTGTAACAGCTACCTCACAGCAATCGGAGACTATTTCATCTTTCTGGAACACTTCAAACGGGATGCGGAGGTGAATCACATTCTGTTTGGAGGCCCTCAGCCAGAACAGAAAACTTCGGGAGTCAAACAGCAAATACCGACATTTCCTAAGCCGCCTGGCAAAATGGTTCCTTCAAGCGAAGTCATCAATAAAGGAGACAGAATCTATTGTCAGCTGTCATCAATCATCATTGTCGAGAACACATTCAAGTGCCTTAAGAAAGGACATCAGATGGTAGGAGTTACTCTTGAAGTTCTGATTAAGGACGTCTATGGTTCCACTCCATTTACCAAGAATCTGAAAGCTTACTACTGCAAACAGTGCAAGAAAGTCTTCATGTACACTAATGAATTCTACGGAATCTACAATCTAATCAAGGACAACCAATATCAGGTCTTCAACTGTTTCCTTTACGATGGGAAAAAGTTTGGCTACAAAACCACTACTGATATGTGGGCTGCCGAGTCCGTTCTGAAAAAGGCAGGATATGAAGTGAACCAGCAATCCTGCCTCACTCAAGAGCAAAGGATAAGGATTCTGATTGCGTTGAATGTCCGGGGCGTGTCATACCATCGAATTCTCAGTTATCTGAACACTTTCATTGACATCAACGGTTCTGTTACCAACAGGGACATGAGCCAGGCTGTCAGGTGTTGGGCATCCGATATGGAGATTCTCCGCTCTCTCTATGACAAGCGCATTGTCAGATAGCGCTACCCTTTAAGCATCCTGTAGAACGTAGCATGGCTCAAGCCTAATCGCCTCTTTGCCTGGGTCGAGGTTATCTCCTTAGCTCTATAAAGCCTTATGACATAATTCCAGTCGGCTGATTTGCTAATAGGCTTGCGCCCTTTGTACTTGCCATATGCTTTTGCAATTGCTATGCCCTCAGCCTAACGCTGAAGTATATGCTCCCGCCCAAACAGGAAAGACCAGCGAAGGTTGTAGGCATTGGCTTTCTTTACGGTGTGGTCGTATCGCTGTTCTCCTTCAGAGAGAATGAAGGATACCTTCTTTTCCTGAAGCTTGTCGATGATGAAGAGGCGATATTTTGTAGATCTGGCAAGACGGGAATAAGACTCAACGATTACGATGTCACCTTCACGCACAAAATCCAAAAGCTCATTCAGCTTAGGGCGGTTCATATCCTTGCCTGAGATCTTTTCTTCGAAGACACGTTCCACTCCGTGTTTTCTAAGAGCTTCTTCCTATCTTGCAGGATTCTTGTCAGTGGTGCTGACACTGATATATCCAACTGTCATGCTCACCTCCGTTTCAATAGACTCTACTACAGTGATACAGACACCATTTGTGATGCAAAGATGTATCAGAATTCATTCCTCATCCTTTAGGGAGCTTCATGCAAGAAAAAGATCTCAAGAAGCAGATTATCTCCCACATCAAAGACTTCATCCTTGAATTCGGAATATTGTCTTTTGCTGGATTGTGATTATAATAAAAGTAGGAATTATCCTACTTTTCCTATTTTATAGAGGTAATTGCTGATGACAGCTTTCATTGATAATGCAAAAGTGATGTCTAAGGGCCAGATTACTATACCAAAGGATGTAAGAGACATTCTCGGAATTTCCAATGGAGACAGGGTTTCATTCATTGTTGAAGGAAATACAGTCCGTATTGTTAATTCCGCAGTCTATGCAATGCAGATGCTTCAGCAGGAGATGAAGGGAGAAGCAAAAAAAGCCGGACTAAAAACAGATGAAGAAGTGATCAGCCACATCTCCGAAATGAGAAACGAGGCTGAGAGTAAGTGAGAATACTGATTGACACGAATGTTCTCATCCTCGCAGTCCTTTTTTCCAAACAGTACTTGTTCAGAAGAAAGTGAAGAACATCATACACCGTGTTCCAACTGCCACGTATCAGTATATCGCAGAGAAAAATGATGTCTGTTGTGCCACGGTTGCAAGAGCGAGAAAATGGCTATGAATGCATATAAACCACCATTGACAATTACAGATGAGATGACCGTCCTTGTCTCTGAAATCAGTGAGGAGATCGGAAGAATCTCCGTCATGCAGGAAGGTCATGTCACACCACACCTGAGGCGGAAGAACCGTATCCGCACTATCCACTCATCCCTCGCAATCGAGAACAACACGCTCACTATAGATCAGGTGACTGCTATTATCGATGGGAAACGCGTCCTCGGGAACCCGAATGAGATCAGAGAGGTCAGGAACGCATATGAGGCATACGAGCTCATGCTGGAACTTGATCCTCTTTCTGTTCATGACTTGCTGAAAGCCCATGAGCTGATGATGGCCGGCCTAATTCCAGAGAATGGAAAGTTCCGCACCCGTGGCGTTGGGGTATTCAATGGTCAAAAGGTCATACATATGGCGCCTCCGGCAGAGTTTGTGCCTGGACAGATCAGAGATCTCATTGCATGGTACAAGAAGTCCAGACTCCATCCACTGATCAAAAGCTCTGTTTTCCACTATGAGTTCGAATTCATCCATCCATTTGCTGACGGTAACGGCAGGATGGGAAGGATGTGGCATACTCTTCTTCTTGGAAACTGGAAAGATCTGTTCTTCTGGCTTCCCATTGAAGATCTAATCCAGTCCCGGCAGAAAGAATACTATGATGCGCTCAATAAGGCGGATTCACTGGCTGACAGTTCCTGTTTCGTCGAACTGATGCTTGAAATCATACGGGACAGCCTGAAGGAAATGTCTGTTGCCGGAAACATCACCGATCAAGTCAGCGACCAAGATACCGACCAAGTTGATGGCCCCGTCCGAAGGTTGCTGACGGCCATTGGAGATGAGGCTCTTCCGGCATCTGAAATCATGAAGCGATTGGGACTTTCCCATCGTCCTACATTCCGCAAAAACTATCTTGACCCGGCACTTGAAGCAAATCTCATAGAGCGAACAATCCCAGATAAGCCTAACAGCAGCAAGCAGAAGTATCGAAAAACCAGGTAAAACATAAGCACAATTTCAGATATATAAAAGCTGATGAAGTAAATATTTATAGAAAACAATCCGGAATTTTATCCGGAATTTTATCCGGAACACCTTGTTATTGGTTTAATTTCCATAAAGATATCTGGCCTCTCTTCTCATTGACAATCAGTCCAGTTTCCCGCATCTGCTTTAAAATATAATCAATTCGATTACGCTTTTGTGTTTCTGTCATATTGGAAGAAAGCACACCGGCAACAAGCTTTTCAATTTCTTTTCGAGTCAACGATTTATGCACCTTGATAGATTCAAGAATCATATTGGTACAACTCTCATTTTCCAGACCTTTCTGCAATGAGTATTCAACCTTCTTCCCAAGCACGGAAGCAACATTCTTTGAAATAAACAGATTTGGATAGCGGCCTTCCACCAGCTTTTTCTTTCTCAGCCGGTCTGCCTCGTCTTTAGACAGACGTTTTTTCTTTGAGACTTTATCAAGAAGGAGGAATCCTCAATAGGAAGGTCTGTATTTCTCATGAGGATATCTGCAAAGTCTTTGTCAACCACTTTTCCCGTTATGACAACTTCCACCTTATTATCAGACAGATTGTAATCAGGCAGAGGGAATCCTTTATTCTGCTGGATTGCGAACATCTTACGTATACCTCCCCCAACCGTCTCGACAAGACCTATATTCGTCATAGCCTCAACAAGAAATTTATTCCGGTAATCAGGCTCCGGAGCATCCTGAATGACAACCTTTTCCACACTTTCTGGAATAAATGATCCTGCATTGACCAAAGTGAGACGGTCACCTCTGGCAATAATGTCAATCCGCCATCCGGCCAGGTAATCCTGATGTCCGATGCAGTTGCACAGAGCCTCTCTTATGATGAATGGATCAAACTTGGTCACAGTTTCTGCAATCAGGGAATTATCCCTCAGATACTGATATGTCGAATTTGGCACTTTGTTTGCGATAGTTTCGATTGAAAGGATAAAAGGCGTCGTACAGATACAGTAATCTGTTGTATCACCTCTTTCATCCTTGATCAGCAGTCTGATCTTGGGATCAATCCTGCTGTCAATGAGCACTGAAGCCTCATCTCTTCCAAGCAGAAGCAGTGCAGTCTTCGTAATCCTGCCTTTGATTGTAAGCTTTGCTTTGTTGAGGAACGTCCTGTCGTCCCAGCCGTTAAGTTCTTCTGCCCTGTTTGGATATCTTCGTCTGTATCCTTCACGGGCAGCCGCAATTGCAACAGGATCAAGATCATCAAAAGATGCAGCATCCACAATTCCGGCACTCCAGTCTTCTTTTTTCTGACTTCTTATCCTTTCAATCTTATCCAGTGAAAGTGGCACAAGAGACTCCCCGTCACGTCCGTAGCAGGCTCTTTTATATGCCACGGGGATACCGGCAGGCGCCGCCGGTATCTTAAGCATTACAACTCTTTTTCCATCTTTGCTAACCTCAATAATGTCATGAAGGTTCATATTCATACTCAGGTGTTCACCAAGATTCTTTTTGAGTTCATTCTGTTTTCTGATATCTTTCAAGAAAGCTAT
This sequence comes from uncultured Spirochaetales bacterium, assembly GCA_949285145.1. Taxonomy (GTDB): domain Bacteria; phylum Spirochaetota; class Spirochaetia; order Sphaerochaetales; family Sphaerochaetaceae; genus Bullifex. Next base: position 16,557 of record CASDXQ010000039.1, on the reverse strand, counting down.
CCCGATAGCTGCATGTGTTTTGTTGTCAATACCGAATACTAGCCAGCCACATTCAAGCCGCGCAAATTCGCTTCATTGCTCAATGCTGAATAATACTCTCCTGTCTTGTCATAATCAAAATGATCACTGGCCTTCTTGAATTCAACTACTTCTGTCTCATCAGACATTGCCAGCAGGGAATCAAGAAGTTTTTCGTATCGGTCTTGCAAAGAACTACCCTCCAAACGGATTTTACTGAGCAAATCATAACATATTTATAGAAAACAGGCATCTATGCCCCAGTCAGATATTCAGCCTGAACTTCTCCGTTTTGGGCACAAAAAGATCATAAATGTCATGGAAATTGACAAAGCCGCTTCCCAGATATTCAGGACAGTTTTCACCCGCATATATGACATTGCTGGATGCAGCACTGTATTTGTTTCTGTAAAAACTGATTCCCTTGAGAAAATCCTTGCTGATGCTCATTGAGGATTTCACTTTAAACAGATTCATTCCTTCAGGCCTCTTATGTATGAGATCGACTTCGACACCATTGCTGTTGCGGAAGAAAAACAGACTGTCAATGATGTTGTTGTCATACTCAGCCTTCAAAGCCTCCATAACTGCCAGATTCTCAAAAAGCTGTCCCATGAGAGGATCACGGTTCATCTGGGCCGGAGTCTCAATGCCAAGCAGATAAGAGGCTATTCCGGTATCACAGAAATAGATTTTCGGAGTCTTCACTTCCTGACTTGTCCTTGATGAATACCATGGCTTCAGAATGTAAATGATATGGGTGGATTCAAGTATGGAAAGCCATCCTTTAAGTGTCTTTGTGCTTATTCCCGTATCAGAAGCCAGAGAGGACTCGTTAAGCAACTGCCCTGTTCTGGCAGCAAGCAGGCGCAGCATTCTCTCAAATGCTGCCATGTCATGTAACTGATTCTGCATGGCTATATCTCTTTCAAGATAAGTCTCGATATAGCTTTTGTAATATTCGGAAGGAGAAATTCCAGCATTCGCAAACAGATACGGCATATTCCCGGCAAGAAGCTGGATATCCCTGTCAAGTCTGACTCCTTCGTTTTCAAGTTCCCTGAGAGAAAGAGGCAGCATGTTGAGTATTGCGGTTCTTCCGGCAAGAGACTGGGCAACAGCAGCTTTCAATGCTATCTGCTGGCTGCCGGTGAAAATGTACTGCCCTTTTTTCCCGTTTCCATCAATTCTGACCTGAACTGCGGACAGCAGTTCAGGCACACGCTGGATCTCATCGATTATGACAGGCTCCGGGAACCGGGCGAAAAAACCGACGGGATCATCAACAGCAAGGCGTCGTACATTCATATCTTCCAGATTCGCATAGCTGAAATCAGGAAAAAGATTTCTTACAGTTGTTGTCTTTCCGCACTGGCGGGGGCCATATATAGTGACAGAAGGAAAATCTTTCATTGACTGGGTTATCTGCTGTTCTATCATCCGTTTGATCATGCACAAAGAATATCACAACTTTACGGAGATTTCTACCTATAATTCCAAATCTCCGTAAAATCATGAAAATAAAGACATGTGCCCAGACCATTTCCATGATGTTGATTTCAGCACAGCGGCATATCATTCTCATTTTCAAGAAACCGTGCAAAAATATATAACAGCTTCTTCTTTAAAAAATAGATTGCTAATGATCATTCATCCTTCTGCAAGGCCTCAGTACCTGATTGTAAGTACAATTTTTCCATTCTTATTCAAAATGAATATGTTTGCACACAATAGCATATTAAGTTCATAAGCCTGACCATTGAAAATGATGTCTGCCGTATTAACAAATGGCAGTCTGTTGATGTACCAGCTGTCATCGCTCACAACCAAAGCAGTGATTCAGATTTTTTCATGATGATAATGTAAAATTTCTCATGATGGAAATATAAAATTTTACATGATGCCTTGTTTTACAGCCAATTTGACAGTAATATATCTCTATGGAAAAAAATAAGAACTATATGCCAAGACTGATTGATGCACAGCTGAAAGACCGTCTTAGCTGGAAGGGTGCCGTATGTGTCGAAGGCCCCAAATGGTGCGGTAAGACATGGTCATGTCAGGAGCAGGCTCAAAGTTCATTTCTGGTCGGTTCTCCTGCCGGCAACTTCAGCAACAGAATGCTTGCAAGAGAAAATCCCATGCTTGCACTTGAAGGTGAAACACATCACCTGATCGATGAATGGCAGGAGGCTCCCGGAATATGGGATGCAGTCAGGATGGAAGTCGATGCAAGAGGAGAATACGGACAGTTCATTCTCACAGGATCCTCTACACCGCGCATCAAAGGTATAATGCACAGCGGCACAGGACGGATAACAAAACTCAGAATGCGCAGCATGAGTCTGTTTGAAACCGGAAATTCAACTGGAAAAGTATCTGTAAAAGATCTTTTTGATGGTAATTTTTCCGATGCAATGACAGGTGAGATTGATATAAGGGAAATCGCAATGCTGATAACACGCGGCGGCTGGCCTGGAATTCTGAATGCCGGAGAGCACGTTGCACTGCAGAATGCCAGAGATTACGTTTCAAGTTTTCTGGAAGAAGATCTTCCAAGGATAGATGATAACCGTTCTTTCCGGGATGGAAGGAAAATGAGATTCCTCCTTGAATCTCTTGCGAGAAATGAGTCCGCCACCGCGTCTGTTTCAAAACTGAGAACAGATATCAGTATTGCAACAGATATGGACATCACGCAGGAAACTGTCAATGAGTATCTTGAAATTCTTAAGCGTAGTTTTCTCATAGAAGATCAGAATGCCTTTACATTTTCTGCGCGTTCAAAGAAACGGCTTAAACAGGCACCCAAAAGACACCTGACAGATCCATCTCTTGTATGCGCCTTATTATCGCTGACACCTGAAAAGCTTATTGGAGATCTGAACACGTTCGGATTTCTGTTTGAATCACTGGCTGAGCATGATCTTGACATATACGCCCGCTCCCTGAATGGAAATCTTTACCATTATCAGGATTATTCAAACAGGGAAATAGATGCTGTGCTTGAACTTGAAGACGGGCGCTGGGGAGCTTTTGAAATCAAACTTGGTGCATCACAGATTGATAAAGCCGCTGAGAATCTGCTGAAAACAGAAAGGAAAATCAGAGAAGACAATGCTGAAAACGCACCTGCATTCCTCGCTGTGATATGTGGCCTCTCAAATGCCGCGTACCGCAGGAAAGATGGTGTATATGTCATTCCTCTGACTGCATTGAAACCGTAAAAGCTGCTGCCGCTTTCATGCAGCAGATCTGTCAGTCGTAGTTTGAGAGAAACAGCCTGGTCCTCTCATTCCTGGGGTTTGTGAAAAGCTCGTCCCCTTCCCCTTCTTCCACGATCACGCCCTTGTCCATGAAGATGACCTTGTCGGAAATACCCTTTGCAAAACTCATCTCATGCGTGACTACAACCATTGTCATCTTCTCTTCCTTCAGCTCCCTGATGACAGAGAGAATCTCCCTCGTAAGCTCGGGATCAAGAGCGCTTGTGGGTTCATCGAAGAAAAGGATCTCAGGATCCATTGCAAGAGCCCTTGCGATGGAGACTCTCTGTGCCTGTCCGCCGGAAAGCTGGTAAGGATAGCTTTCCGCCTTGTCTTCAAGACCCATCTTCTTCAGAAGAGCGAAAGCTTTTGCCTCGCTTTCCTCACGGCTTCTTCCGAGGACCGCACGCTGGGCCTCAGTAATGTTTCTGAGAACCGAGAAATGAGGAAAAAGATTGAAGTTCTGGAATACCAGTCCTGTCTTGCGGGATGCAGCCTTCATGTTCTCCTTATTGTAAACGCAGCCGGAAGGAGTATCGCTGAAAAGAGGGATATCATCGATGACAAGAGATCCTCCGTCAGCTTTCTCCAGCTGTGTCACGATTCTCAGCAGCGTGCTCTTTCCGCTGCCGGAAGGCCCTATTATGGAAAGCACCTGAGCCTTGTCAAGAGTGAAAGATATACCCTTAAGTATCTCGGCAGCAGCAAATGATTTTCTTATATTTTTAGCTTCAAGCATCATGGACATCACCTGTAATATGAAAGTTTCTTCTCAAACAGGTCAAAGACCTTGCTCACGATGAAATTCATCACGAAATAGAAAATACCGGCGACGAATATTGGAACGGTCGAGAACTCGCGGGCGGACGCATTCTGTGCAACGCGGAAAAGCTCCGCAACGCCTATGGTCTGCGCAAGTGCGGTATCCTTGACAAGCGTGATCACTTCATTTGCAAGAGATGGAAGTATCCTCTTGATGACCTGCGGCAGCACGATGAAGAAGAAAGTATGTGCTTTCGAGAATCCCAGGACACGCGATGCCTCATACTGTCCTTTTTCTATTGACTGCAGTCCCGAGCGGTATATCTCGGCAAAATAAGCGCTGTAGTTCACCACATATGCAATGATCACTGCAGTGAATCTGTCATACGACACCCCGAATATGTAAAATGGAGCGAAATAGACGAAAATGAGCTGCAGGATGAGAGGCGTTCCCCTCATAATCTGTATATAAAGATTCACAACGCTTCTGAGAAGCCAGTTACGGCTCATTCTCCCTTTCGCAACAACAAAGCCGAGCGGAAGGGAGAAAATGAGCGTGAGAAAGAAAATCCTGAGGCTGGTAAGAGTTCCTTCCAGCATCAGCATGAGCATCTGTGCCATTTTATTTTCCGACCACCGTTATATCGGCACCGAACCATTTCTCCGCAATCGAGGCAAGAGTTCCGTCTGCGGCCATGTCATCAAGCGCGCCCTGTACAGCATCCCTCAATGCAACATCATTCTTTCTGAATCCTATGCCGTATTCCTCATCGGCAAGAGTCTCGTCAAGAATCCTGAAATCCTTGCCGCTCCTGTTGATGTTGTCATTTGCGACAAGAAGATCCATCACAACGGCATCAACCCCGCCGATCTCAAGATCCATGAGAGCCGTGAGGTTTTCCTTGAACTGGATGATCTCACCGATTGAAGAAGCAAAATCGGGAGTATCCTCAATCGCACTCTCGGCACTGGAACCTGCCTGTACACCTATCGACCCGCCTGAAAGATCTTCAAGAGTATTGAAAGGAGAGGATGCATTGACTACGACAACCTGTGCATTCTTCACATACGGATCAGAGAAAAGCAGGTTCTCCTTTCTTTCTTCCGTGATGGTGAAACCGTTCCACAGGCAGTCGATGTTTCCTGTCATGAGTTCCTGTTCCTTGCTGTTCCAGTCTATCGGCTGGGGAACAAGTTCCACACCAAGACGGTTACACACTTCCCTCGCACAGTCTATGTCGAATCCGACGATCTCGCCGTTCTCGTCACGGTATCCCATCGGAGGGAATGAATCATCAAGACCGAGAACAAACTGTCCCTTCTCAAGAACATCATTGAGGGAATTGTCAACGCCGCTTTCAGAAGCGCCGCCGGCAAAAAGTGAAAAACTCAGCAAAAGAGCAACCAGAATACAAAATGTTTTTTTCATATGCACCACCGTCCTATAGAGGATAACCCAGTATATCAGCAATGCAAATGTATGAACAGTGTATTTTTATACATTAAACTGAATTTTTACAGAAAAAAGAAGTACCCGTTCTGCTTATTTTCCAAACATATTTATAAGATTCTTGCCTTCAGGAAGGGAGATGAAAATTCCGATCTCATCCAGTTCGTATACTCTGGAAACAGAGAGCCGTCCTTTTATGATCTCTCCGCGCTGGACATCATACCATTCTCCCTCAGGAAGAATGACAGTCCTCTCCTTCACTCCTTCATGAAGTACCGGTGCGATAAGCAGGCTGCGGCCGAAAAAGAATTCATCATATACGCACTGCACAGCCTCATCATCAGGATACATATAGAACATCGGTCTCATGAGCGGTTCTCTGTTCTCCCGGCTGAAATGCGCCTCGCTGATTATATACTCCTGAAGTCTCATCCTCATATCGCTGTAGTGCCTGCAGATATCAACAACCTCAGGGCAGTTGCGGTATTCAGCCACATGCCATGGACTCCTGTCATTGATCTCATCTCCGCTTTTCATGAACTCCCTGAACTGTCCGCCCACAGGTTCGGAATGCCACTGCATTATCGGGACAAAGACAGAGAGCATGTAGCTTCTCAGGTAAAGTTCCGCCGACGGCATGGGACCTGCGAATCCCGCTATGTCAAAGCCCCACCAGAACACCCCTGAAACGGCAGCATTCAGGCCTGCCCGCAATACCGGTTCCAGTTCATCGAAAGAACTCATCTGATCACCGGCCCAGAAGCATGAGTTGCCACCTGCATTCCTGTAGCCGGATCTGGAAAAAGTGATCATGCCGTCATTCATATACTCAAGGTATGCTGATATGTATTCATCAGGGTAGCGGTTACGCATCTGGCGTCCGCTCATGCCGTTGAAGAAAACAGTGTCGTCACTGAGTATGAATTCGCCGCCGTCGGTCTTGAAACCGGAGATGCCCGCATCAATAAGACTCTGCCTCTTCTGCATCCACCACATACGCGTATCCGGATTCGTGAAATCGGGAACATATGAATACTGGAACCAGTGCCCTTCCGGAATAGTATAGAAACTTCCGTCACTGTTCTTCACAAGAAGATTGTTCTCCTTTGCGTAACATATGTCTTTCTCAAGCTGATCATTGTAAAACCCTTCCTCAACCTTGAGAACCGGGCACTGCCAGAGAAGGAGATGGATTCCTTTCTCCTCAAGACGCCGGCACAACGCGGCCGGATCCCTGAATTCTCTCTTGAAGGTATAGAATGTGGCCTCATCGCTCCAGGCTTCAAGGACAAGAGTGGAAAAGCTGAAGCCGTAACGCTCTGCATCATCGAGGAATTTCATGACATCCTCGTCACTTGTCCATCTGTTGGCACTTGCCCACGGAGCAAAAACCCAGTCTGGAACCCTGCAGACTTCGCCGATCAGCTGTGCGACTGTATCCCGTGGCTTCCCGTATGCTGTTTTCACATCATCATCTGACAGCTCATCGCCGCTCAGTTCCATCACGGTATGACCGCCTTCATTTAAAAAAGTGAATGTGAAGACACTGTCCGTGTCCACACGGACTGCGAACTCTGATGAAACCGCAATGGGAAGCGGAAGATATGTCTTCTCGCCCTGATGCGTGAATTTCTCCTCTACCCGGTTGACAATCTCCACCCCGATATGATCCGTAAGATCATACCTCTCACCGAAGCCCCACACACTTCTGACAGGAGGAAGTTCAAGTCTTATGTTCATCCTTTGATTCCTCCCACCTGAAGGCCCGATGCGAAATAACGCTGGAAAACTATATACACAACAAGCAGAGGAACTATTGAAACAAGGCTTCCGGCCATGAGCAGATCATAGCCTGTCTTGAACTGTCCGCTCAGGGAATTCAGAATGATCGGCAGCGTGTAGTTCTCACTTGATGTGAGAATGACAAGCGGCATCAGATAATCATTCCATGCATTCATTGAGATTATGATCGCAAGCGTCACAAGCGCAGTCCGGCACATCGGCAGAAACACCGTGATGAAAGAACGCAGAAGACCGGCACCGTCTATGGCAGCAGCATCCAGATAGGTATCGGGGATGCTCATCATCTGCTGTCTCAGCATGAAAACAGCAAATGCCTGAAACAGATACGGCAGTATTATCGCAATGAGATTGTTGACAAGTCCCAGATTGTTCATTATGAGGTACAGCGGTATGAATAGAACCTGACTGGGCAGCATCATGGATGCAATGAAAAGCATGAACACGCCTTCCCTGCCCCTGAATTCTATTTTTGAGAGAGCAAAAGCCGCAAGCGAGCTGCTGGCAAGCGTGAATACGACGGCACCGGCAGTGACGATGAAGGAATTGACTATGCTTCTCAGTATTCCGGTAAGGGAGAACAGCCTCACATATGCCTGCAGTGTCGGTTCCTCCGGTATCCACTGTATCGGGACAGCCAGGAGCGCACCGCTGCTTTTGAGCGATGTGGAGATCATCCACAGGAACGGAACAAGTGCGATTACCGATATAAGGGCGGCAAGGATATGGAAAGCAATGCTCTGCAGACATTTTCTAATTGTCATAGCTTACAAACCTTTCCCCCAGTTTCTGGAAAAGCGTGAAAATCATGATCACGATGAACAGCAGCCAGGAGAATGCCGCCGCATACCCCATCTTCCCGAAACGGAAAGCATATTTGTATATTCTCTCCACCATGACTTCCGTCGCGCCGTTCGGCCCGGCATTGGTCGTCATCACCATCACCTGAGGGAAAAGCTGGAATGCATTTATGAGAGAAAGCATGACCACATAGAATATGACTGAGGACAGCAGAGGAAGCGTTATGCGGAAGAAGATCTGGCACCGCCCGGCCCCGTCTATTTCCGCAGCCTCGTAATATTCGGTGTTTATGGCCTTGAGTCCCCCCAGGAGGATCATTCCGTAAAAGCCCATATCCTTCCATACGGATGCAAGTACGATTGAGGGCATTGCCCAGACTTCGCTCTGCAGCCACATAGGTCCTTCAATGCCGAAGATGGCAAGAAAATTGTTGACAGGGCCGTATACAGGACTCAGCAGCCACTTCCAGATCAGGGCACCCGCAACCCAGCTTGTGAGAACGGGAATGTAATACAGCACCCGGTATACCCGGCTGCCATGTCTTTCTGAATTTATGATCAGCGCACATGTCATGCTGAAAACGAGCATGAGCGGCAGATACAGGACTATGAAGTACAGATTGTGTGACAGTACGGTCCAGAACTCGCTTGTCGTCAGTATGACCGAGAAATTGTCAAGACCTACAAAATTACTGGCGATGAACGGCAGAAAGGAAACAGGATTGAGACTGATCGGAGTCATGCCTGTCCAGTCCGTCAGGCTGAGAAACAATGATATTATTATCGGGAGGAGAGAAAAGAGCAGTCCCCCGGCCAATGAAGGAAGCAGGAAAGGAAGTGCCCTCCTGATTCCGCTTCTGCCTTTTACCGCCATATTGAACCTCTTTATATCATGCCCGATCCGCATCAGGACCGGGCGGGAATGAATCTGTGATAACTACAGACTTATTTTGCTTTCAAGTTCTGCCTGACATGCATCCAGTGCATCCTGTGCGCTCATGCTGCCGTAGAGGATCTGCTGCAGATAGCTGTCAATGATCGCACTCATTTCAGCCTGCTGGACAACAACCGGAGGCGGAACGAGGTAGTCAAGAGATTCAAATACGGCTTCCCTGTTTTCAGGAGGAGTCATCTCAAGATAACTTGAAAGGACATCTTCATATGTAACAGGCGGGAGCTCCCAGCTTGCGGCAACTCTTATTGCGGATGCCTCGCTGCTTCCTGCCAGGAACTGTGCGAGCTTCGTAGCCTCTTCCTTATGTTCGCTGTCCGCGCTTACCACATAGCCGTTGCTGAAGAAGTGAGTTGCTTTGGCTGTGTTGCCCGGCTCAATCGTAATATCCCAGTCGAAAGAACAGTTGGCGCTGAAATCCGTGAATGCCCACACTCCTGTCACAAGCATTGCAAGACGGCCGCTCTTGAAGAGGTCCCAGTCGCCCATGCCGCCCATCTCAGCTTCTGTCGGCATGATATGTGAATCAATCTGCCAGCCTGCCATGATCTCTGCTGTCTCCACATTTTCAGGAGTATTGACGGTGAATGCACTGCCGTCCTCACTCATGAGGGCGCCTCCGTTCTGGGCAACGCCTTTATAGAACTCATTGAATGTAAGAGGTCTGTAGAAGCCCCAGATTCCTTCTCCAAGAGCTGACATTATCTGCTTTGAGGCAGTCTCGACATCACTCCATGTCCAGTCATCTGTCGGATAGGCGACGCCTGCCTGATCAAAGAGATCCTTGTTGTAGAAAAGAACGCAGTTTGAGAATGAGTTTGGTACACCGTACTGAATTCCGTTATAGTTGAAAGCCTCAAGCGCAGTCTGGTTGAAACCGCTGGTATCCCCGAGATAGCCGGAGATATCAGCAAGAACACCCTGACTTGCATATGAGACAAAGTTCTCATAATTCAGTTCGAATACATCCGCAGTGTTCTGCCCTACGACCTTGCTCTGCAGCTGAGTGAAATAATCATCATAGCCGATTGCCTGGAGCTCGACCTTTATATCAGGATTCTGCTCTTCAAAGACGGCAATCATTTGTCTGAGTGCCTCTCCGGAGCCGGTTCCGTCAGAACCTGAGAACTGCTCGAATCTGATAGTGACCACATCATCACCGCTTTCCGATGCGCCGTTTGCAAAAAGCGGAGCGGCGATCAGCAATGACAGAAGAACAAACACCAAAGCTTTTTTAGTTTTTCCCATATTTACCTCCAAACAGGTTTTGACCTGTACAAGCTTTGCTGAAGTCACTAGAATACCCATGTATCCATAGTGATATACAAAAAATCTCTGTTTTCCGAAGTTCTCGCACAGCTTCGGAAAACTCTATATCCTTCTTACCGAGTCCCTGACAGTCAGGGACAGAGGAAGAACAAGATTCTCAATGCAGGCTGCGCCTTTGTCTATCTGGGCGAAGAGGAGCCGTGCCGTCACGCGGGCTTTCTGCCCTGCATCCTGATGGATGCTTGTAAGGGATGGTTCTGCACTCAGGGCAAGGAAGCCGTCATCAAAACCGATCACTGACACATCCCGGGGAACGCTGAGACCTTCACTCTTCAGCCCCCTCATTATTCCAAGAGCCAGAATATCCGCAGTTGCGAAAACAGCAGATGGCCGCTCTTTCATGGCAGCTATCTGCCGTCCGGCCTCGATTCCGTATGAATACGAGATTCTGCCGCTGAGGACATACTCATTCTTTTCCTCAATGCCGTTCTCAAGGAGAGCTTTCCCGTATCCTCTGAAACGCTTGCGGTTTACCCCTTCCTGAGAGAGAAAGCCGGAGACGAATGCGATGTTCCGGTGCCCGTTCTTTATAAGATAGTCGCATGCAAGATAACCGCCTTCCTCATCCTGTATGTTCACGCTTGAATAAGCGTTGCCTTCAAGATAGGAATCGACAAACACGAGCGGAATGTTCTCTTCAAGAAGAAGACGTGCATCCTGATCTGCGGGAAGTCCCACAACGACAATACCGTCAAGTGCTCTCTCACGGGCAAGTTCCACATAGCTCTTGTTCACATCTTCCCCGCTGAGCAGAAGACTGTATCCGCTTTGTCTCAGAGCTTCTTCAAGAACCGCAATGAACTCACCGTAGAACGAATTCTCAAGCATCATCCTGCTACCTGTCTCAGCCTGCGGTATGACAAGACCTATCAGTCTCGTCTTGCGGTTGGCAAGTGCCCTGGCCCCGAGATTCGGTACATAGCCAAGCTTTTTTATCGCCTCATTGACACGGGCGACAGTATCGGGAGCAATACTCTGATCACTGCGTTTGTTTATGATGTAGGAAACCGTGGCGACGCTCACTCCCGCTTCCCTGGCTATATCCTTCATGTTGATTCTGTGTGCCATATACATCTCCTACTTAAACGCTTAAGTATATTCTCCTCCAGCTTTCACCGTTTGTCAAACAAATTCTTGTGCTTCACACCCGCCGGCACCTGAACTTCCCTTTCTCAAGGAAACAGTACGACACATGTGAGACACACTCAGGAAGCTGAACCGGACTGTCATTCTTCTCATCAGAGGAGAAGGCATGACCCAGCAGGCCGTAAAGCACAGCTTCAAGACTTGCTCCCATTGCCCCTATATGAAGGCCCTCGCTGTGAGTGTTCTGCATAAGATTCTCAAGATCGAGAAAAAGACTTTTCTGAAGGTATTGCCAGGCTTCCTTTCCTTTGCCGAGTTTGTAAGCGATCAGGGCATGCAGCGGCCAGCTAAGAGTTGAATCATGCGCACATCTTGCCTCATACTCATCCCATGCCCTCTCTGCTTCCTGAGATGTGAAAAGAGACGGCTGCATAAGATAAAGCAGCAGGACATCAGGCTGCTTCAGCACCCTGAGACGCTGAAGGGTATCGTAATCATAGGTCCAGTAAAGAGGCTGATCGGATTCCTTGAGCGCACCGAGATCCACATCCTCCAGATTAAGATAATTGTCGTCTTCGAGGATTGTGCCGAGCCTGTCGGAATAAGGCCTTTTCACCTTCAATATGAAGTCATTGAACTTTTCCCTTTCCCCTTTTTCAAGAGTTATAAGGCCCTCATCGCAGGCTCTGAGTGCCAGGCGTACATTCAGTATTGCCATATGATTGGTATAGGCATTATTGGAAGTGACCCCGCAGTACTCGTCGGGACCTTTGACGAAAATAAGGTCATAGCAGTCCCTTTCTCTGCTGTATGTGAAACGGCTGAGCCAGAAGCGCGCCGTTTGTACATACACCTCTGCAATCGCCCTTCTCTCATCCTCAGACAGTTCAAATGAAGCATCATAGCGTGACAGTGCCCATGCGACATCGGCGCTGATGTGCATCTCGCATTTGCCGGTATCCCAGCTTTCGCACTGCTCGCTGCCGTCAAGGGAAGCCATCCACGGATAGCGGGCTCCTCCGGTATTGAGGGATTCAGAGATTTTTCTCGCCGCATCAAGGTTTTTTATCCTATAGCGTGCAAGATGTTCTGACACGCTCCTGTCGGAGAGAAGATAATAAGGAAGAAGGAAAACATCGGTATCCCAGAAATAGCAGCCCTTGTAACGGCCGTGTGTCAGTCCCCTTGCACCTATTGAGATGTCGCAGGAAGGTGCATTCTGCATAAGCTGGAAAATATTGAAACGCAGCGCGCACTGCAGAGAGTCGGAAGCACCTTCCAGAATTATGTCACGTCTCTGCCAGAGTGAAGAGAGTGCGTCAGCAGATCTGTTCCTCTCCTCTTCGTAATCGGATGAGGAAAGATCGCCGCCGCAGAAACTGACAAGGGATTCATGAACAAAAGTGCCATCACAGACGTAATCATGGTTTTTCTTGGTGAAAGTGAATGAATGTGTGCCGCATACAGTGGAAAAAGAAAGAGACAGGATTCCGTTCTCATCACAGGATGTGACTGCATCCTGTATGAGGGTTATGACTTCTTCGCTGCGGGTTTTCTGGTCATCGTTTACCGGCATGTTGGCTACATCGCAAGAGAAGGAATCCTCTATGCCGACATCAGGAGAGGCATCAGTGCTTATGCGGATACCCGCAATGTTCCTGTCATGATGGGAGACAAACTGCTCTATCCTGAATTCATGGCCGCCGAAAACCAGAACTGTCGTAAGTATTCCTTTCCTGAAATCAAGTGTTCTTGAGCAGAGTGAAAGCTGGCTCGAGGAAGTGAGGACAGCGCCGCCCGCCGAAAGCTTCAGATCAAAGGGTTCGGGAAGATTCACCATATCGGTTATGCCTGGGCGAATATACTCAAACACTCCTTCCATGAACATGCCGCGTTCACTCCGGTCAAGACCGGAGAATAAAGGTAAGTTACTCCTTATTCCTGCATGTCCGTTTCCAAGGAAGAACAGCGCAGAAGCCCACTTGTCTGAGACACATGAGAGATCATCAACCGTGATGCCCCATGGATCATACTTCACCTTACTGTTCATCAAGCGCCTCCATCAATGCACAGGCAAGGAAGCCGGCACATGTGGCGAAGGCCCTGCCGGTCGCAGCCTCTCCAGTATTCTCATCGATGCTCTCGCATGCGATCTTCTCATCCATAGGTGCCCTCAGAAGTTTCTCAAGAGCATCAGATGACCTGAACACCTTGAATTCGTTTATCAGGCTGAGCACCCATGGATGCGGAGCATGGGCACAGCCGACTGCGGCAAAAGGACAGCCGCTGAAAGAGTATTCATATGAAGCATCGTTTATCCTTTCCACTGTCTTTCTGTAAACAGGATCGTCCACAGTGCAGAAACCGTAATACGGAAGGAGGACCAGACTTCCGGGCGGCTCATCATAAATATCGTAATTGCCGTTTCCGTCGACTGCCCACACATATTCTCCCTCCACATTGAAATATTTCATGCACTTTTCATGGAGCATACCGGCCTTATAATCGTATGAAGGATCGGAAAACAAAGCGGCAAGGATCCTGAACGCCTTGATGACAAGCGCATTGTCATAAAGGAGAAAACTGTAATGCGTCATGTCATCAGTAGGCTGCAGGAAAGTGGCATAAAGCCCTGTTTTCTCATCTTTCCATTTCTCAAGTCCGCACAGGATTTTCTCAATGAGCTTTCTCACCTCCCTTTCTTCCAGGATCGATCTGTCACCGCCGTTTCCCATGTATGTGTCAAGCGCGATAACGGGACTTACCAGCTCGTCAAGCTCGAAACCCGGTTCAAGAACGCTTCCGTCAATATAGCGGCTGTGGACACCTGTGTTCCTTGCCTGCCTGTGTACGACATAATCGAGCACACGCCGGGCAAGAGAGATATCGATACGGGCAATTGCGGGAAATGACCACAGAAGGCTGTCCCTGTCCCAGTAGGCAGCCGAGACATAGTAATGCGGACTTCTGCTCGTGATGCAGACAAGTTCCTCTGAGTCAAACGTGATGCCGAGCGAATAATGCAGGGCGAAAAGGAGATTGCGGTTCAGCAGCTGAGAATATGCCGGGTCCTCACATCTGAGTGTGTGTTCCTCAAGGTATTTCACGCTCTGGGCCATCAGTCTGTCATAGTCCCAGCGCAAAAGCTCCCTGCATACCGTCACGGCACCGACTTCCTCAAAGGCAATGCCGAAATACATGCATCCCGAATATTCATCACCCGCAGCCAGCTGTTTTGAGAATATATATGTGAAGCCATTGTCCGAACCTGTCTTCGAGGACGCATCCTCACCCATTGCCGCAAAACAGATAAACGGAGTGCCGATGAAAGTCTCTATTATGAAATCATCTTCCCATGACGATTTCCTCACCGTTTTCCTGACATCAATTTCCTTTGATTCATTCACAGTATGCATCAGATTTGAAAGATTCACCTCAAACCTGATCTCGACATCAAGTTTTTCACCGGTTCTGGATGAAATACTGAAAGCCATGCAGAATCCCTTATGGCCGTGCGGAGTGAGAAGTGTGAGAACGACATCGGCTTTCTCGTCAGAAAAGCAAAACTGCGGAATCCAGTAGTCTCTGTAGCTGAAACTGAAAGAGCCGGCACGTCTGCCGTCAATATATATGGAAGGCGTTATAAAAGGATCCCCCTTCAGCTCGATAAGCCCCTTCTCTCTCATGCTCAGCACATTGATGCTTCTGATCGCACCGGTATCGGAAATATCAGGAACAGCTATGAAATCATTACCAGTCAGCGGCATTCAGAACTCCTACTTAAACGTTTAAGTTATTATTGTTTCACTTTTTCAGGGTTGTCAACAAAAAACTCACACAGCACTTTCCTGAAAATTTTTCTTCTCTGCCGCCAAAGACAGAAGAAGAAACTTATTCTCAAGAAAACCCGTGTTGTGCTACAATCCTGCGCTGTTATGAAAGAAAGAAACGCTGCCCTGCTTTTACTGCTCACATCATTCATCTGGGGACTTTCTTTTGTCGCCCAGTCGGTATCAAGCGACCTTGTCGGCCCCTTCACCTTCAACTCGATCAGACTGCTGATCGGCGGCATCGTGCTGATCCCGTTCGCAATTCCCGCAATCAGGAGGGAAATGAAGACTCCGGGATACTGGAAAAAAACTCTCAAAGCCGGCATTGTATGCGGTCTTCTGCTTGCTGCAGCTTCCGTAACCCAGCAGATAGGAGTCGGCTACTCAGGTGCAGGCAAAGGCGGCTTCATAACATCAGTCTATATAATAATCGTACCGTTCATCTCTCTCATTTTCGGAAAAAAAGTGGAGAAAAAGACCTGGATTGCAGGACTTGTCGCGCTCATCGGAATGTATCTTCTGTGCATGGGAGGGGAAAGCACGATATCTGTCGGGGACATCTACCTTATCCTGTGTGCCTTTCTCTTCTCGTTCCACATCATGGCAATCGATGCGCTTGGCAAGGATGTGGACGGAATAACGATGTCGATGCTGCAGTTCTTCGTCGGTGGCATAGTGACTTTCCCTGGAATGCTTGCAGAAGATCCTGCCATCTCGACAGTGCTTTCAGCGTGGCTTCCGATTCTCTATGCAGGCGCATTCTCTTGCGGTATTGCCTACACGCTTCAGGTTGTCGGCCAGAAGTACGTACAGCCGTCACGTGCGGTTCTGCTGCTCTCGCTTGAAAGCGTATGGGCGGCCATTGGCGGTGTCGTACTGCTTTCTGAAAGAATGAGCGCAAGCGAAACGATCGGCTGCATTCTCGTATTCGCAGCCGTGCTTGCAACCGAACTCGAATTTCCGTTGAAAAAGAAAAGAACGTAAAAATAACGGATAACCATTGACATCAACATTTTTTGGACAACCCTTTTCATATATAAAATCGAAAAAAGGAGAAAAGTTATGAAAAGGGTAAAATTATTATCTATTCTTCTCTGTCTTCTGGTGGTCTTTTTCCCATCCTGCAACGGAAACAGCACATCACCGGAAGCCACAGGTTCAATCACGGGCACTTTTCAGAAAAGCAGACAAAAGTAAACAAGGGTACATAGATTAAAAATCTCCTATAATTGTTGATTCAAAAGCGACAGGAGTCACCCCCCTA
>CASDXQ010000038.1 GCA_949285145.1 uncultured Spirochaetales bacterium | reverse complement strand
ATCTCAGTCGAGTAGGAGGTATTGAAGTATGTTAGTGCATTTAACAATACAGGGAGTTGAGGTTGCTGTAGAGCAGGGTTCTACAGTACTTGAAGCTGCACTCAAGGCCGGTATCAAGGTGCCGACACTGTGCTATCATCCCGATCTTAAGCCTTTCGGTTCCTGCGGCCTGTGCATCTGCAAGCAGGAAGGCTCTGCAAAAATCATAAGAGCCTGTGCGACTCCGGTTGCAGAGGGCATGAAGATCATCACTCATGACAATGAGCTTTATGAAGTCAGAAAGACAATCCTCGAGCTGATCATGAGCACTCATCCGGCCAGTTGTCTGACCTGCGTGAGAAACAATAAGTGCGAGCTGCAGAAGCTTTGTGTCGAATACGGCATAAGGGAACAGCCTTTTGAGACAAGAATAAAGACTCTTCCGAAAGATACCTCGACAAAGGCAATCATTCTTGACCCCAGCAAGTGTATCAAGTGCGGACGCTGTGTCCAGGTCTGTCAGAACCTTCAGGGCGTTTACGCTCTTGAGTTCATCGGCAGAGGTGATGCCACACAGATGTGTCCGGCTGCCGCTCTTCCGCTTAATGACAGTCCGTGTATCAAATGCGGACAGTGTGCGACCCACTGTCCGGTCGGTGCGATTTACGAGGTCGATGAAGGAGGTGTGTTCCTCAGGGAAGCTTCAGCAAGCGAAAAGACCGTAGCAGTGCAGATCGCTCCTGCGGTACGTGTCGCCCTCGGTGAGGAATTCGGTTTCAAGCCGGGTGAGCTGACCACCGGAAAAATCTATACAGCTCTGCGCCGGCTCGGTGCTGATTATGTGTTTGATACAAACTTCGGTGCCGATATGACCATCATGGAAGAGGGAAGCGAGCTTGTCGAGAGAGTGAAGAACGGTGGCGTGCTGCCCCAGATCACGTCCTGCTGCCCGGGCTGGATTGAATATGTGACGAAGTATTATCCTGATCTCATTGAGAATCTTTCCTCAGCAAAGTCTCCGATGATGATGCAGGGTGCGATCACGAAGACATACTGGGCCGAAAAGAAGGGAATCGATCCTTCAAAAATATATTCTGTTGCGATTATGCCTTGCACCGCGAAGAAAGCCGAGATTCACAGGGACGAGCATATGAAGAGCAGCGGTTATGATGATGTTGATCTTGTCCTCACGACACGTGAGCTTGCCAGAATCATAAGACAGAGAGGCATTGATTTCGCATCTCTTCCTGAGTCTGCAGCAGACAGCCCGATCGGTGAATATTCAGGTGCCGCCACCATCTTCGGTGTCACAGGCGGTGTAATGGAAGCTGCCATCAGAACTGCGTATAAGGAGATTTCCGGCAAGGATCTTTCCGATCCTGATATCATGACAGTCCGCGGCAACGGCGAATTCAGGCATGGTGCCCTTGATATTGAAGGCAAGGCTACCCTGCGTTTCGGCGTCGTTCATGGAATGGGAAATGCAAAATCCATTCTTGATGAGATAAGAAAGGCAAAACAGGAAGGCAAGCGCGCTCCTTATGAATTCATTGAAGTCATGGCATGTCGCGGCGGCTGTATCGCAGGCGGCGGTCAGCCTCTTGGAACTGACGATGAGGTGCGTTCAAAGAGAACCAGCGGTTCATATACTGATGACAAGAAGTCAGCTGTGCGTTGCAGTCATCAGAACCCATCTGTCATGAAGGCTTATGATGAGTTTTTCGGCAAGCCTCTTTCTGAAAAGGCTCATCATCTTCTTCACACTGAATATACTCCGGTTCCGGTTTATAAGAACTGAGTATCTCCCGGCAGGGAAACTGTCATGCAGGCCGGATTTGCAGATCCGGCCTGTTTCTGTATTCGTCCGTCAAATGCCTTACATCCTTGATGGATAAAAGAACCGGACGCCGGGCGCCCAGTTCTCTGATTTTCATTCTGAACACTTTTATGTTCTGATTTTCAGAACTGCAAGCTGTGTCCCTGAAGTCGATATTACAATCATTCTGTCACCGTCTGTTGAAATGGCGGCTTTGAGAGGAGAGAAAGGAAGACTTGTCATGCCAAGATATGTAAGCTCTCCAGTACCGGATACACTGTATGCTGATATGCTGTCATTACCGCTGTTCACCGCATAAAGGAAATTCTTGTCGGCAGAAGTCAGCAGCTGAACCGTATTCAGCTCGCTTCCTTCACTTCGTGTGATTTTACCTTCCGTATCTTCTTTCAGACCTTTGTTCGGAGCAAGTGAATTATCGGTATCGAAGAAACGGAAAGTATCATCTTCAGCGACTACGTAACGGCTGCACTCCATTGAGTCGGTTCTCAGCGGATAAGCTGCCGTAACTTCTCCGTCAAAGCGTATGGATTCATCCCTGAAATATTTGAACTTGTCGTAATATGCGGTTGTTGTGATCAGGAATGTGGAATCTCCCGTGCCGATGAAGATGGCTCCGTATCCGTCAGGATCAACAGCATAGACATCGACTTTATCTCCAAGATTCTGAGCCAGATTCGTATAGTTCTTGTAAACTGAGGAGCTGCCTGCGCTGTAGAATCCTGTCATCAGATTTTTGGTGCTTGATGTTGAAACCTGTCCGTAAATTGCGACATTTCCATATTTGCCGGCCGGCATGTCGTGACGGGAAATGCCGAATACATTGGTCATTTTGTATGTGCCGTCGAAAATCGTGGACATGCCGCTGTCTCCGCTGATCTTGCTCAGAGTGCCGGTTGACGGGTTGTAAGTATACTGGTATGTGACGGAATCGGACTTGTCTGTGATCAGTACTTTGACATCATTGAATTTTACGGCTTCCTTTGCTCCATTTGCCATCGTAAGGCTTGATTCAAGACTGAGAGTGTTCCTTATGATTGAACAGACCTGGGCTTTTCTGCTCTTGTTGTCTATGAGAAGCACATTGCCGTCATTGAGGAATTCAAGAAGCATGTCATTGCTTATTTTTATATCTTCCATATCGGAACCTGAGACGGTTTTCGCAAGTACTGGAAGGCCGACAGTGGTTGGCAGTTCTGCTTCAAATGAAACATATGCAGATCCGGTGGAGCCGATCTTTGATGTAGAGGCAACGACATCAATACGGTGTTTTCCCGGTTCAGGAATGAAAGTCACTTCCGTACCGGTTCCTATCTGGTTTCCGTCAAGATACCAGATTATCGATACTTCGCTTTCATCAAGGCCGTCAATGTTGAATCTTATTGTTGTTTCTTTCTGTGCTTCCACTTTCGTCTTTTCATTGAAGTTCTCGAATTTGCAGATGACAGGGATACCCGCATTGTTTATCAATGTGATCTGGCTGCTTGATGAGCCTTCAGGATCATCAAGGTTGAACGGTATATCGGCACTGACAGTTGCATTGTTGCCTACTCTCAATGCTTCTACGAGACCTGCTACTTTTATGCCGTTGTCATAGAGGTTTGCCGTGATTGTGTATGAGCCGGTCTGGATTCCGGTTTTGTTGAGAGTTGCTTTGCCTTTTGAAAGTGTGACATTTTCTTTCTCGGGACTGCTTTCCTTGCTGTCCATGCTCTTCATGTAAACTTCGACAGACGGATCTTCCGTGAGATCTGCATCCCATGTGAAACTGAGATTGACGCTTCCTGTTCCCACGAGTTCGTTAAGAGTGACGGTTGCGCTTTTGTTTTCAGATGAGAATGCGAATGTGTTTGTGCCCCTGACAATGACCTGTCCTTCATTGTTCCTTCCTTCAGCAGAAATTGTGTAAGTCCCGAAAGGAAGGCCCTGCACAACGAATGTGCTTCTGACAGTGGTGACATCGACGGTGGTGCTGCCTGTAAGCTTCACATAGTATGAAGCAATATTGAAATCAGCACCGGATGGAGCCAGAGTCCGGTCTGCTTTCTCGTCAAGCGTGACTTTGAGATCGCCGGTTCTTACCGGTTCCTGACAGCCTGCCATGAATAGCAGGGCACTCAGGACAATGGCCGCAATTGCAGCGGTTCTGCAGTTTATTTTCATGTTTCTGCTGCATCTTTTTTTTCAAGATGCATCCTCCTGATAAAAATTTTGTCCCTATGTTGACTGCAGGTTGTGGAATTTGCAAATTTTGAATAGTATTTTTTTTATCATTTTCAGAGAGGTCTGATGTGAAGAAAATCGTGACATTGGCAATTCCCGCACTGCTGGCGGTCATAGTGTTCGCACCGATAGAGAACAGAATCATCTACTGGTCTCTTTTTGTCTTTCTGTTCATTCTTGTATATATCTATCATGTCATTGAGGATGTCGTGCCGATGAATGCAGTCAGCGAAAGCCTTTCCAGCAATGATTATTTCAGCTTAAAATGTGGTTATATAAGTGTTAATGGCAATAGAGCCGATCTTATAAAAGGGGTTATGGTCATATTCAGCGGTACTATCCTTTTCTATGTCAGGGCAAGTGCCGGAGGTGGTGCCAGACTGGCACAGACAATTGCGGGGGAAAGCATAGAAAATTACACAATCGGCAAGGTTGATGATTTTCATCAGGGCATATGCTTTACGCTTGGCGGAGGAGAGGAAGTCAAATTCACAGGCAGGAAGTTTGCACAGCAGGAAAAAGAGATGAGAAAAGCTCTGGGATGGCCTGAAGAGGCGGAAATTGAACCGGGAGAGCCTCTGAAGTAGACATTTGATTCATTACCTGATCTTCAGAACTGCTTTCTGAAGATTTTTTTTGCACTTCCGCTTTTCATAAATCCTGTTCTGCATGGGTTTCAAACCGTTTTACGGAAAAAGTGGACATAATCGTGAAAATTATGAGTACTTAAAATTGTAAGCTGGAGTCATGAGAAAATTATGTCTTCCGGTGTTGCTTTGTACTCTTTCCATGCCGTTGTCCGCCGTTTCTGTTGCTGCCGGCATTGATGCTGCTTCTCTTATGAGTTTTGCATATGGAAGCACTGGAATCAGATGCGGGGCCTCCCTGTCTCCTGACGAGAATTTCCGTCTGAACCTAGGATTTGGATATTATGCTTCTCATTCACAAGACAATGACATACGTTTTCTCAACACTTTTCTGTCTGCTGACTACTTCATCTTTCCGCAGTGGGGAATATATATCGGGGTTACTGTCGCCGATGTGTTTTTCCCTTTCGGTCTGGACAGCGACGGACAGGTGCGGTTCTCAAATCACATGAAGGTCGGCATTTGTTATGATTTCCCCTTTTTCTCTGCCGATGCTTCTGTGATTCTGAGAGATTTGTCAGGTTCTGACGGTACCGCTTCAAATTACCTCTCGGAAGAAATAAGGCAGCTGGAGAGGGTTTCCTTTTCACTCATGCTTTCTTTCCGCTATGACCGGGAGTGAGTTTAGTTTTATCTTAGGAGGAATGATCAAGTGAAAGGATTTTGCCTTAAAGGGGTGAATGTCGCATTGTTTGTAATTGTTTCGCTTTCCACTCTTTTCAGCTGCACTCTTGATGCCAGTGCTGTGAAGAATGCGGGGCAGAATGAAATTGCGGGAAAGGTTGCCCGGATGATTGATGAACAGCTTGATTTCATCATGAGCGAGAATGTGGCAAAGGTGCTTAGTGCAGAGGAACTTGCTGTTCTTATGGACAACCCGGACGGGCGCAGCGTTGTCTCAAGGACACTTGCCGAAGAAGGAGGGGAAGAATATCTGAAATATTCCTATACTTCCATTACGAGCAGTGATCCTCAGGAAATACTGCGCAGTGCAAGATCTCTTGTTCCCTTGAAGGAGTATGAGCAGCTTGAGGCGCAGGTAGGAGAGATTGAATCACGTTCAAGGGCTTTTTTCCATGACAACAGCCGGGCGATGAACAACGAACAGAGGAAAAAATTCTATAACGAGCTCCAGGCGCTTGTTGTGAAAGCTGTCGTGCTGCTTACCGCCGCAGTTGTCTATGCATGTGTGCCTAAAGTTATGGTCTGGGGAAAAGTGTCTGCTGCATGTGTTGCCGCAGTGGCTGCCGGCATTCTTGCATCAGGGATAATGACTGTTGTCGGTTACAGGACAATAGATAGTGACTCATATGATTTTCCTTCCTGGCTGACAAGTGTGTATGAGGACTCTTTTGCCCAGTGGGCAATTGCTTCTTCTGTAATAACGGCAAGTGCCGCAGCCGGCCGCACTCCGGTGGTCACTGCGCTTATACTTGTGGCTTTTACTGTCTATGATGTTTTTGATGAGGCAAAGGCCATGTTCAAAATAGTGAACAGTTAACGGGGATCATAAGAGCAAAACGTCAATGCCATGGTATGCACCATTTCTTCGCGTCATGGTGCATGCTGTCTTCACCGGACAGCAGTCAGTTTGTCCTTATTCTGTCCTTGATGATTTCTGCTGCTGCCAGATCGCTGACAGGTATTGTCTTTCCGTCTTCCAGAAAAATATATCTCCCTGTCTCGTCGATTCTTCTTACAAAGGACTTTACGGTCTCATAATGGCCTTTCTCTTCCTCTTCATTTTCTTTTACAAAATATGTGAAGCTTGCATATGGATGTGATTTCAAGCCGGATTTTATTTCCTGCAGGACTGCATCCAATTCATCTGCGGCTTCATCCGCAAGACGCGTTCTCTCCTCAAATCTCCGCGTGCTTTCTTCAAGAGCATCCTCATAACCTGTAAGGGCTGCGAAAGGGGAGAACTGGGCTGCACGGCTGAGAAGGCTCATCTGTTCATGATGGGCTGATACATGATGAGGAAGATTTATTATATCGCCGTATTCGTCATTTATCATGCTTTGTGCCCTCCTATCTGACCGTTTCTTTCCCGTGCTGTCGCTCCTTCTTCGAAACTCATTGCCCTGAGCAGAGCGTTGCGCCCGTATCTGTTCTTGATTGAGAGGGCTGCCATTTGCAGTCTTTTCTCCTTTTCCATCACCAGTCTTTCTTTCTGGGCTTCTTTTTCCATTTCCAGGTAATCTGTGAAAAGATCAAGCTGTTCAGTCTGCGTCTGCAGAAAAACATCTTCTTCGCTTCTGACATCAAGCGCTGTTATATTCAGCCGCCTGACAAATATGGAAGGATTTACAATCCGGTCATAAAGCTCCAGTGTCTTTTTTATCAGGATGGAAGACGCTGATGTGTATGAGCCGAGCGGAATTGTTCCGTGGGAGTGGGATGGGATCTCTCTGCCATAATAATCCTTTTTCACCGTTCCGGTATAATTGCCGCTTTCAACGGACTGTCTGTCGTATCCTATTGTGATGCATATTGATGAAGTCAGAAAACGTTTTGACAGAAGGGAAAGGGAAAGCATGTCAGCCATTTCAAAGAGAACGGCTCTTGCCTCCGCAGCGGTATATGGCCTGCTGAGTACCTGTCCCTGACCGGTTGAGGAAGAATCCGGCTTGTATTCTTTTATCTCTTTCATCGTGCAAGGTTCCCATCCCCAGGCATGGTCTATGAGAAGTTCGGCGTTCACTCCGAATTCTTTATACAGAACTTCTTCATTGATCACTGACTGACGGGCAATGTCGCCCATTGTGTGAAGCCCCATGGATTCAAGCCGTCTGGAATAACCTTTGCCTATGCGCCAGAAATCAGACAGAGGTCTGTGGTTCCACATCTCATGACGGTAGCTCATCTCATCAAGCTCTGCTATCCTGACTCCATTCTTGTCTGCCGGTATGTGCTTTGCCTTTATGTCCATGGCTATTTTGGCAAGATACAGATTGCTTCCTATTCCCGCCGCAGCGGTGATTCCTGTTTCATTGAACACTGTGAGTATCATTTTCACAGCAAGATCACGGGCGCTCATTCCATATGTTCTCAGATATCCGGTGACATCAATGAACACTTCGTCTATTGAATATACATGTATGTCATCCGGACTGACAAAGCGGAGGTATATGTTATATATCATTGTACTGAACTGTATGTACTTTGCCATTTGCGGAGTGACGATGCGGAAATCAAAGGCAAGAGATGGATCCTCACGCAGGGCCGCATCGCTGAAAGACCGGACTTCATCTTTTTTCAGAGGTCTGCCTGCCTTTATCTGACGGGCAATATTTATCTCATCCTTTTTACGTCTGACTTCAAACAGGCGGATTCGTCCCGGGATGCCGTATTTCTTCATTGCGGGGCTTACTGCAAGACAGATTGTCTTGTCGGTTCTTGACTCATCCGCAACGACAAGATTCACATCCATCGGGTCATAGCCGTGCAGCACGCATTCGACTGAGGCATAGAAGGATTTCAGGTCTATCGCTATATAAGTCCTCTGTTTCTCCATACTCAGAAGATTGCAGCAAAGATGCGGCACAATCAAGTCTTTTTCTCTTCTGCTCTTTGTAGTACACTTTGCACATGATTGATTTCAGAGAAAGCGTCAGCGCGCGGTTTATCCGCTATACACAGTTTGATACAATGAGCAACCCGGCTCTCTGCGGTGTCAGGAGGCCTACCACGGAAGGACAGACTGTCATGCAGAAGGCTCTGATGAAGGAACTTGAGGAGCTCGGTCTTGAAGTGAGTTATGGAAAGGAATCAGTTGTCAGGGGCTTGCTGAAAGCCAACTGCGGCGGAGTCCTTCCGATAGGTTTTATGGCACATGTCGATACTGCCGATGATGTCATGGGTAACGGTGTCAAGGCCCGGTGCTTCATATACAGCGGAGGTGACATCCTTCTTGAAGGAGGAACTGTCATCAGGGAAAACGAGAATCCGGCACTCAGTTCGTTTATCGGCACAAAGATAATCACCAGCGACGGTACGACCCTGCTCGGAGCTGATGACAAAGCCGGTGCCGCGGAGATAATGGAAGCTGTAAAATATCTGGTGGAACATCCTGAGATAAAGCACGGTGATATAGAGGTGTTCTTCACGCCTGACGAGGAGACCGGATCCGGAATGGATCAGTTCCCTTATCATGAGCAGATTTCAAAGGTCTGCTATACGATGGACGGAGGAGGCAGGGGTGAAATTGAATGTGAGTGTTTCAATGCCGCAACTGTCACGGTAAAGATACACGGGGTCTCAATGCATCTCGGCTCCGCACGGGGAAAACTTGTTAATGCGCTAAGTGCGGCATCTGCCATCAGCATGGCGATTCCTCATAGTGAAAGTCCTGAAGCAACTGACGGCCGTTACGGTTATTACCATGTCGGAGAGATCCGCGGCACGAATGTCGAGGCCAATATGGAAATCTTCATACGGGATTTTGACAGTGAGTGTTTTGATTTCAGAATCAGGGCATTGAAGGAGCTTATACAGGCTGTATGCAGCATTCATCATGCCGTGGCTGAAGTGGCAGTAAAGGTGAGCTACCGGAATATGGCCATGGCCAATGCAGCCCATCCAGAGGCGCTTGAAGCTGTCTTGAGCGCAGGGGAGGAGCTTGGAATCAGGCTGCAGCCCGAGCTGATCAGAGGCGGTACTGATGGTGCCAGAATGGCGGAGAAGACGGGAGTCCCTTGTCCGAATCTTTTCACCGGGGGCTATAATTACCATTCACTTGAGGAATGGGCTTCGGTTGAAGTCATGTCACAGAGCGTGAACATGATTCTTTCTATCATCGCTTACCAGGTGAAGAACAGGAAATAATGACGGTAAAGAAGATTGTCCTGTCAGCATATCTGTTATTGTTCTCTCTTCTTTCCCTTTCCGCTGTTTCTCTGATTGCAGGTGCAGATGTGAATGCGGACGGAATTTTCCTGCAGCACCTTGAAGATGTGATCAACAAGGAGGAGGGAGGCCTTATTCCTGAAGGAACCGGAACTCTTCATGTTGATTCATACAGCGAGGACGGAAATGCTGTCTATGTCACAATTGAAGGCTATACGCTTGCATTTGACAGAGATGATCTTCACAACAGCATGGAAAGTGAAGTCAGGGCATTTTTCACTTATCCGGTATTCCTTGACAGACCTTCATCTGATGTCCTGGAATATATCCATGGCTCCTCATATTCAACATTTTCCCTTTCTTCCGCACGGAAGGGGGATGTGTATGATCTGATTCTGCCGGCAAATGACAAGGCCGCAGGCCGGTTCATCGTCAGCAGTGTCGATGAGGATACAGGTCTTGTGCAGCTTGATCCTGTTTATGTGAAAAAGGCCTTCACCGGGCTGTCCCTTGAGAAGAGGAGTTCCTGGGCGGCAAGTTTGAGTTTTTCCCAGGTTTTCACTCCCGGCTATCTGGCTGCCGGAGCTGTGAGGGTGAAGAACACGTCCTGGCTTTATCCTTTCAATTTTTCTTTCGGATTTGAAACAGGGCAGACAGGCAGCGATGTTTATTTTGCAGCTCTTGCCGGATTGGAATACAATGCTTATCTCGGAAGTCTGCTGGACAGTTCTTTCACTTTCATTCAGGATGCACGTCTGTATGCCGGCACAGATATTGTTCTCGGCTTCTGCCGTGGCTTTCTCTGGGGTGCCTCATGGAGAGTCGGCTATGCCCATAGCCTCAGCCGGTTTTTCTCATGGTCTGCCGGATATGAGAATATCGTGCTCAACAGTGTCGCAGAAAGTAAGGAAGTGCTGGTTCAGCACAGATTAAGTGTCGGAATAGGAGTGATGTTTTGAAGAAAGCTGTTTTTGTCTGTGTCATCATCATGATGCTGCTTTTCGCATCCTGTTCCACGATGGATGATCCCTCTGATGCACCATACTGGTATCCGGGCGGGAGGAATGTGCGCGGTGCTGTCTGTTTTGTCGGATTCGGCAGCGGAATAAACGAATCCGCCGCACGCGATGCCGCGTACAATGATATTCTTTCCCAGATTTCATCTTATCTTGGATATGATGTGGTGGGCCGTTATTACCGTGAGCTCAGTACGAACGGAAGCATAAGCGATCTTTCATTTGAGATAGACAACACGGCGGCGGCCATTTCATTTGACGGCACATACCAGTATTATATTCTTTCTTTTGCCGACGAGGATGTGATAAGCAACCTGATAAGCGGAGAGTACAGAAAGATAATGGAAGCAGAAGCGCAGGTTGCCTCTCTGAGAAAAGAGGCGCTTGAATATTATAAGGCCAACAATGACGTTGCTGCAGTCAATACTCTTCTTGAAGCCGTGGCGGTTTCAGCACGTTACGGCCTCACAGGTGAAGGCAGTTCAAAAGAAGAACTGCTTGAAGCGGCAGGCGATTACCTTGGAAATATTGAGCTGAGACTGTCACAGGAAGATCCTTCTGCGCCATCTGTTACTGTGAGGGCAGTACGGGCAAAAGGTCTGCTCTCCCCATCTGTCACCGGTGCCAGCGTGAATGCCGGCTTCATGGTTCACACACATGATAATACATTTGAGACTTTCACTGTTCCTTTTGTCACTGGAAGTGATGGACGTTTCAGGTTTGTCGAGTACTATCCTGCAATGACGGACAGCGGCACGGTTGTCTTCTCCCTTGATATCAGGGATGCGATAGAAGAGGCGGCTGCCGTTACAGGATATGACTTCATGGCGGATTTCATTGCCGAGGCGGAATCCGTCACCGCCGAATTCACTTATGACAAAGGGCCGGCCCTGGATGGCAGCACCCTGCTTGTGATCATGAATGAATTTGATGAAAGCGGGAATTTTACCAATACATCATATGCACGGGATGCGTTTGTCTCATATCTGGACATGGAAGGTGTTTCAATTCAGAGCCTTGATCTTGAAGGCAGCAGCATGGAAGAACTGATGGATTCTGTCCTGACGGATTATCCTGCTTATGAATGGGTTGTGATCTCCGCTGCAGGGCTGTCCGATGTTCCTGTGCAGCCCGACAGTGAGAATGTGTATGTCGTGGAGGGCTATGCAATGCTTTTGAACACACATTCCAGGGAAATTGTATATCTTGATGAGATCACACGGTCTGTAAGCTGGGGAGATGACAGGGAAAAGTGTCTGGAAGAAGCATTCAGCGCTTACGGTGCCACGATGGCATTCAATCTGACTGCATATTTATGAAAAAAGGCATTGTTGCCTATGTTGCCAAAGCATGATAGATTTTTCTTCTGGATCCGATTATGACAATACACGGCTTTGAATTGAAAGGTGAATACGACCTCAGGGACTATTCAGCCAGGGGCTATCTTTACAGACATATCAGGACAGGGATGCAGGTGTTTAATGTCATATGTGATGACAGCGAGTATTTCTTCTCCTATTCATTCAAGACGCTTCCATATGATTCAAGCGGAGTATTCCATATCCTTGAACATACAATACTGTCAGGAAGCAGAAAATATCCGCTGGAAGATCCTTTCACTGTATTTGAGTCAAGGTCATGCAATACATACATGAATGCTCTTACATGTCCGGACAGGACTCTATACCCGGCTGCAAGCCCGGTGAAGAAGGATTTTGAGAACATTTTCCTGCTTTACACTGACAGTGTTTTCCGGCCTCTGCTGAGGAGAAAGGATTTTGAGAGTGAGGGAATAAGAGCCGGAAGCAAAGGTTTTGAAGGTGTTGTGTTCAATGAGATGAGGGGTGACTCTAATCAGACTGACAGTCTGGTCGCAACCCATTCAAAACGCGATCTTTTTCCCGACAGCCCATATTTCCATTCTTCCGGTGGTGATATCAGGGAAATGGTGCATCTGACATATGAGGCCTACAAAGATGCATATGACAAATTCTATACTCCCGCTAACTGCAGGCTTTTCATTTACGGAAGGGATGTGGATATAGAGGAAAAGCTGCGTTTCCTTGATGAGGAGTATCTGTGCTCAATGGAAGGCGGCATTGAAGTTCCGTCAACGCCGGATACGGAGCGCTGGAAGGAACCCCGGAAAGAAACCGTATATTCCCAGGCTTCATCTCCGGATGACAAAGGAGATCTCATGCTGAGTTTCCTCAGCCGGAATAAAAGCTGCAACCCATATGATAATCTGCTGGTATCTGTGATTGTTGATGCACTGCTCGGAGGACCGTCGAATCCTCTTTATGCCGCACTGCTTGATTCCAGGTACGGCAGTGATGTCTCAGACCAGAGCGGAATGAGTGCGGATTTCAACGAAATTCCGTTTTCAGTCGGTTTATGTGCAGTTGATGAGGACAAAAGAGATGAAATCGGGGATTTCATCATCGATACCATCAGGAATATAGCTGAAAATGGAATCGGAGATGATATTGTGGAAGCTTCTGTCAGAAGGCAGGAATTCCTGCTGCAGGAAGTGGCCGGCGGAATTCCCAACGGACTGAGAATGTTTCTCAAATGCATAAGAGCCTGGGACCGGAATCTTGATCTGGGCGATGCGCTTGACATGTCGGCCCAGCTTGGAAGGCTCAGATCTGATTTGCAGGAAGACCCGCGCCTGCTTGAACACTGGATGATTGATAATCTTGTGAACAATCCTCATCGACTTTCGTTGTATGTGAAGCCGGTTGGCGACCTGATTGAGAAAGAAGAGGAGTTCCTGGAAAAGGAGTTCAGAGAGAGAAAAAAGAACAGAGTGAAGACAGAGGAGAAAGAAAGTGTGCCTTACCCGGCGCAGGTGAGCATCCCTTCTCTTTCAATTGATGACATAAAGGAAAATGAAGCAGCAGTGAAGTGCGAGAAAGCTGGTGACGGAATTCTCTATCAGATTGAGAACACGTGTTCAATAACTTATATTTCACTTGTAATAGATCTCAGCGATAAATCTTCTTCCGATCTGGTTTTTGCCATGCTTCTCTCCCGTTATGCTCTCATGGCGGGCCTGAAAGGAGAGGACTCCTCTTCCTTCCATCGCCGGATGCGTCTGGCTTCAGGCGGCTATTATTCCTATCTTGAGACAGGAAGAGCCAGCGACGGAGAGGTCAAGGCTTTTTTTGTGTTCAGGATAAAATGCCTTTCCCGTCAGAGCGGCACATGTCTTGAGCTTCTTAGAAAGTGGGTGAGCTGTCTCAATATGGATGACATGGGAAACTGCGTGAATGCCATGAATGATATAATCAGCGATTACGAATCATACGTTGAGGAGTCAGGTTCAAGTTACGCATCTTCCCTTGCAAGCGCATCGCTTACACCGAGCTGTTCGCTGGGTGAGAAACTGATGGGCATAAGCTTCTGGCAGACACTGAAGGAAATGGATATCACCTGTGCGCTGGAAGGCATGAGGAAAATGTATGAGTGCTTCAGCGACAGAAACAGGATGACTGTCCATCTGACAAGTCAGGAGGCAGAGAAAGCGCATACTGTTGATGAGGCCTCGGCCTTTCTTGGTTTCTTCAAGACGGTTGAGGAGCCGGGCGGAGGCTATGGAAAACCTGTCGAGGAAAAGAGCAGGGCGATTTTCTACAACCTCTCTTCCTCTGTTGCATATAATGCCATTGCACTTCGCTCAAGCGGTATGAACACACGGGAGCAGGAGGCAGAAAGCATTCTTGCGCACATATATTCCACGACTACGCTGTGGAATGAGATCAGAAGCGTCAACGGTGCCTACGGTGCGGAAGCCAGCCTTGATGGTATGGAAGAGGTTTTTGTCGTTGCGACTTACAGGGATCCTCATATTGCCGCCAGTTTCGATCTCATGAAAAGCGCGCTGGAAGATGTCGAGATAACCGGGGATGCGGTGGAAAACTGCAAGATGATACGTCTCGGCCGTCTTCTGAAACCGCTTTCTCCTTCCCAGAAAGCGAATCTGTCTCTCCGAAGACATATCTATAAGATAAGCGATGAGATGAGAAGCAGACGGAGGGAATATATGAAAGACATAAGTACAGGGGAAGTTGAAGCCGCAAAGGAAAGGTTGCTGTCAGCTTTTGACGATGCGTCTGCCGTGACTCTTGCGCCTCTCTCTCTCTTCAGAAAGGAAGGCCTGAAGACGGTTGATGAAAGACAGCTGCCTTCCTGAGAAGCGTTTCAGCTCCTTTTCTGATTGCATCAATTGCATAGCAGACTTTATACCTCACCGGCAAGAAGACACCATCTTCCAAGCAGAGTGAAAGATGGAGATGAATTGCTGAAGAAATGAGGGGAATGAGTACAGTAAAAATCTGGTACAATACAGGCA
>CASDXQ010000037.1 GCA_949285145.1 uncultured Spirochaetales bacterium | reverse complement strand
CATAATTTTATAATAAAAATTATAATAACTTTTTTTATAAGTTTTATTTTAATTTTGTAATAATAAAACTTGTCAGATTAAATTTTAACCGAAAAATCTGTTTTGCATGGAACTTTCACGCATCCTTTTTCGAAACTGGCAATCAGTGCATCCTGAATATCTATGCTGATAGCTTTTGTATTTTCCAGATCACGGTAGATATCGTATCCGCCTGTTCCTGAAGCGCGGTAGCTGTTCAGCACTATGCGCATTTTTCTATCTGGATTTTCAATCAGATCCGTATCTTTCCAAATCAGACGCGTTACCCTCTCCCCTTTCGGTTTTGATAAATCAAATGTATATGCAATTCCCCTGTAGAAATCATAGTTGTATCTTTCATCCTTTCCCGGAGAAAAATCTGATGCTTCAACATATTGCCCGTCAATATAATCCACAAAAGAAGCACTGCGTTCCATTGCTTTCTTCAGCTGTTTTCCAGTTATATCGGCAGTGACAAGAGTATTTGAAAACGGATAAACCTGCAGTATTTTTCTCATCGTTATGTCTGACGAAAGTGAAACAGGTGCATTGAAAAGAGATGCAGCTGAAACATCAGCATCTGTAAGGGCAAGCTGAAGGTCATTGATATAATCGGCAAGAGAAGAACCATGAATGAAACTGTATACCCTGCTTCTATCTTCAAGCACCCCGTCAACCTTCCCCGCTTTCTGGTCAAGGAACTCATCAAGTTCCTCATCCCTTCTGTCGCTGTTTCTGAGAGCAAGCATCCTTGAGCTCAAGGAAAAACGTTTTTCCGGATAAATGATTTCAGCAGCAGGTGCTTTTCCTTTCTCAAGGATTATATGAGCAAAACAGGAAGCTTTGCTGCCTGCCTGAAGAGTCAGAACTTTATCATTTATGCGATATGGCCGGATAACCTGGTGCTGATGTGCCGTGAGAAGCACATCAAAACCCAGCTGCGCAATCTCATCAGCCCTGTTTTCTTTTATTATTCCGCTTTCATTGCCGAATCCGCCGTGATATACACAGATCCTGAAATCTGCATCAGCTGCATCCGGGTTATTCTTAAGTATGGCTTTCAAAGCTTCAACGCAGTCGTTTATTTTCATGCCTGTGATCTTGTCCTTATCCCAGACACCCACATAGTCTGTTACAGCTCCGGTGATGAAAATCTTCAGCCCCCCTTTCTCAGCTACCGTATAAGGCCTTACCTTAAGCATTCCTCTTGAATCTTCAAGATTCGCACATACAACATCAGCGTTCAGTGATTCAGTGAAGCCTCTGAAAACATCATAACCGAAATCAAAGTCATGATTGCCAGGAACAAAAACGTCAAGACAAGCCGCATTGAATGCTTTTGCTGCTGTAAGCGGATGAATCCCGTTCTTCATTTCATACCGGACAAGAGGAGAACCCTGAAGGACATCACCTCCATCGATTTTCAATGCATCATCCGGAAAAGATGAGGAAAGAACCATATATCCTGCTGCCTTTTCCTCACGGCTCACATAGTCAGTCGGATAAACATATGAATGTGTGTCGCTTGTATAGAATATGTCCATCAGCCCCTCATGAGTTTTGTTCTCAGTCTGTTGGAAATCCACTCGACAATCAGGACAAGTATTATAAGACCAAGAAGAATTGCACCGACATCATTCCAGCGGTAACTGTTCATTGCAAACATGAGAGGAGAACCTATGCCGCCGGCACCTACGAGGCCAAGAACAGAAGCATCTCTCAGATTCATGTCAAAACGGTAGATAAGAGTTGAAGAGAATGAAGGCATTAGCTGAGGCAGTATTCCATACCTGATCTTGTCGAAAGTACCGCACCCGGCTGCATCCAGTGATTCAAGAATTCCCCTGTCCAGTTCCTCGATTGATTCAGTGAACATTTTTGAAAGCATACCGATTGAACATGTTGACATTGTAAGCAGACCAGCAAAAGCACCTGGACCGGTAACCATTATGAACATAAGTCCGTAGACGAAAGCGGGGATTGTCCTTATCGCCATTACCATGAGACGTATAACGAGAGCAACCGCTCTGGGAACGATGTTTGACGCTCCGAGGAAAGCAAATGGAATGGCGAGGACAGCCCCTACAAGGGTACCAAGAAATGCGATCGCAACTGTCTCGAAAAGCAGATATGGAACTCCGTCATCACCAAGGGTGAGAAGCAGCGATGGTGTTGGATGAAGAATTCCGTTTATGATTCCTTTTGCAACAGAAAAGCCGGATCCTCCTGTCGAATTTGACTGAATGGCACTGGCAGACCAGGAAAAGACAAGAACACAGATAAGAACAATCAGGAAAGTGGATATCCATTTCTTCGGTTCACGGCTGAGGATCTGTTCACATGAGAGTTTCATTTCCATCTTTTTCCCTCCTAAGCAAGCCTGGATCTCAGATACGAGCTTACAGTCTCGATAATCACGACCGTGATGAAGAGTGCAAGAAGGATCATTCCGACTCTTGCGTATTCCATCCACCCTATTCTTTCATTCAGTATGAGACCGAGTCCTCCAGCACCGACATAACCGAGTATCGAAGCATAGCGCACATTGCCTTCAAAACAGAAAAGAACTGTTGAAATGAACTGAGGAAGAACCTGCGGCCAGATTGCATAGCGTATTGCGGATACTCTTCCCATTCCCAGCGCCTCAAGTGCCTCATGACTTCCCATATCTGCAGTTTCTATCTGTTCATACAGTATTTTGCCGCAGTAGGCAAATGTGAATACAGCTATGGCGACTGTTCCTGCAAATGTGCCGAGACCGAATATGTAAGTTGCAATCAATGCTATTACAAGCGTCGGCAGTGTCCTGACAACTGAATAGAAAAGCTTGAAAAAACCTGTAATCAGTTTTGCCTTTATGAGGTTTGATGCACAGAGGATGGAAAAAGGTATGCACATGACGGCTCCGATCAGGGAGCCAAGCAGACTCATCTTGATTGTATCCATAAGAGGCTGCCAGACACGCGGCATATACGCCCAGTCCGGAGGAACCATATCTGAAAGAATAACGAAAAAGTAGTTTATGCGTTTCACAAGTGTCGTGAGACTGAATCCGGTTAGCTCTCCTGAGACAATCGTTGCGGCAAGAAGAATCAGAAGAACAAGAGGAAGACGTGATTTTTTCTCATCTATCTGTTTCCCGTTTTCAAGTGTATATGTTTCTGGCTTGAACACTTTATCATATATGGACAGATTCTCATTCTTCATCAGCAACTCCGTAAATTGCATCAAGCACAGCCTGATTCACATCGCATGTCTTACCGTCATATACAATTTCACCTGCCTTGATGCCTATTACCCTGTCGCAGTATTCAAGTGCAAGTTCAACATGATGTATGTTTATAAGAACTGTGATGCCCATTTCCCTGTTGATCTTCCTGAAATCATCCATGACAACCTTTGCCGTCACCGGATCCAGAGCCGCGACAGGTTCATCGGCAAGAATGATTGAAGGATTCTGGGCAAGTGTCCTTGCCAGAGCAACTCTCTGCTGCTGACCTCCTGAAAGCTGATCGACACGTGTGAACGACTTGTCAAGGATTTCAACTTTATCAAGGCATTCCAGAGCCCTGAGCTTATCTTCCTTTTTGAAGAGGCCGGTGATTCTTCTCCACAAAGGAAGATCTGGCACAAAAGCCGTCAGAACGTTTCTGATCACAGTTGTTCTTGTGACGAGGTTGAATGACTGGAAGATCATGCCGATACGGCGGCGAAGGCTTCTGAGCTCTTTATTTGAAAGCCTTCCGACATCAATGCCGTCAACCGTAAGCTTTCCGCTTGAAACCGGATGCATTCTGTTTATTGCTCTTATCAGTGTTGACTTGCCCGCTCCCGAGCGCCCGATGATGGCAACAAACTCACCGTCTTCAATTGTCAGATTCACATCCTTCAGACCAAGCGTGCCGTTGGGATATACCTTTGAAACGTTACTGAACTGTATCATTGCTAAAACTCCAAAAGTGAGGCATGGCGGTCAGGCCATGCCTCAGATTTATATGACTCAGCCGTTAAGGCTCTTCATGATTTCCTGTGCAACTCTTTCATTGTCATAGTCTGAGCTTGTTGCAGGAAGATAACCTGTATGGCTGTAAATCGCGATGACACCTTTGCCCTCTTCAGTCTTGTTGAGGTTCATGAATGCCTGCTGGAGAGCATCCACAAAGTCATCTGTCATGATCTCGCTTGTCTTAGAAACACATACTGTATCATTGTAAATCATCGGAGTGACACCGATCAAATCAGTATCTTCCCAGATGGAATTCTGCATGCCGAATGTTGTGTTCCAGTCATCTTCATAATCTCTTCTCGCATCTGCGAATGTACAGAGCACATCAACCTGGCCGGATGCAAGACGTGCGAAAGCTGAAGGATAGGAGTCAACCTGAACTGTATGTGCAAGATCAGCTATCGTCTTGTTGTCATAATTCTCCATGATCCACATTGTAGGATATACATATCCGGCACTGCTTGTACTGCTCATGACAGCCCAGTTTGCACTGTTGAGATCATCCCAGGAGAGAGCTTCGCCTGCATTGACCTTTGCTGCAAGTTCCTTTCCTTTTTCAGAAGGACCTGCAATGATGAGGGCTCTGTAACCTACAGCCTGTTCAGTGCTTGCAGTGATCGGCTCATTGCTGTTCCAGTCTTTAGGATCATCGCTGTCAACAGAAAGCCCGTCTCTGGTTGCCGTAAGGATCACATCACAGCCCTTGTCATAAAGAAGATATGTATTTGCCGGCATACCGACAGAAACATCAGCACTTCCTGCTGTCAGAGCAACACCGACTGCCTCATAATTCGTTCCGACAGAAATATCGATGTTCTCAACAGTATAACCCTGTGCGGCAAGTTCCTGTGTGAGGAGTTCTTTCAGTGGTTCGGTTGCAGTGATGATTTCTTCCGGTTCACGGCTCGGAACATACATGATCCTGAGATTCTCGATGACGCTGGAATCTGCTGCTGTGCTTTCTCCTGAACCGCCTGCAAAGAGACTCATGGCAGAAAGAGCCACAAGACATACAGTCATAATTTTTTTCATAAAACTATCCTCCTACCCTGTGTGTCAGGGAATAATTTTCATCAAAGCCGAAGGCGCATATATGCTGTAGCTCTGCTTCCTTTCCCCTTTAATCTTCTCGACAAGCAGTTTGAGTGTCGTACAGAGAATATCAGATGGAAAAAGAAGAAGTGCATAGTCACTGCAAGCATCTTCAGCAAAAAAATTCACATATGTCACACTGACAGCCTCCGCATGTCTCTCCCTGAGCGCTTTCAAAGCGCCTCTGGCACTCTCCGGATCTCCGAAAATAAATGCTTGCGGAAGTTTTTTTATAGACATCATGCTTTCATAACCTGACTCTTCTCTCATTGAGGATACAATGAAGCATTCAGGATCATACATATTATATTTTCTGAAAAGACTTTCAAATTCCTTGGCTCTGTTCAGACCTATTCTGAGACTGACCCTGTCATATATTCCTCCGATATAACCGGCTGTCCTTATTCCTTTTTCCTCAAACATCCTGACGGCTTTTTCTTCGCTCTGAGCATAATCCATCATGATCGAGTCATGAGAATAGCTTGTTCCAAGATTGTTTATCATGACAAGGTTCGCACTTGAATTTTCAAAATCCTTCACCTCATCGCGGCTGAATTCTCCTATGGCGATTATTCCGTCGCTCTCTTCTCTGGGTGTATAAAGCCGGATGTTATATCTTCTGCCTGCAATTTCCTGATATTTCTCCACAAGCCTTTCTTCAAAACCGGGTTTGTCAAATGGAGCGAGAGCAAGAGAAATATTGAAAGTTCTTTCACTTCTTTTCTGTCTGGGGGTTCTGTAGTCCATACGCTGAGCCTCTGCCTCGACTTTCCCTCTGACCGCACTGCTTACACTCAGAGAAGGATCATGACTCAGTATCCTTGAAACTGTAGTCGGACTTACTCCGCAAGCATTTGCGATTTCCTTGATTGAAGCCATATTTTCTCCCCGACATGATCATTAAACAATAGCAGTGATGAAGAAGTCAATAATGTCAGTAAATTTTAGTAAACATTTTACTTTGTTTTTACTCTAATCTTATGAAAAATAATTCAGAAAGATGTGGTATCACTCGGAATTTTATTATATCGAAACAATTTATTAATTATTGTTATAATATAATTATCATATTTAAATCATTTGGTTTAAATAAATTTTAATAGTGTTGTTCTTTCATAATATGTAGGGTAATATACAGACATGATTGAATATCAACTCAGAAAAGCTGAAAACTCATCTTCAGCATTTGACAATCTTTACGAGCTCATCGCTCTTCTAAGAAGCGAAAACGGATGTCCTTACGACAGGGCTCAGACAGAAAAGTCCACACTTGGAAATCTCATTGATGAATCCTATGAATATCTTGAAGGTGTGAATAAAGATGACAAGAGTATCTGCATGGAGGAAATCGGTGATATTCTTCTCAATGTATTCTCAATTCTTCAGATTCATGAGGCCAAGCACGATTTCACCGTGGCTGATGCAGTAAACCAGCTGTGTGAGAAACTCTACAGGAGACATGCCCATGTATTTGGCAATGTAGGAGCGCTTACGGCCTCTGACGCTGTGGATGCATGGAATAATGAAAAGGAAAAAGAGAGAAAGGACAATTCCCTGAAAGCTGTCCTTGAGCATGTGAGCTCTGCCCTTCCACCTCTTGAGAAAAGCTATGAGATCCAGAAAAAACTCAGCAGATACGGCTTTGAATGGGAAAGTCTGGATGATGTGATCGACAAAGTATATGAAGAACTCGATGAGGTCAAGGAAGCAATAAATGAAGGCAACAAGGATCATATTGAAGATGAGCTCGGCGATGTT
Source organism: uncultured Spirochaetales bacterium (assembly GCA_949285145.1). Taxonomy (GTDB): domain Bacteria; phylum Spirochaetota; class Spirochaetia; order Sphaerochaetales; family Sphaerochaetaceae; genus Bullifex. The sequence continues at coordinate 8,825 of CASDXQ010000037.1, read as the reverse complement.
TTCCTGACGCTTGTCAATCTTTCCAGATATCTTGACGTACGGCCGGATCAGGCACTTGAAAGAGCTAACTACAAGCTGACAGGAAGATTCATAAAGCTTTCAGAGCTTGCATCACAAAAGGGAGTTCCTGTTGACAAGGAGCATCTTTCCCAGCTTGATGAGCTGTGGAATGAGGTCAAACGGAGTGAAACCTAAATCCTGCTGATTCTGTTCTGCACGACCTGAGGATACTCCTCATAAGCCTCGCTGTAATAAACCGAGGCTTTATTTGTTTCTCCGTTTGCAATATATATATCTCCGATCAGTACTGCCATCAGACCGTTTCCTGATGATTCATAGCATGACTGGGCAAGCGGAAGCAGAATCAGTCCGTCTCCTCTCCGGCTCAGCAGTGCAGATGCTCCGAAAAGTGCACTCCTGAGAGCATCAGAATAACCATCTTCCATATACCATGCTTCAAGATTCGAAACAATGAGTGTAGACGATGCACGGGCCGCAATGCACATGAATGATGCTGTCTGAGATGAAATGCTGCTTCTGATCTCATTGTAAAGATCAGCTGCCTGCTGAAAACGTCTGCCGTCCATCAGAGCAATGAAATATGCTGCATAATCATCTGCTCTCGTGCCATTTGAAGACGTGAGTATTTCTCCGGCATAAACAGACATTTCCACATCACCGTCACTGTGGTAAAGCATTATGCTGAGGGCATCATTTATTGCCTTACCTTCTTCGTCATTATACATTGCATAATAAAGCTGAGCACATTCAACTGCCTTGCTGTACTCATTCAATCTGTAATGGGAAATCATTTTATAGTAAAGCGGAGTCTTTCTGATATAAGAAGAAAGCTCGCTGTCCGCATGGTCGATTATTTTCTGATAATTCTCCTCTTCATATTCTCTCTCATAATCAAAGCCGGAAGAACATGATGCAAGGATAAAAAGAAAGAGGAAGAGAAAAAATATGCTTCGTGACATGAAATGCTTTATCATATTTTCATCTTCCTCTCAAAAAATAAACCGGTCAGCAATAAGCCGAGTTCTGTATAACGACAATCATCTATCTGGACTCAGAATTACTCCTGAGCTCTAGCGGCTTACCCGCGGAGTATAGTCCAAGGCGGGACACTCCGCTGCTCAGCCTTGCTCCTGATGAGGTTTACAATGCCGTCCCTGTCACCAGCGACGCGGTGAGCTCTTACCTCGCCTTTTCACCCTTACCGTTACCGGCGGTATGTTTTCTGTTGCACTGTCTGTTGCATTACTGCACCTGGGCGTTACCCAGCATCATGCCTTGAGGAGCCCGGACTTTCCTCTCCAACTTAATGAAGCGATTGTCTAGCTGACCGGAAAAGATCAAAGGTTATCAAGATCCTCGTCAGAGATCGCACCGGCAAAGAAGTCTTCACCTGCTTCACTTTCGAAGTCTGTAAGATCAATTGCCTCTTCGTCTTCCTTATAGTAAAGAATCCTGGAACAGTACGGGCAATATTCGATTGTGTTTGTTCCCTGACGCACATCATTGACAAACTGCATCGGAAGGATCATGTGACATCCTGAGCAGACCTGCCCCTGAATGATGGGAGTAATGCCGAGACCTGACTTGTTCTTGACGATCCTGCAGAACTTCGCATAAATATCGTCAGAGATGCCTTCTGAGCGAATCTCCTCACATCTTGCGTCAAGCTCGCCGATTTTTGTCTTCTTCTGCATAAGGAGATCGTCAATCTTCGCCCTTTCCTCTTCAACCTCGCTTTTTAGTGTGTCGCATACATGGCTCTGCGCATCAAGCTTTTCAGTAAGCTCCTCAACAAGCGCATTTGAAGCTGTGCGGGCTTTGAGAAGAGCATTTTCAACAACTCTTGCCTCATCAATCTGCTTTGTAAGAGCCTCGTATTCTCTCTGAAGTGAGATTTTCTCAACCATTTTCTCCGCATCAGTTCTTGCTCTGACAGCATCATCATACTTGATGGAATTGGATGTGGCTTCCTGCTTTGCTTTGAGGCATGCATCATTCAGTTCAAGGTACCTTGTGTTGGCATTGTTGAGAGCATGTTCCTTTTCCCTGAGATTTGCGGGAAGAGCCTCAATCTCGCTTTCAAGAGAAAACTTCTCCCTGAGAAGATCCTGAAGCTGTAATAAAAGAGTGTGTACGTGCTGTAATTCGTTTTCAGCCATTATTGTCAATCTCCTGTAATATTTATACGTAATCCTTGAGTTTTCTGCTTCTCTTAGGATGTCTGAGTCTTCTGAGTGCCTTGGCCTCTATCTGTCTGATTCTCTCACGGGTAACATCAAAATACAAGCCAACCTCTTCAAGTGTCAATGGATAACCGTCATCAAGCCCGAAACGCATCCGGAGAACTTCCTGTTCTCGTGGAGGCAGTGTTGTGAGAACTTCGGAAATCTGCTCTTTTAGAAGCACATAAGCTGTCTGTGTGGCAGGATTCTCGACATCCTTGTCCTCGATGAAATCCGAAAGAAGACTGTCTTCTTCTTCACCGACAGGGGTTTCAAGGGAAATGGGTTCTCTTGAAACTGATTTGACAGCTTTCACCTTTTTCTCGTCCCATCCCAGTTTCTCCGCAATCTCCTCATCGGTCGGCTCTCTGCCAAACTGCTGCAGGAGAGCACGTGATTCCCTGACTACCTTGTTGATCTGTTCGATCATGTGAACAGGTACGCGGATTGTTCTTGCCTGATCGGAAATGGAACGTGTTATGGCCTGCCTTATCCACCATGTAGCATAAGTTGAGAACTTGAATCCCTTTCTGTACTCGAATTTCTCAACCGCTTTAATCAGACCAATGTTGCCCTCCTGAACCAGATCAAAGAACTGAAGACCGCGATTTGTGTATTTTTTCGCAATAGAGACGACAAGACGGAGATTGGCCTTGATGAGCCTGTCCTTTGCATCTGTCATCATTTTCTGTCCTTTCCTGATCTTTTTCACTGATTCAAGAATCTTTTCAGTACCGCTTCTGAGCACTTTATCCGGATCCGCCGGATCAGGCCTGTCATCAAAAGATTCGAACTCGTAGCAGATCTGCTTGAGTTTTTTCTCCGTAACCTGAAGAGCCTTGATATCTTCCTTGATCTCATCAGCGGAAAGAGACAGCCATTCCTCAATGGACTTCGTTTTCGAGCGTGTGGCAAGATCACGACCGAGCTGTCTGAGCTCGCGTGCAGTTTCATTGGGATCGGATGAGATTTTAAGACGGCTGATGAGATAAGATTCCTTCTGATTGCACTCATTTATGAAATCTGCTGCTTCAATGAAGCGCCTGGTCATTTCATCAATCTCTTCCTGTTCAATCAGTATCGGATAATACCAGATCGGAAGACGCTCTGCACAATCAGCACAAGTGCTTGACTCAAGGATCCTTGAATAATCAGCATCTTTTCTGAGTGCTTCGAATGAACCCTCAGCCCGCTGCTCCTCTTCTCCGTCTGCAGATTCAAAGATATCGCTTTCAGCATCCAGCTGGGCGAAAACAGACTGGTCATTCTTGTCAATTATATGGCTTCTGGGTACAACTATCCTGTTTCCGTACGGAGTCACGATCCTAACATATTGTCTGAGAGACTCATCGTCGATATCCTTCGCATCAGCACCAAGAGCCTTTATAAAATCGGCTTTGTTTGATGAACTGCAGAATTCGATCTCATCGGCCTTAACTTCAAAGCCTCCGAGATAAAGCTTCATGAGTTCATCTCTTTTCTGCCTGAATTTCACATCATTGATGATATCTTCTCCTGTCAGAATGGCTCTCTGGATAATTTCATTGTATTCCCTGAGCTGTTTTGTACAGTCTTTGAGAGCTTCCTTGTAACAGCTGATATAATGCTTCTGCTTTGAAAGAAGCGTCTTCAGCTCTTCAGGAGAAATGGAATCATCTTCTTCATCAACTCTTGTCGCTAGCTGGTTGCTGATCTTTGTGAATATTGAGATAAGAAGTCCGCTTTCCCTGATGACGGAGCGGATAACCTCATCACCTGCTTCCATCTGCTTGGAAAGAGTGACTTCCTGGGCTGCATCAAGCAGATTTTCCTTTCCGATCTCCTTGAGGTAAAGGCGGATCGGGTCATCTCCTGATGCTTCAAGCTTGTCGTTGCCGAGAATTGTATGAGCCTTGACATCATGATCGCTGGAATCACTGATCTGGGTGATATCGACATACTGGACAGAAGATCCGATATGATCATCTTCACTGCTTGCAAGAGAACTGAGAGAAGGAGCGTCTGAGTCGATATCCTCTTCTCTCTCCTCATCTTCCTCATCATAATCTTCGTCTTCGTTTTCTTCATCTTCGACTGATGAAGATTCATCTGCGGACGGAATATCATACTCGGATTCGACATCATCTGAAGCTATATCCTCGTCATCCATCGGATAATCATCAAGACTGTCTTCTTCAAGCTCTTCCTCTGTCATTGAATCGACATCGATATCCCCGTCCTTTGCCGCCTCGCTGGCACTTTCATGATAGGCAATGTCATTTTCGCTCAATTCATTTACGATGTCGTCAAAATCCGTGGATTTATTGATATCTTCTTCTTTGAGGCCAAGAACTGCAAGAACATCTTCCTTCAGCACATAACCTTTGACAAAGCCGATTTTTGACAGCTCCTTAATGTAATGAGTCTTTTCATCTAATGTCATCAACTCTCTTTTTCCTTTAATCTGCCGTCTGAAGCTTTTCTTTCAGATCTCTGATGTCACAGTCTATACTGACCTTTTCATTCAGAAGCTCCTTAAGATCCTCTTCATCCAGACCTTCCGCCTCACCTTGGCGGATCTGCAGAAGTATAAGACGTCTGTCTTCTTCCAGTTTCCTCAGCGTCATACGATCCAGGATTTCATTTATCACCCCTTCCGGGTTGTCCACCTTGAATTCCGGCAATTCAAAACTGGTGGCTACATCATGGCGAACCTGATCGTCTGCGATAAGGGAAAGAAAGAGTTCATCAGTCTTTCCGATCCCATCCCTTCTTATATTTTCCAGTGCCAAATAGATTATCTGGGCTTCCTTGTCCTTGAGGTCCCCGAAACGGAAAGCTCTGGTATAGGAGGCAAACAGTTCCCTGTGATTTGCAAACATCAGCATGAGATACAAATCAGGGGAAATGCTGCCGGGCTTGAGAAATGCATAGCGTCTGACCTTATCTGGCTCCACGGCAGGACGGCCCTGAGGCTGCCTGAAGGAAGCCAGATCACTTCTGATCTGCACCTCTCCTGTACCAATTATTTCCGCAATCTGCCTGACATAGGCATCCTTTTCAACATTACTCTTTGTAGCATTGAGAAAAGGCGCCAGATATCCGACAAATTCAGACTTCCCTTTTGGCGTTCTAGTATTATACAGATTAAGTGCTCTGTTTACAAGATATCTGAAACCATCAGTTGACTGGCCAAGCGCTTTTCTTAATTCCTCGGCTCCTGCTTTCTCAAGGTATTCAGAAGCATCCTTGAATCTGTCCAGAGAAAGAACTCCGCTCTGAATATCCTTTTCCTGAAGCATCGTTATCGCCTTGGCTGTGGCCTCCTGACCAGCATTGTCGCTGTCAAAGAGAAGCTGCACCCTGTCGGCATACCGGCTCAGAAGACCTGCCTGCTCACTTGTGAATGCTGTGCCGAAAGGAGCAACAGCATATGTCAGGCCAGCCTGATTAAGTGAAATTGCATCAAAATTTCCTTCACAGACAATGACAGTGTGCTCTTTTCTGATTGAATCAAGACACTCGTAAAAAGCATAAAGATTGTGCTTTTTCGAATAAATCGCCGTATCCGGCGTATTTATGTATTTAGGTGCGTCATCTCTGAAAGAAAGATCCCTGGCTCCGAATGCAACTACCTTCCCCTGCCAGGAGGAAACAGGAAACATCAGGCGGTTGCAGAAAAGCGGATAAGGATATTTGTTTCTGGAGAAAAATCCGGATTCCTGGAGAAATGCATCGCTGTAACCCGCCTTGATCATGTAGTCATGCAGCCATTTTGTGTCTTTCGGTGCATAACCCAGACGGAAACGTTCAATTGTTTCCTGTGTTATCTTTCTCCTGAAAAGATAATCACGGGCTTCCTCCGCTTCCGGAGAGACGAGAAGAAGCTGATGGAAAACCTTTGCCATCTGCTCGTTAAGTTCATAAAGAGACGTTTTGGCCTCTTTTCTGACTTTTTCCTGCGGACTCTCGTCCTCGACACTTACTCCTGCCCTTGAAGCAAGTTCCCTGACAGCTTCCGGAAATGTCACATGCTCCATCTTCATGACGAAATCAAACATGCTACCATGTTCCTGACAGGCAAAACAGTAGAAACTTCCTCTCTCGAGATTTAGCTTGCAACTAGGGGTTCTTTCATTTCCATTGCCGTGAAACGGGCATTTTATCCAGAATCCATTGCTTCTGTTGAATACCTGAGTATAGGAAGCGACAACATCAACAATACTCAGCTTGGCTTTGATTTCTTCTATGGTTCTGTCGGAAAAGCTCAATTCTCAATGACCCCTGTTATTTAAAATATCTGCTTATGGCTGGCAAGGCAATGGAATTATTTCACTATTGTCAGTAATTTTTCCGTAAGTGTGGAAAAAAGCCCTTCCCTTATCTCTGCTGCACTTCTAAGAACGCCTTTTCCAAGCCCTGGACAGGATTTTTTCTCTTCCTCATAAAGCGCCCTGTCGTCAAAAACGTGAGGCCAGAAAGGATATGTCCTGCACTGAAGCGGTCTCACCTCGTAAATAGTGCATCCTTTATCCGCAAGGAATTCGCAGTCATAGTTCTCTCTCTCCTTAAGCGATACCTGATAATATGTACCCATATCTACCAGACGAGTATGGACAGAGAGGAAATCCTGTCTGCTCATTGAAAGAAAAGATGATATTCTGTCCGCATCTCTGTCAGAAATGAAAACATATCCGGGTTCTCCTGAACAGCAGTGAGAACATCTCTGACAGGTGAAACATATTCCTTTATCAAACCAGGCCAAGACACACCCCTTACAGACAAGAAAACCTCTCATTGAAATGAGAGGCTTTCATCGTGATGGAGAGAGAAGGATTCGGACCTTCGAAGGCTGAGCCAACAGATTTACAGTCTGCCCCCTTTGACCGCTCGGGAACCTCTCCGTCAAACATCAGCACTTTAACAGATAAAGCGATAAAGTGTCAACAAGTTTTATAAATTTTTTTTCTACTGATTTTCTAATGTCTTTCAGTAAGGAAAGTTATTCATTTCGTATTAATTTTCTTCTTCAGCAGTTCTACTACCTGTCTGGGGACAAGAGATGAGACATCGGCTCCGAATGCAGCCATCTCCTTGATCTGTGATGAACGAAGCATGAAATAATTCGGGTCTGTCGGCATGAAAAGAACCTCAAGGTCATTCATCATCTGCTTATTGGTCATCGCAAGTTCGAATTCATAGCCGAAATCACCTACAGCCCTTACTCCACGGATCATGACACCGATATTGTTTTCCCTTGCGAAATTCACCATCAGCCCGTCATATGCCACAATCTCAATATTTTTGCTTGAACTGAATATGTCTTTGAGGACATCCAGCCTCTCACTGGCTGTGAAAAGACATTTTTTTGCAATATTGTCTGCAACAACGACATAGAGTTTGTCATATAGTCTCAGGCTTCTTTCTATTATGTTTATGTGCCCAAGCGTCGGAGGATCAAAACTTCCGGGAAACATTGCCACATGCGGATCTGTCATACCTTGTTCTCCTCGACAAAACTTTTCATCTTCGCATGATTGTCTCCTGACTCATACGGAATGCGTCTGACAATAGTCCATTTCTCGTTTTCATCTTTCTGACATACGGCGAACTCGCCTTTTCCGACATAGGAAACAATCTGCCCCTCCTCTACAGGATTGGCCTGTTTTATTCTTTCGAGTACACAGTCAAAATGGACATGTCCGCCCTCCGGAGACACAAAGCATGATGCAATGGATTCAATCATCTGCCCGCAGTATGCGCACTTCTCAAAAGGTTCCTTTACAAGCTTTGCTTCAGGCACGGGAATTCTTGAATGAAACGAATAAGGTTTCGGGCCGCCGGCAACCTGGCTTAGTGTCGTGAAATTGACAAGCCTGCTGTCATCTTTTTTCTTTCTTCCACGGCATCTGGATTTTTTCGGATATGACTGTTTATCTTTATTGCTGTTCTGATAGCGGAAATTCTTTTTCATATGTTTATATAATGAACAATTGAGATGAATATTACAAGTGAAAGGCAAAAATAAACCGGACAGAATTCTGTCCGGTTCCGTAAAAGAAGCTTGAACTCAGTCAGCTTTCTTCCTGATAAGCTCCTTGACCTTTGCTGCCTTACCGACTTTGGAGCGCAGATAATAGAGCTTGGCTCTTCTGACTCTGCCTTTTCTGACAACTTCGATCTTGTCAATTCTGGGTGAGTGAAGAGGAAAGATCCTCTCAACACCGACACCGTAGCTGATCTTTCTTACAATAAATGTACGGCGGATACCCACATTGTTCTTTGCGATTACGATGCCTTCGTAAACCTGAATTCTTTCTGTGGCACCTTCAACGATTCTGAAGTAAACCTTTACTGTATCACCGACAGAGAAGTTTTCCGCATCCTTCTTGATCTGTCTTGCCTCAATAGTCTTGATGATGTCCATAGCGACATTACCCCTTGATTTCATTAATAAGTTCTATCAGTCTTTTTCTGCATGCAAGGTCGAGAGAGGCCCTGCTCAGCACTTCCGGTCTGCTCAGCATCGTTTTTTCGAGCTTACGGAAAACACGCCAGGTAGCAATCCTTTCGTGATGACCAGACAACAATACACCAGGTACG
>CASDXQ010000036.1 GCA_949285145.1 uncultured Spirochaetales bacterium | reverse complement strand
AGCAGGTAAGCCGGATAATACAAAGACAGGCTGCTCACAATAGTCCTGTTGTCCATGCCGTCCCCGGGGTTGGGAGAGCCCTGTGGACGGTCTTTTTTTGTCCTTTCAGGTGGCGTGTTTTCTTTATCCGGATTTCAGCATCAGAATATCAGCAACCTGCTTGCAGTATCAGGAATTTGTGTTATCATAATCCTTGTAAACGTTTTCAGGAGGAAATCTTATGGCTTCAATCCATGACATAGCACAGCGTGCAGGTGTATCCATAGCCACTGTGTCCAGGGTGCTCAACGGTTCTGCCGGTGTCAGGAAGGACAAGAGTGAGCGTGTCATGGAAGCTTTGAAATATTTTAACTGGCAGCCAAGCCAGCTGGGCCGGGGGCTGAGAACCAAGTCAAGCGGTATGATCGGACTTGTCGCACCTTCTCCTGAAATAGGCATGTATACAAGCCGGCTTTTAAGGGGAGCGGGAATGGTTGCCGCCTCACACGGATATTCAGTTGCAGTCATCTTTTCTGATGTATCTCAGGACGGGATGCCAGGCTATCTTGCACTTGCACAGCAGCACAAGATTGACGGCTTGATCTTTTCCATACCGCCTTCAACCGATGAGACAATTCATGCTATGGGTGTCCTTGAGAAAGAAGCTTTTCCGTTAGTGTATGTCGGAAAGAAAGCTACTACATACGGCTCCAATGTCTATGCAAAGTATGAGGATTACACAATCGCAGCGCTTGATTATCTGTACTCGATGAACCACAGAAAAATACTGCTTCCATTCTATAATGCTCATGTGAAATATGTGGAAAGGACCGTGGGGGAAATGAAAGCAAGACATGAAGACCTGCTCATTGAGTGTGTCGAGTACGCTGCTGTGGATAAAGAAGCCTTTTTCCACACACTTACAGAGCGGTATGTTGTCAAAGGAGGCTGTACAGCAATAACCAATGTGGACAGTGAGAACATATCGGTGCTTATCAGTCAGCTTGCCAGCTTCAGTCTGAGCGTGCCGGAGGATCTGTCAGTCATTGTCACTGATAGCTCGGGCGGTAACGGATGCCGAGACGTGTATCCGGGCTATAGTGCGAATATGGTGCCTTCTGAAGCTCTTGGAAGGGGTGCTGCAGAGATGCTTTTCAGCATGCTGGAAAGCGGAGATCTGACTTCACTCACACGTGAGTATGAGACAGAACTTGTGATAAGGAATTCAGTCAGAAGACTTTGAGGCTTTTTATTTTCTTAAAAATGTAAACGTTTTCAAAAAGGAGGAACATAGAATGAAGGCTGTTATGGTCATGTTCGATTCCCTGAGAAGGGATCTTCTTGAGCCCTACGGCTGCAATTGGACAATAACGCCGAATTTCACACGCCTTGCACAGAACAGCGTGACTTTTGATCAGAGCTGGGCCGGATCTCTTCCCTGTATGCCCGCACGCCGCGAGCTGCATACTGGGCGGGTGAATTTCTACCACAGAAGCTGGGGGCCGGTGGAGCCTTATGATGACTCTATGCCCCAGATACTGAAGCAGAACGGAATATATTCCCATCTGGTCAGTGACCATCAGCATTACTGGGAGGACGGCGGCTGTACTTATCATAACAGGTATTCATCATGGGAGTGCGCCAGAGGGCAGGAAGGGGATAAGTGGAAAGCGGATCTGTCTGTGCACTATAATGGAAAAACCGTTTTTGCAGGCAAAAGGAAAATGCTTGAGGAAGACGCTGGGTCATTCTCTTCCCCTGAAAGTATGTTCTCTCATGATGAAATCAACAGGAAGGAGATGGAGAGTGAAGAGAAAACGAGTCAGGCTGTCACTTTTGCAATGGGGCTTGAATTCATTGTCAGAAACCACAGTCAGGATAACTGGTTCCTGCAGATTGAGACTTTTGATCCGCATGAACCTTTCTACAGCCTTCCAGCTGACAAGGCGCTGTATCCTCATACCTTTCTGGGAGATGCCGGAATGGAGACTGACTGGCCGCCGTATGCACCTGTCGCCGAGGATGAAAACACCATAGAGCATGTAAGGTATGAATATGCGGCTCTTCTGACAAAGTGTGATCGCTATCTGGGTTATGTGCTGGATGCTTTTGACAAGTACAATCTCTGGGAAGACACAATGCTTATCGTAAACACTGATCATGGTTTTCTTCTTTCTGAACACGGCTGGTGGGGGAAGACGAACATGCCTGTATACACTGAAATCGGGCATACTCCTCTTTTCATCCATGATCCGCGTCATAAAGATATGCAGGGTGTGCGGCGTCAGGCTCTGGTGCAGACTGTCGACCTTCCTGTCACAATACTGCGTTATTTCAACCTGGAAGTTCCTCACGACATGCTTGGACATGATCTTGAGCCCGTCATCGTCAGTGACGGGAAAGTCAGAGACACCGCGGTATTCGGCTATCATGGCAGCCAGGTGTATGTGACAGACGGCCACTACCTTTACATGCATTCGGCAGAACACCCTGAAATGCCGGTCTACGATTACACGCTCATGCCGGCTCACATGAGAGCCATGTTCTTTCCATCTGAACTGGCAGGAGCTGAACTTGTGAAGCCCTTCAGCTTCACGAAAGGCTGTCCTGTGCTGAAGATAGCGGCGGTGAACCGCATGGGCGACACCACTTCTTTCGGCAGTGCCCTGTATGACCTTGAGAAAGATCCGCAGCAGAAGAACCGACTTGATGATGAAAAGCTCATTCAGCATTTCAAGGAGGAGATCCGCAAGGATATGGATATGAACGATGCCCCGTCTGAGCTTTATGAAAGACTTGGACTTTAAAATGTAATTCCATGATAATTAAGATAAAAAGGAAAGAATATGAAAACCGTTGATGAAATTGTGAAGAACATGACTTTTGATGAGAAGATCGCACTTATTTCCGGCAGGGATGCCTGGCATATGGAAGGAGTCCCTTCTGCAGGAGTGAAACCTGTTATGGTTACGGACGGGCCTCACGGACTCAGAAAGCAGACCGGGGAAAGTGACAATCTGGGACAGAGCCCTTCTGTTCCAGCCACCTGTTTTCCACCAGCCTGTCTTATGGCCTCAAGCTGGGATCCCTGTGTCAGTGAGACTGTCGGACAGGCCATGGGGGAGGAATGCATCGCGGAAGATGTGGCTGTCATTCTCGGACCCGGTGTGAATATAAAGCGTTCTCCGCTGTGCGGAAGGAATTTCGAGTATTACTCAGAAGATCCGTTCCTTGCGGGAAAGATGGCGGCCGGCCTGATAAAAGGCGTGGAGAGCAAAGGCATAGGAACAAGCCTGAAACATTTTGCCGCCAACAGCCAGGAACGCTTCCGTCTTGCGGGAAACTCCGTAGTGGATATGAGAGCGCTCAGGGAGATTTATCTCAGACAGTTTGAAATTGCCGTCAAGGAAGGACGTCCGTCAACACTGATGTGTTCGTATAACAGAGTCAACAATGTTTATTCGGCAGTGAATAAGTGGCTGCTCACTGATGTTCTGAGGAATGAATGGGACTTTGACGGGTTTGTCATGACAGACTGGGGTGCCATGAGCGACAAGCCTGCTTCCGTAAAAGCCGGTCTTGATCTTGAGATGCCGGGTCCGGCAGAAGAGAATGCGGCGGAAGTAAGGAATGCGCTTGAGATCGGGAATCTTTCACTTGAAGATATCGACAAGTGTGTGAGTCGTCTTGTCAGCTTCCTTCTGAAGGCTCAGAAGACGGAGAAGAAACCTTACAGTGTGTCTGCTCATCATGAAATTGCACGCAATGCAGCTTCCTCTTCCTTCGTCCTGCTGGAAAATGACGGCATCCTTCCCCTGAAAAAAGGAGGAAACTATGCGCTCATCGGTGCAATGGCAGAACATATAAGGTATCAGGGAGCTGGTTCCAGCCGGATCAACCCCACCATGCTTGATGATATCAGGTCATTTTTCCCCGGGTGTGATTACGCTATGGGTTATGATCCTGTTACAGGTGAGACTTCTGATGAGCTGCTGTCTGAATCTCTCAGGTGTGCAGAAGGCAAGGATGCGGCAATAGTGGTGGTCGGACTTCCAGACTCATATGAGGCTGAAGGCTTCGACAGGCTTTCGATGGACCTGCCTGCCGGCCACGTGCGTCTTGTGAATTCCCTGCTGGAAAAAGGAGTGAATGTAATAGTCCTGATCCTTGCGGGCGCCCCGGTCCTGCTTCCTTTCAGAGAGGATGTGAGCGCAATGATGATGTGCTATCTTGGAGGACAGGCGCTCGGAGGTGCTGTGCATGATGTACTTACAGGAAAGATCAATCCCTCAGGCAAGCTTCCCGAGACATTCCCCCTTTGTCTTGAAGATAATCCGAGTTACGGTAATTTTGCCACTGATGACAGGAATGTTCTTTACAGGGAAAGCATTTTCGTTGGATACCGCTGGTATGACTGGAAAAAACTTCCTGTTGCCTATGAGTTCGGTTATGGAAAGAGTTATACCACATTTGAGTATTCAGGCCTTTCCGTCAGCGGAGACGGTGCAGAATTCACAATCCGGAATACCGGAACAAGGGATGGCAGCGAGATTGCACAGCTGTATATCTCTCTGCCTGGTTCAAGGATTGCCAGAGCCGTAAGGGAGCTTAAAGGTTTTGCAAAAACAGTTTTGAAAGCAGGAGAGAAAAAAAGGGTTTTCATTCCGCTTTCAAGGGATTCCTTCACATATTTCAATGTAAAGACAGATTGCTTTGATGTTGAGGACGGCGATTATGTGATAAGCATCGGAGCTTCCTCGAGAGATATCAGGCTTGAAGGCACTGTTCATATTGATGGAAATAAAGAACCGTATGCCAGAGGCGATATAAATGATTTTGAATCTCTCTTTGGGGGAAAGCTTCCTCTGATTGAGGAGGGCGGACAGGTGGATAAGAACACGAGTCTTGCCGATGCACTGAAGACGGAGGGCGGCAGACAGGTTCTTGGCTATGCTGCCGATATTATTGAGAAATCATACAGCGGTGATGACAACCTGTCTCTCAGGTTCAGACAGCTGAGCTACGAACTGCCTCTCAGAGGCCTGTGGATGTCGCCTGTTCCTCCGTTTTCCGTAAAGGAAGCTGTGGAAAAGATCAACAAGGTGAATGAAGGAAATTAAGTTTCTTTTCATGCTTTCATACTGAGGGCCTTTCTCATTCCTTGTGAAAGACAGAATATGAACCAGGGGACAGATCCTGTTTGGAATCTGTCCCTGTCTGCTCACAGTTCCCTTACTGTGTATTCCTTCCTCTGCAGGAAGCGGATCGCATCCACCGCGGCGTTTGCCGCTGAGGTGGTGGTTGTATAAGGAATCTTGTTCCTCACAGCTTCTGTTCTTATATCGTCATCGCTCTTTGTCGCATGGAAGCCCATGGGAGTGTTGATGATGAGATCCACCTTATGCGCACGTATGAGATCCACGATATTAGGCCTGCCGTCATGCACCTTCAGAACAACATCGGTCAGGATGCCGGCATCAAAGAGATCCCGTGCCGTTCCCCTTGTGGCTAGAATCGAGAATCCCAGATCCTGCAGTGCTTTTGCGATGGGAACAATTGTGGCCCTGTCTTTCTTGTTGACGCTTATGATGACTCTTCCTTTTGTCGGCAGGATGTTGCCGCTGCTGGCCTGGCTCTTGGCATAGGCTTCGCCGAAAGTGCGTCCCATGCCAACAACCTCACCTGTACTCCTCATCTCAGGTCCCAGCTGGGGATCGACATTCACAAAACGGTCAAAGGAGAACACGGCTTCCTTTATTGCCCATCCTGTATGGCATTTTCCTTCGCCGATATGGGTCTGTTTGTTCACCAGTCCCTGCTGTATGAGACTTTCACCGAGCCAGACTTTCACTGCGACATCGATAAGGTTCACGCCGCTTGCCTTGCTTATGAAGGGGACTGTGCGGCTGGCTCTCGGGTTGACTTCAATTATATACAGTCTGCCGTCTTTTTCTGCAAACTGGATGTTCATCATACCCCTTACATTGAGTTCCCTGGCAATTCTGAGTGTCCACTCCCTCATCTGTTCAAGTATTTCAGGCTTGCTCTTGTACGGAGGGAATACTGCGGCAGAATCGCCGGAGTGGATACCGGCAGCTTCAATATGCTGCAGGATGCCTCCTATGTATACGCTCTCTCCGTCACATACGGCATCAAGATCGTACTCGAATGCATCCTCAAGGAACTGATCAACCAGTACGGGAGCTTCCCTGCTTATGGTTATGCTGGCAGTCTTGAGGAATTCCCGGAGACCGTCTTCATCGTATGCGATGAACATGCTCCTTCCTCCCAGAACGAAGGAGGGGCGCAGAAGAACCGGGAATCCTATTTCCCTTGCCTTTGTGAATATTTCATCTTCGCAGACGGCGCTTCTGTTCTCGGGCTGCCTGAGTCCGAGTCTTTTCACAAGAGCGGAGAAGAGTCCGCGGTCTTCGGTCTCGTCAATTCCATCCAGACTGGTTCCTATGATGTTGGCACCCCACTCCTGGAGCTTTGATGCCATGTTGAGCGGGGTCTGCCCACCCAGCTGAAGCACGACGTCCCGGCAGTTTTCCTTCTTCATTATCTCAATGACTTCCTCTGCTGTGAGAGGGCTTATGTAAAGCCTGTCGGAAGTGTTGAAGTCAGTGGAGACAGTCTCGGGGTTTGAGTTGATCATCACTGTCTTCCTGCCTCTTGCACGGAAAGCAAGGGAGGCAAGGGTGCAGCATGTATCGAATTCAAGTCCCTGCCCGATACGGTTCGGGCCGGAGGCGACGATGATGACGGCCTTCTCGCCGAGCGGTGTTCCTTCATCTTCCTCGCTGTATGTGGTGTAGCAGTACGGGGTGAGTGCCTTGAATTCTCCTGCGCAGGTATCGACAAAATGGACTTTCGCATGAAGGGAGAGCTTTTCCCTTTCCTTTGCGACATCAGCTTCACTGACCTGTGCAAGCTGTGCGATGCGCTTGTCGCTCATTCCCCATTCCTTTGCCTTTTTCAGATTCTCCTCACTAAGGCCTTTTTTCTTTATTGCCTTGTCAAGAAGGCTCTGTTCATAGAGTGTGTACAGGAAGAAACGGTCAAAGCCTGTGATACTGCTGACTTCATCAAGACATCCTTCTCCTTTTTCGCTTATTACGGTATAGGCGGCAAGAAGACGTAAGGGGTGGGCGCATCTGAGCAGTGTCTCAACGTCATTTTCTTTTCTGTCAAGTTCCACAAGACCTTCAGTTTTCCTTTCGCTTGCCCTTATTGCCTTGTTGAGTCCTTCAGCCATGTTCCGTCCGAGCGCGAGAGCCTCACCGACGCTTCTCATCTGGGTGCCGAGCGCGGAGGAAGGAAGGGGAAATTTCTCAAGTTCGAAACGCGGGACTTTCACCGCAACATAGTCCAGCGCAGGCTCAAAACAGGATGCGCTCTGTCCGGTGATCTCGTTCATAACTTCATCCAGAGTGTAGCCGACTGCAAGTTTCGCGCTTATGCGGGCGATAGGGAATCCTGTCGCTTTGGAAGCAAGCGCGGATGAACGCGAGACTCTGGGGTTCATCTCGATTACCACCATCCTGTCACTGTCGGGCTTCATGGCAAACTGTACGTTCGAGCCGCCGCAGTCAACACCTACAGCACGCAGGATATCGATTGATGCATTCCTCATTCTCTGGTACTGCTTGTCTGACAGAGTCTGGATCGGTGCGACCGTTATGCTGTCGCCTGTGTGGACACCCATCGGATCGACATTCTCAATTGAGCAGACAATGATTGCGTTGTCCCTCTTGTCTCTCATGACTTCCATCTCGAATTCCTTCCATCCGATAAGGGATTCTTCAAGAAGGGCCTCATGAGTCGGGCTCATCTCAAGGGCTTTCTCTACAAGCGGAAGGAATTCTTCTTCACTTTCCGCGATGCTTCCTCCCATGCCGCCGAGCGTGAAGGAAGGACGGATTATTATCGGAAGACCTATGAAGTCCTTTGCCGCCGCAGCGTCTTCAAGATTGTGCACGATGCGGCTTTTTGCACTTTCAAGTCCCAGTGATGTGATTATATCCTTGAACTTTCCCCTGTCTTCGGCCTTCTCGATGCTTTCGGTTGATGCTCCTATGACTTTGACATCGTATTTATCGAGTATGCCCAGCTTTTCAAGTTCCATTGTGAGGTTGAGCGCAGTCTGTCCTCCCATTGTGGAGAGAATCGCATCAGGTCCCACCTGCTGGAATATTCTCTCAACGTATTCAACCTTCAGCGGTTCGAGGAAGATATGGTCGGCAATGCCCGGTGTCGTCATCACTGTTGCGGGGTTGGGGTTTATGAGGGAGACTTCATAGCCTTCTTCCTTGAGGGCCTTTACCGCCTGATTGCCGGAATAGTCGAATTCACAGGCCTGTCCGATGACGATTGGACCTGAACCGATTACGAGAATATGATTTATGTCTGTACGCCTGCTCATTTTTCAATCTCCTTGAGGAAAGAATCGAATATCCAGAGGGCATCGTCCGGACCTGGACTGGCTTCAGGATGGAACTGGACAGACCTTACATGAAGATCCGGTTCAAAAAGACCTTCCACGGTTCCGTCATTCGCATTCGTGAACCATATCCTCACGCCTTCGGGCAGTGTTGAGGGATCGCTCATGTAATTGTGGTTCTGGGCAGTGACAAAGCTTCTGCCGCTCTCAAGATCCCTGACCGGCTGGTTCCCGCCATGGTGGCCGTATGTCATTTTGACCGTCCTGCCGCCGAGTGCCCATGTTATCAGCTGGTGGCCAAGGCATATTCCGCACACCGGAATCTTCCCGATGCATTTCCTTATTTCGCCCA
The DNA here is from genome assembly GCA_949285145.1 of uncultured Spirochaetales bacterium. Taxonomy (GTDB): domain Bacteria; phylum Spirochaetota; class Spirochaetia; order Sphaerochaetales; family Sphaerochaetaceae; genus Bullifex. The sequence continues at coordinate 15,731 of CASDXQ010000036.1, read as the reverse complement.
CCTGCTCCTGAAGCAGGGCCGGATCTCCCGGTCCGTTTGACAGGAAGAGCATGTCATAAGTGCCCTCAAGCACTTCCTCTGCTGAGAAAGATGGAGGAAGAAGGGTGACTGCAGTGTTCCTCTTGTAGAAGTTGCTGATTATACTCAGTTTTATTCCAAAGTCGACGAGTGCGATGTGATGGACAGGATCTGACGGGGGAAGGGTGAATCCATCTCCCAGCAGCGGGTTGAATTCCTTTTCCTTCACAGCCACTTCATGAATGAGATCCCTTTCAGTGATGGAAGGGAATGTCTTAAGCATTTCAAGGCCTTCAGCAAGGTTCTCCTCGCTGCAGATCAGTGCATTGCAACTTCCTTCTTCCCTTATCTTCAGTGTGAGCGCTCTTGTGTCAATGCCTTCAATTCCTGTGATTCCTTCCCGGGCCAGAGCTTCGTCAAGAGTTTTCCTTCCCGGCGGTACCGGGCCGGTATAGAGTTTTTTCACAACCAGTGCCGATACTGTCATCCTGCTGCTTTCCGCCCATATCCCGTCATAACCGTAATTGCCGATCAGAGGATATGTGAAAAGCACGATCTGTCCGTTGTAGGAGGGATCCGTGAGAATTTCGGGATAGCCCGTCATGCTTGTGTTGAATACGATTTCACCGATTGATATTTTACCGGACGCACCGAAGAGCCTTCCCCTGAAAACCTCGCCGCCGGATAGAATTAAGTAGCCTTGAGTCATTCTGATTCCTGCCTCATCTGCACAAATTGACTTATGTTAACAAAAATGATGCAGGATTTGCAACATGATTGGAGAAAATACACCAAAGTGCAACAAAAGCCGGGCTGCAAACCCGGCTTTTGCACAATATGAGCACTGAGTGCGGCTTATTTCATGATCTTTCTGAACATTGCCTTGAAATCTTCAATGGATGCATCCTTCGGGTTGCCCGGAGCACATGCATCAGCTGCTGCGCTCTGTGAAAGGAATTCAAGATCATCTTCCTTGATCGCATCTATTGTCTTCGGAATTCCGACATCTTCGCTCAGGCTCTTCACCGCTTCAATTGCAGCCTTCCTGTATTCAGCCTGGCTCATGGAATCGACATTCTTCACACCCATCGCACGTGCGATCTCCCTGTATTTCTCGCCTGTTGTCTCCTGGTTGAATTCCATGACGATCGGAAGCATCATAGCGCATGCAACCCCGTGCGGTGTGTCATATACTGCACCGAGAGTATGTGCCATTGAGTGTGCGATGCCGAGTCCCACGTTGGAGAATCCCATGCCGGCGATGTACTGTCCCAGTGCCATTCCCTCTCTTCCCTCGGGATCATTTGCAACAGCTTTTCTCAGGCTCCTGCTGATGATTTCGATTGCCTTGAGGTGGAACATGTCGGACATCTCCCACGCACCCTTTGTGGTATAGCCTTCGATTGCATGGGTGAGGGCATCCATGCCGGTGGCGGCTGTGAGGCCTTTTGGCATTGTAGCCATCATGTCGGGATCGACGACTGCAACGATCGGCATGTCATGCGGGTCGACACATACGAACTTCCTCTTCTTCTGCACATCGGTGATAACGTAGTTGATCGTCACCTCTGCAGCAGTTCCTGCTGTTGTAGGGACGGCGATGATGGGAGTGCATGCATTTTTCGTGGGTGCTGTGCCTTCAAGGGAGCGGACATCCTCAAACTCGGGGTTCGTGATGATGATACCGATTGCCTTTGCCGTATCCATTGATGAACCGCCGCCGATGGCGATGATGTAGTCGGCGCCGCTTGCCTTGAAAGCTGCGACACCATGCTGGACATTTTCGATAGTCGGATTTGCCTTGATGTCGCTGTAGACTTCATAGGCAAGTCCCGCCTCATCAAGAACGTCGAGAACTTTTTTTGTGACATTGAATTTGATGAGATCCGGGTCGGAACATACGAAAGCTTTTGTAAAACCGCGGCCTTTTGCCTCGTTTGCGATTTCCTTTATCGCACCGCTGCCGTGGTAGCTTGTTTCATTAAGGTTGAATCTGTAAGACATTTTTCATTCTCCTTAGCATTAAAGAAAGCAGAAGAGGAGATTGAAGTCAATAAAATTCAGCGGTGAGGAGTGTGAAATTTCAAAAATGATGATGAGGTACGGTCAGAGGAAAATCACATCTCCGTTTCCGGCTTCGATTTCCATCCTCTTTGAAAGGTTTCCTTCACTTTTCACCGAATTTATGACCTTTGTGTATTCATCCGCATCTTCAAGAGAGAGTGTCACATCGCCGTTCATGCATGTCAGCTTTATGTACGGCGCGCTGAGTGATTTGAGGCTTATGCTACCGTTCAGGACTTCTGCAGAGAATGAGGAGAGTGTGAGCTCATCTGCGCCGATGTCTCCGTTTTTGAGGTCTGCCATGCAGTCATGTCCCTCTGTATTCCCGATGAGAATGTCTCCCGATATGCTTTCGATATCAATGTCATGGAGGCTGTTGTCATAGATGAAGATGTCTCCTGATGTGTTTCTTATATCAAGCAGACCGTCACAGCTTGTGCCGCTGATTGATATGTCGCCGGAGACAGAAGCCACGGAAAGGTCTGTCACTTTCACGTTCCTGATATCTATGCCGCTGTTGACGTTGTTTATGCTTATCGTGGATCCTTCAAGCGAGGAGACCTCAATCCTCTCGAGGGCATTCACATAAATGCCGCTATAGGAAGACGGGATGAAGATCACGGCATCTGACGGGTTGTCCACCTTGTATGTTGTGCCGTTTATGATTTTTTCTTCCCCGCCGCTTTCAAGGCGGATTTCATCTGTGTCAGATGACATGATCCTCAGCACATTGTCCATGCTAGATGTAATCATCACGCTGTCCGTCTGAACATCTATCCTGACTTCTGTCTCATCAGCGTAGGGAAGCTTTTCATTCACGCATGTGGAAATCCAGAGAACTGCGAATATTATAATAAGGATTACTATCTTCGTTCTGGAATAGCGCATCATTTTTTCAGTTTTCCCTGTTGAACTTCTCGTCCCACTCCCTTTCCTTGTCGAACATCTCGTTTTCCATGGTCTCGACTTTCTTTCTCAGTTCTTCGTACTCTGCTTTCAGGTCTTCCGTTGACTTGCCTGTCTCTTCATAGTGTACGTCATCAGCGTTTTTGTAAATATGATCGTATCTGCCTGCTGTGTGTTTTCTCTCTCCCGCAGGTTCGTAGTAATCACTTTCCTGCCGGAGCGGCAGGAAGAGGGCGATGATCAGGTATATGATCGCACCGGGAAAGAATCCGGTGAAGAGAATCGTGAAGAAAACGATGAGTCTTACCGGCTCGGCCGGAAGATCCTTCCACTCGGCAAGGCCCGTTGCCACGCCGAAAATCTTGCCCCTGGGGCTTCTCATCCATCTGTCAGTCATTTTGCTTTCTCTCCTTCCTTCCTGCTGTGCATTATGGTGTCTATATTGTCTATGCGTGTCCTGAGGTTCGAGATACCCTTCAGAAGCTCCTCTCTTTCCTCTTCTTCGCTGTGCGCATGGGTGCGTTTTGCTTCCATCTCGTCCCATGACGGGATATCCCGGCTTCTGCGGGCCTTCCTGAGGTCTTTCTTTGAAAGCCTTGAGTATGTCCCGGGTGCGATGCCGGCATCCATCTCGGCCATGCGTAGCTTGGTTTCAAGTTCTTTTTTCTTAAGGCCGTAGTAATTGTCCATTGCCGCAAGGATGATCACTGATGCGGCAATTATCAGTGTGATAAGAACAGCACTCATTCCTTCTTCCCCTTCTTGAGTTCCTCAAGTTCCCTTTCAATTTCCTCCATCTCCTCCATTGAGCGGAAAGTCTCATCGGCAGAAGGAGAGTGCCTGTTTAGCTCGCTTTGGGCATTCAGACGGTCTATGCGGCTTTCCAGATTGTCGAAATGGATATCGGTATTGCGGTTCATCCCCCTGTTGAGCGCATCCGCCTCTCTCGCGGCTTTCTGTTTCTCCTGAAGCATTTTCAGCTTGCCTCTTGCCTGTGTGAGCTTTGCTTCCAGCTGGCCGATCTCGTCACGGCTTTCCTTTATCATGGCGTCATAGCTGCCAAGATCGGACATGAGGGAGGAAAGAGTCTCGTTTTCCTTTCTCTTTTCAATCAGAGCCTCGCGTGCAAGGTCGTCCCTGTTCCTGTCGATTGCCATCCTGGCTCTGCTCTGCCAGCGGCTGACAAGGGCCTGCTGTTCGCTGATCTTCCTTTCAAGCCTTATTTTTTCCGCCATGCGTGCGGCACAGCTGCTTTTCAGCTCGATCAGCGTGTCTTCCATCTCCTGCATCATTAGCTTGAGCATCTTCTCCGGATCTTCAGCTTTATCCAGAAGTGCGTTTATGTTTGCATTGACAATATCCTTGAATCTGGAAAATACTCCCATATTTTCACCTCGCAAAAATTTTCACAAATATCTAAGCACAAAGCATGCCAAAAATACTAACGCATTGTGTCTTAAGATTTTGTTCATGCTTTTCGTTGTGTCCTCAGTCTTTAATCTTGGTAAAAAAGCCCAATAGTGGTAATATTGACCTGTATGAGCGGTATACATGACAACCTCAAGATGGGAATAGGGGAAAGCGATGTCTTTCTCGATTTCCAGGATAAACTCTCACGTGTCGCGGCGGTTGACAGGCCTGTGCTCATCATAGGAGAGAGGGGCAGCGGAAAGGAGCTTGCCGTACAGAGGATACATTACCTGTCGCCCAGGTGGCAGAAAAACCTGGTTGCAGTGAACTGTGCCGCTCTCCCGTCGTCTCTGATCGAATCGGAACTTTTCGGTTACGAGCAGGGGGCTTTCACCGGTGCTGTGAAAACACGCAAGGGACGTTTCGAGGAAGCAGAGGGCGGAACTCTTTTTCTTGACGAGATCGGCCTGATTCCCCTTGAGGTTCAGGAGAAGATCCTCAGAGTTGTCGAATACGGCACATATGAGAGAGTCGGTTCCTCCGTAACTCATGAGTGTGATGTGCGCATTGTGGGAGCGACCAATGCGGATCTTGTAGAACTGTGCAGGATGGGAAAATTCAAGGAAGACCTTCTGGACCGTCTTTCATTTGAAGTCCTTTTCCTTCCCCCTCTCCGTGAAAGAGGTGATGACATAATCATGCTTGCAACCTACTTCGCATCAAAGATGGCAGATGAATGCGGAAGGAAGGAACTTCCTGTATTCTCACCGGAAGTCGTGGACAGTCTTCTTTCTTATTCGTGGCCCGGCAATGTCAGGGAGCTGAAGAATGTTGTCGAGCGGGCTGTGTACAGAAGCGAGGGGTCTCTCATAAGCGAAGTCGATTTCAACCCGTTCAGGAATCCTTTCAAGCCTGCGGTAAGTACTGAAAACAGGACAGAAGAAAAAGAAGAGTCGGAGGCAGTGCTGCCCGAAAGCCGTCCCTCCGAAGCCGATGAGGAAAAAAAGGAAAGGGGAATGAAGCTTGAAAGCATGCCTCTTGAAGATTTCTCGCTTGCTCAGGAACAGCTTGATCTCATCTTCCTTTCACGTGCGCTTACCGCCGCATCAGGCAGCCAGAAGGAAGCTGCCCGTCTGCTCGGTCTCACATATGATCAGTTCAGGGGACTGTACAGGAAATACAGGCATCTGCTTGTGAGATGACAGCATTCTCACCGGTTAAAAAGAATCGGGCACTTTCAGATAATTCCCATGCATCCGCTTTTGCTGTTACAATTCCAGTCTGTAGGAGAAAACTATGGAAGATAACAATGTAAGGCCGGCATCTCTTGAGAGAATAGAGACAATCGAGGCTGCAAATGCTTTCATTGAAGAGCAGGTTGCATCTGTAAGGGAACAGGTAAAGGACGGACGTGTGCTTCTCGCTCTTTCAGGCGGGGTGGATTCATCTGTCGTTGCCGCACTTCTCATCAAGGCGATAGGACAGAATCTTGTCTGCGTGCATGTGAATCACGGGCTGTTGAGAAAAGGTGAAAGCGAACAGGTTGTCAGAGTTTTCAAGCATGAGATGAATGCGAACCTCATCTATGTCGACGCTGTCGACCGTTTCCTCGGAAAGCTTGAGGGTGTCAGCGAGCCTGAGAAGAAGAGACATATCATCGGAGAAGAGTTCATCCGAGTGTTTGATGAAGAGGCAAGAAAGCTTGAGGGTATTTCCTTCCTCGCACAGGGAACGATCTATCCGGACATTCTCGAAAGCAAGGACGGAGTGAAGGCCCATCACAATGTAGGTGGTCTTCCTGAAGATCTCAAGTTCGAACTTGTCGAGCCGGTGAAGTTCCTTTACAAGGATGAAGTCAGGGTTGTGGGCAAGGCGCTAGGTCTTCCTGACAGCATGGTTTACCGCCAGCCGTTCCCGGGTCCGGGGCTCGGCGTGAGATGTCTTGGTGCAATCACAAGGGACCGTCTTGAATGCGTGAGGGAGTCCGATGCGATCCTCAGGGAGGAATTTGCCGCCAACGGTCTTGAAGGCAAGGTATGGCAGTACTTCACTGCAGTTCCCGATTTCAAGTCAGTCGGTGTCAAGGACGGCAAGAGATGCTTTGAGTATCCTGTGATCATCAGAGCCGTCAACACCAAGGATGCGATGACTGCAGTCGTTCCAGAGATTCCGTTCTCGCTTCTCACTCACATCACAGACAGGATCCTCAAAGAGGTCAAAGGCGTGAACAGAGTTGTGTTCGACCTGTCGCCGAAGCCCTGCGCCACAATTGAGTGGGAATAAGATAAATATTTATATTATAATAAAATATTAGAAAATATCCGTCATGAATCCAGTTCTGGTTTTATGACGGTTTTCTTATTATGACAGTTATAACTGTCAATCTGTTTTCTGTAAAATTATTATCAGTACAGAACCGTTGATGATTGTATTCTGGATTTACAAGCCTGTATTGACTCAGGTTTCATGATCGAGAATCCAGTCAAGCAGTTCTTCATACTTGATTTTGCCTGCAGCAACTCCCTGTCTGTGCATTTGATTCTGATTCCATTTACTTCAAGGAAAGTGAGCATGACATATACGCCAATACGTTTGTTGCCGTCGACAAAAGCATGATTGGAGATCAGTGCATAGCCAAGCATGGCTCCTTTCTCTTCTTTTGTGGGGTACAGGTCTTTTCCATCAAATGTCTGGAATATTCCATTCAAGGCCGAATTGAGCAGATTCTCATCCCTGATTCCAAATGAACCGCCTGTTTCCTCTATCATAAGTTTGTATAGAAGTTTAACTTTATCGTCAGAGAATCTGATCATTTTGCAAGTTCCTGAAAGGCAGCCTTATGTTCTTTGAGGATTCTTGCCGCCACGAAATCTATCTTCTCATCATCCGTCATCTCTATGATTGGAGTCTCCTCAATATTCATAAGAATATATTTGGGTTTATTGTTTTTGAAAATGACAGCCTTGCCACGTTTATCTGCAATCTTTATTACGTTGGAAAAATTCTGATTGGCTGCGCTTATTGAAATGATTTCGTTTGTATCTATTTTCATATGAACCTCAGCTTTATTATAGCTAAATAAATAGCTATAATCAACATACTCGCACGCAGGAAAGAGTAAGATGCTGAATGAGGAAAAGACCTTAGGTTGGAACAAAATATACTATATAATGTACATTTATTATGAAGGATAAGAATATTGATTTTCTGACATCCTGGAACTTACAGATGAGTACCTGTCAACATCAAAAAAAGTTGAACCCAGACAGTTTTACAAGGTTGTGCCTGTAAAAGAGCCATGTCATATTTCTGATTGACAAGGATGTCCTGGATTTCTTCGATAAAGGAAGAGAGAGGATACCAGACCAGAATCAATCATGCTTTACGGGAATATATGAATAAGCACTTGGACAGATCCTGAGTTGACTGTGAATTACAAAAGAAGAACGCGAAAACCTGCTACTTGCAGATTATTTCTGTCTCCTGATATTTCTTTCATATTTACTTTTTACCCATCATGATCTGACAAATCAGAATTGCTTTCAGTGGAATAAGTTTTTTTCAATATCCTTTTTGTATCAGTCTGTGCTATGAGAAAGGTAGCTAGATGGTCTCAAGATGCAGGAAGATCACATTCTCTGACGGAGAATATAAACATAAAGCAGTTGTTGCAAATTATGCAACAGTTCATTTTTAGGTATCCCCGGCTTTGTCTGTCGTACAAGAGTCAGGGTATGTGAACTTCTGATTTCATCTCATACTGATAGTATCATGTGGCAATTTCTTAATTTGTCCCAGGGAATGGATATCTTTTTTCAATACCCTGAAATTCTCGTCGTTTCAGCGAAGAAACTGCCGTGTTGCCGTGATGAAGAAATCAGCATCCCATATTTCAATCTGACCGGCATCTTTCAAAAAAGGTCTCACGTCATTTCTTGCCTGGTCATAATCAATACTGCTGAATCTTTTTTCCAGCATTCTGCAAAGAGAATCAACTGTCAGGCCTTCTTTGTTTTCAATGAATCCAGATGCAACAAGTTTTGCCTTCAGATTGGTCATGTTGACTTGTGTCTGCCGTGCAAGATAGAAGAGGTAATCATAAAGATCACGTCCCTTGACTCTCGTCCATGCACGGCACAGCAGTGCGTGTATCTTTCCCGCGAAGAGGGAAGACATATCATACAACCTGATCTTGCAGGGAGATGGAAGAAGCAGTGTCCTGAATTCACAGCCGAATCCTTCCGGAGGATTTGTGTCAACTTCAAATTTTATCTTTATAAGTTCGTTGTAAGGTACTTTTCTGACGCTTGCCGGATAGAATTTCATGAGATGTTCTCTTGTGTTCCCTTTCACAAATGCTGAGCGTTCTGCTGTCTCAATGCTTTTTTTCTTTTCCTCAATGGAGAAATCCAGCCCGAGAGAGGCTATTTCATCAGAGAGAATGGCAAAATACTTTGAAAGATCGTAATGAGGATCAGGAGACAGAAGGGAAAAATCCAGATCTTCCGAGAATCTGTCAAGACCGTGAAATATTCTCAGTGCAGTGCCTCCGTAAAAGGCTGCCGTGTTGAAAAAACCGGCTTTTGCCAGGCCTGAGAGAACTACTTCCTGCATGACTTCTTTCAAGGCATTTCTCTCTTCTTCCACATTTGCTGTTTCATATCTGTTCAGCATCTGCTCAATTACGTTTATCATTGTTCCTCCTTTGCACAAGTTTTGACAGATAATTCAGATTTGTTGAATGATAAAGAGGACACAGGAACAATATATCTTTCATGTTCAGAGATAAAAAGATATCTTCATCAATCCTCAGATCTTCAAACAGCAGGTAATTCAGTTCTTTCATGTTCCTGACCGGATGAAGCGTATACAGCTTGTCACATAATGCTTTCTCACAGGTTGCAATCTGGTAAGAATAAGAATCGTCTGTTTCTACTTTCACTCCATATGGATAGGCCTTGTGCGGAATATCCTGATAGGAATACGAACCGAAAGCATTTGTGTATAATTTTTTCTTTCGTTTACCGAATGTTGCAGATGTGTACAGGCAGACTTTTTCAGGTATCATTCCGTACATGTTGAGTACATAATCAAATGAAAGATAAGAAGGACTGTAAATCCATGTTGCAAGATAAGAAGGATTCACATCAGCATCGTTTTCATAAAGTCCTTTTCCTATCGGAATAAGCGTTTCATCTCTGATAAGCCTTCTTATTTTTCCTTTTGCATCAGCATAGTTATTATAATTCTGCAACAGTTCTGCATATGAAAACACCATATTTGCTCCGCATAGTTGTATATTACACAACTTTCTGGAGCAAATCAATGAAAAATTGATGAATATATGTCAATGGTTCTGCCAATATTCGTTGCCACAAAAGACTTCTCTGTAATGTAGGACAGAACCTGATAGTGCAAAAGCGTTCAATCTGTCTGTTTTGAAATGCTGGCAGCATCCCGGCATGAACATGCACTGATATGCTCATGCCGGTTTTCTTCTGTCAACAAGCATTCCCGCCACTGCTGCAGAAATGACGGGAATAACCCACAGGAAGCTTATGCCGGCCGCCGTCGATACTATGGAGAAGACGAGTGACGTGGAGACCGGAAGAATGTAGGTAAAATGGTAAGTGTTCTTCTGTGGCAGCAGTGCAAGGATCATCAGCGTTATTGCCGCGGGATAGATTATCTCAAGTGCGGGAGAAGAGATTTTCACAATTGTATCCAGTCCTGCCGTTGCTATCACAAGGGAGATGATGGAAAAGACGGCTATCCATTTTCCTCTTGACAGGGTGGGGACAAGTGTTGAGAAGTACTGACCGCATGAAGACAGGAGTCCCGTACAGGTATTGAAGCAGGCGAGGATGAAGATTGCCGCAATGAGAGATTTTCCCATTGAAGGAGAGATGGCATCTGCAGCTGCAGCGAGAATTGCCGCGCCGTTGGATGCATTACTTATGAATGCCTGTGAAAGAGCTCCAGTAACAGCAAGCGCACAGTATACAGCCAGCAGAAGTAAGCCACCTGCAAAAGCTGCAATGATGCATTCTTTATTCACATTCGCTTCTTTCTCTCCGGCTTTTCTCACATTCATTGCGATGATCGAACCGAATACAAGGCCGGCAACGGCATCCATTGTCTGGTAGCCTTCGGTGAAGCCTCTGGATAAAGGAGCAGCTGAATACACTCCTGTGCCATTCCCGCTTCCGGCATCCGGATTGAGAAGCGTACCCGCAAAGAGAATGATTATGAGGAGGATGAGAAGGGGAGATGAAATCTTTCCAAGCCTGTTTGAAAGTTTTTCCGGTTTCAATGCCACAAGTCCTGCAATGGTGAAGAAAAGCGCACTGTATGCAAAGGCTGCAATGCCGGAATCCATTCCTGCAGCAATAGCTACCATTTCATGGCTGGTGCTGGCTGTTCTTGGAATCGCAAGGAGCGGACCTATCGCAAGGTATACAATGATTGTGAAGACTCTGCTGAAAACGGGGTGCACCCGGTTTGCAAGCTTTTCAAGGCTGCATGTGCGTGTCACCGCAATGATCGCAAGAACCGGCAGAAGTGTTGCCGACAGTGCAAAGCCTGCGAAAGCGGGTATCACATCACTTCCTGCCTGATAGGCAAGGAAAGAGGGGAATATAAGGTTGCCGGCACCGAAGAACATCGCAAAGACCGTGAAACCCATCACAAGTCTTCTCTTTAAGGACTGCATGATGCAAATGATAGCTTATTTATTCTGTTGATGCACCATCTGCTGTGAAAGAGGAATTTCAGACATTCAGCATTACTATCGCGGCTATTATCATGAGTACGCCGATACGGCTGCAGGCTGAAAGCTTCTCATGGAAGAAAAGCGTGCTTGCCGCGATGACCACTAGGATCGCACCGACACTGTATGTCGGATATGCAATGTATGCACTCACACTTGACAATGATTTGAGCAGGAAGAGGGATGAGAGGTAATTGGGAATGCCAAGACTCATTCCTGTGATGATCTCTGCTTTTCCGATTTTTCCTTTTCCTGCGATTGTCATGATGATGCACATGATGGCAGCTGATATGAACGTAAGTCCCATAAACCATTCATCAAGGCTGGCTGAGCCGAACTCCTCAAAGACTTTCAGCATGCTGTCGGCAAGCCCTCCGAAAAGAAGTCCCATGAGCAGAAGGAAGAATGCAGGCTTTGTCTTTGCACTTTTTTCATCTTCATTCTTTTTTCTGATGTTCATGATGCAGAAGGCTGCAAGAACAATTATTATTCCCGCAGCCTGCAATAAAGACGGTCTTTCCCCGAAAAACACTATGGCAAGACAGGTCGGTACCATAACTCCGAGCCGGGCGAAAGATGCCTGCAGGACAGCACCGTTTCTCTTCACATTCATCTGGTTTATCGCCATTCCCGCAAGGTACATCGCTCCGTTCACGAGTGCCAGCAGCAGACAGAAAATGAAATCACTGTCAAAAGGAGGAAACGACTTGTTCCACTGTGAGATGAGAAATGGAATCAGGCATGTAAGGTAATTCACGGTCAGCATGCCGTACCTGTCGTATTCCTTTCTGTCGCTTATTTTCAGTACAATTGATACCAGTGCGCTGCAGATGAACCCCGCAATGAGATAAAACATTTCCGCATTTTCTCCTTGAAATGACAACAATGTGGAATTCTAGCCGGATGCATGGGCGGGGACAAGACTTCTACACTTTAAGCAGCAGTCTTTCATCCTGCATCTCATGTCCTTCTTTATCTTCTCTTGCGAGTGAAAGGATATCCTTTTCAAGACGCAGTGCGAAAAGGACGGAAAGATAAGCTCCCATTGAAACCGTAGGGTCTCCTTTCTCGATTTTCCACAGTGTTGCACGTGAGATCTTCGCCCTCTGTGCGGTAAGTTCACAGGATGCTTTCCTTCTCAGCCTTGCAAGCCTGATCTGACGTCCGACCTGAACAAGCATCCTCTTTTCTCTCGGGTAGAGTACAACCTCTTTCTTCATGTTTATAATAATAAACATAAAATCAGAATATGTAAATTATAAAGAACATAGTTCATTCTTTAATGAAAACTGGAAGTTGAAAAACAATTTTCTACTGCTCTGGTATTTGTGTAAACATTAATGGATGTTAGAATCTTGCATATGGACAGATTTGAGAAATATGCTGATCAGCTTTTCATCATAAGCGGGTTTTCATCGTGGCATGATCTCTCAGATGATTTTAAAAGGAGCGTTGATGCTCTGATTACAAATCACAAGGCAAAACGTCTCATGTCTGGCATGCTGAAGAAAAAGGCTGGATACACTGAATCTTCCACAAGATAAACGGCTGAATAAAGAGTACAGGAATTGGGGTGAAATCATGAACGGAGAGTGGAAAGACTGTTTTTCATCAAGAATCCTCAACAGGGGATATGAATATTATGAAAACGGCAATGTCCTTGATATAGAGAAAACTGAAGACGGCTATACTGCCACGGTAGATGGATCATGGGAATACACCGTGACGATCGATTTGGATGATGAAGGCGACTTCATTGATGCTGACTGTGACTGCCCTTATTCTCAGGACGGGAATTACTGCAAGCATGAGGCTGCCGTACTGTATGCGCTTGAGCTGGACGGAGATGAATATTCTGATGATATTCCTGCCAAAGACAATGCAGATATCAAGCCTGTAGCTGCTGAAGAAACTCATGAGACATCTGAGTCGAAAATCAGAGAGATAGTTAAGAAGATGGACAAAGAAGAACTTGAATCGCTCGTCCTTGACCTGGCCTCTTCTCATGGTAATATCGCAGATAATATTCTTCACATTTATGCAGACAAAATGCCGCATTCATACGTTCAGAAACTTGAGAATGAAATATACAGTGCTTCATCTGATCTCCGCAATGCTGCTGATGGTGACTGGTACTCTGATTTCAATGAGGATATGGAAGATGCCGTAATCAGGCTTGATAAGACACTTGGAGAGGATCTTCCCGTCCTGCTTGATAAAGGACAGTTTGCACAGGCTTTTGATGTCGCGCTTTACGCATGGAACAATATTCCTTTCTCCATCATCGAAGAGAGGACAATGAGAAGAAGTTCTGATATTGAAGATGAAATACTGTCAGTACTGGAATCAGCATACACCGGAGCGGATACAAAGCAGCGTTTACAGATGAAAAACCGTCTTTCTTCTGTCCTTGAGACTGTAGACAGCTATACTGGACATTACTATCCATTTGTGGAAATGGTTCTTAAAGTTATTGAGGATGAAGATCTTGCAGAAAAAGTAATAAAGAAATATGGCAGTGAGGATGACAGGTGGTCTGTAGGTTTATGCATTCTTGCGTTTAAAACTCTCGGCCGTGAGAATGACATGTGGAACTGTATTTTATCCCATCTTGATGTCGAGACGGCTGTTGATGCCGGAATTGCTGAGTATGAGAAGCAGAGTGATACCAAGTCTCTTATTGAATTTCTCCGCAAGGTCAAAGAAGCCAATCCTGTTTCCTCTTTCCGCATGATCAACCTGCATTCAGCAGCATCTTCACGCCTTCTGGATGTTTTCCGTAAAAACAATATGGCTGCTGATTACAAAGCCGAGCTTGAATACAACATATTGCACATTCATCAGAACAATCTTGACAGGATCCGTGAGTACAAGCGTCTTGCTGGCAGCCGGAAGTGGAAAGAAATTTATGCGAAATTGAAGAATGCGGGTACAGTTGGTTCTGACATGCCTCTTCTTCTGCTAGGTGAAAAGGATTATGAGGCTCTGATGGAATGGGCGGAGAAGAATGCGGCATACAGACCACTGTCATATGAGAGAATTTTGTATGAATACTATCCTGATCGTGTTGTCTCTCTTGCGGCAGCCAGGGCTGAAAGATCTTCAGATGGTATGAGCAACCGTTCTGCTTATTCACATTTTGCAGAAGATCTCGCGTACCTGCGAGCCTATGAAAAAGGGCAGGCAGCTGCGGAAAAGATACTTGAAGATGTAATGAAGCGTTATCCACGGCATCCGGCATTGAAAGATGAGCTGAGATCAAGAGGCTTCATTGTATAGGTGAAATATTATTCACTCATCATAAGTTAAATGCTCAGACACTCTGCAGCATTTCCGCCACCAGCTCATCAGCATCGAAATCTGAGGATGGAGTGAATCCGAACACCAGGTCTTTGTGATATTCAAGATATTTCTCAGTTCCATCAGGTATGAATGCAAGGGTTTTTTCATCATCAATGCCAAGCCGGTCGAGGTTCCTCCAGAATGTATGGCTCATGCTTTCCGGAAGGATTATCTTTCCGTTTGATGGATTAAATGATATTACGCCTCTGTCAAACAATTTGTCATAATTCGGTGAGAGAAGCAGAGAGTTCTTCGGGTCTGTCCTCTCCTGATTGGTGGATTCCCTCCATGGCTTTATATGACTTGCAATCAGCCATGAAGTCTCATCAACTCCGGTTACCGCACACTGCCCGTGCCAGAGTGCAATTACATTTTTTCTGTAATCTGCCTGTTTTGTCCTTACTGTCTGGATTGTCTGCTTTTCAGTTGCTCCCGCAAAGTATTCTTCAGTTGTGCTTACACTGACACCCAGCGAAACATGTTTGTAATCATCATAGTCTGGAAGATATAAAACAAACTGAGACGGGGTACCTGGATTGTTTCTGTGCTGCCGTATTGGAAAGGCTCTTCCGTAATAGGTGTATGGCATTCTGGAAAATTCCCTTACGAAAGCATGACAGTCATATCCTTTGTCAAAAGAATCTTCCGCTATTCTCATTTTTGTCTGTCCTTCCCAGAAAAGCAAAGAAGAAGGTTCAAAGAAATGATCCTGATAAGGAGTTTTGTCCTTTTCCTTGTTCAGTGTGACAAAAATGACAAAACAGTCGGAACCGGCCCCATGGAATACTCCTGTCTGAGCGAGCGCGTTTGGATGTTTCTGGAGTATTCCGGCGATATCATCAGTACTGTATTGCCTGCCTATTTTAAGGATGTTCTTCAGTCTGAATGAATCACCGTTCTGTTTTTCTGCCATTCCGTTCATGAAACCAGGATAACACCATCTTATTCTGAGGTCCAGGAATTATAATTGCCATATTTTATTACTTTACTGTGAAAAGATTCCGGGCTGTGCTAAAATTTTCACAAAAAGGGGAATGAAATGATTATTTATAAGTCCACAAAACGGGAATTTGAAGAGTTATATAAACATGGGATATGATTTTCGATTGGCAAAAAATAATGAAATTGATACTATTTTTTCTCTATATAAAAAAAGAATTCAATGGATGGATAAATCTGGTATTCAGCAGTGGAATATGACAAATTATTTAGAAGTATATCC
>CASDXQ010000035.1 GCA_949285145.1 uncultured Spirochaetales bacterium | reverse complement strand
CCGAATGTCCTTGTCATAGACAGGTTCTTTCCTTCCACAAGGATGTGCCCGCAGTGTGGAGCCTTGAAAGAAGACATCACGCTTTCTGACAGGACATTCATCTGTGACAATTGTGGATACATTGAAGAGCGTGATGTGAAGTCAGCAAAAACAATGCTACTTGCAGGAAGGCATGAAATGTCCTGCACGCTTGCGGAATGCAAGCGTACTCCGGAGGAGCGGATTTCAGACTTTGATACCTCGTATGAGATATGGAAGCATTCTGCGAAACGCCCAGATATGGGAAAGAGACCGGAAGCTCCATCTTCCAGCGTCAGATAAGATGGAGTAGTTCACTTTCAAAGCCCATCATTGGAAGAGAATGTGAAGAATGAAAAATGAGAATAATGAAACATGAAGGGGAAAAGACAGATTTCACCGGTCTGCTTCTCCTTGCAGATGAAAGCCGGGACATGATTGACCGTTATCTTGACAGAGGGGAAATGTACATCCTGGAAGATGAAGGCATCGTGAAAGGAGAATGTCTGGTTACAGATGAAGGCGGCGGCATCCTTGAGATAAAGAACATCGCCGTACTTCCCCGGTATTCGCGCATGGGTTACGGCAGGGCCATGATTGATTTCCTTTCCTCTGCTTACAGTGGTTCTTTCTCCATCCTTCAGGCGGGAACAGGAGACAGTCCGCTTACAATTCCGTTCTATGAGAAATGCGGCTTCAGGCGCTTTAATATAATAAAGAATTTCTTTGTTGAGAATTATGATCACCCTATCTTTGAGTGCGGCATGCAGCTTGTGGACATGATCATCATGAGAAAAAGCATATCATGAGATGCCATGACAGACTGATTTATTCCCTGCAATATTCCGGATGCTGCAGATTCAGCTGATGTGGATTTTCAGACAGTTTTTCTGATACGATCGTACAGGATCGGACTTATGAAAATAATTGAAGTATCAGAAAGAAACATTGACTTGCTGGAAAAGCTTGTCAGCATATGGGAAAGCTCAGTCAGGGCCACTCACCTTTTCCTCTCAGATCGGGAGATTGAAGACATAAAGAAGTATGTCCCCCGGGCTTTGAAGGAAGTGCCGGTTCTGATCGTAAGCGAAGATGAAAACGGAAAACCTTCCGGTTTCATGGGATTTTCAGGGCAGAAGGTTGAAATGCTGTTTGTAAGTGCCAGGAAAAGAGGGAAAGGTATCGGCAAGAAGCTTCTGGAATACGGAATGGAACACTATTCGGTCAATGAACTGGCTGTGAACGAACAGAATCCTCTTGCGAAAGGTTTCTATGAACATATGGGCTTCCGTGTTTATAAAAGGGATGAACTTGATGAACAGGGAAATCCTTATCCAATTCTGCGGATGAAAAGATCACAGGAGGCATGATTAATGAAGATCGGAATAATATGTGCAGATGAGTGCGAACTGGCTCCTTTCATTCCGGTAATTCAGAACCGCAATATTACAAGGCATGCAATGCTGGACTTTCAGGAGGGAACAATCAGAAATGCTGATGTTGTTGCAGTATACTCCGGTGTTTGCAAGGTAAATGCCGCAGTCGCCGCACAGCTCATGATCGACAGGTTCAATGTTGAAATGATCATCAATGCAGGAACCGCAGGCGGTATGAATCCGGATGTGAAAATATTCGATACCGTCATCTCAAGCGAAGTCTGTTACCATGATGTCAGGCCGGACAATCTTACAGATTACCATCCATGGCTGGAAACACCTTTTTTCAAAACAGATGAAAAACTTGTTGAGCTTTCAAAAAGCGCGGCCGGCAAAGCAAAGACTGACGGAAAAGTATTCTGGGGAAGAATTGTCACCGGAGAATCATTCATCACAGATGAAGGCAGAGACAGAATATTGAAAGCCTTCTCTCCTCTGGCTGTCGACATGGAAAGTGCTGCAATCGCCCATGTCTGCCATGTCAGCAGCCTCCCCTTCATCTCAATAAGAACCATCACAGATACCGCACAGCACAGCGGTGTGGAGATTTTCGAAGAAAACTGTGAGAAGGCAGCTGCCATCTCAAAAGACATCACGGTATCTTTCATACAGGAGCTGACAGAAAACAACATTCTCTGATAATAAGAAAATCTGCAGGATTATATGAAAATAGAAAAATAGATATATGAAAATAACCTTCCTCACCATATTCCCCGACTCTTTCTCAAGCTTTCTTTCCTGCCCTGTAATCGTCAGGGCAGTGAAGAAAGGCATCGTAAGTTTCGATGTTACTGATATCAGAGAGTATGCTGCCGGCTGTTTCCGTGCGGTGGATGACTCACCCTACGGTGGCGGAGCCGGACTGATTCTGAGGGCAGACACACTCGCAAAAGCACTTGATGATGTGAAGACTGACAGCTCAAGAACAATCCTCCTCGGCCCCAAAGGAAAGAAATTCACACAGGCAATGGCCCACGAGTTTGCCTGTGAAGATCATATCATTCTGGTAGCCGGTCACTATGAAGGTGTGGATGAGAGATTCAAAAGCCATATCGATGATGAAATCTCAATTGGAGACTACATACTGACCGGAGGAGAGAGTGCCGCAATGATTGTCGCAGAAGCGGTTACCCGCCTGCTTGAAGGTGCACTGCGGGGATCATCGGCAAAAGAGGAAAGCTTTGAGGAAGGGATACTTGAATATCCTCAGTACACGCACCCCGCTGTATTTGAAGGCAAGGCTGTTCCTGAAGTTCTCATGAGCGGGGACAGGAAGAGAATCGCATGCTTCAATGAGACGGAAGCATTGAAGGACACAATACGTCTGCGTCCGGATCTTCTCTCCTATGACCGTGATTTCAGCTGTTGCTCGCTTCATAAGGATTATGGCAATGAAGCCGACATCATCAGATGGATAAACGGAAAACTCCCTGTTCCTGAAATCCTTTATGAAGATGAAACTTATCTCATACTGTCAAAAAAGAAAGGAAGAAGCCTGAAAGATTGCACGAAGAACAGGATTCTGAAAACCTGCGCTGCCCTTCTCAAGGCATTCTGGGTCATGGATGTTTCCGGCTGTCCATGCTGTGAAGACATAGAAGCTGCAATCAGCAAGGTGAAAGACAGAAAGCTTTCATACGCAAAGTGGAACATCCTGCAGAAACTTGAGAAAACAGATTTGAATGAAGACAGGGTGTTCTCCCACGGAAATCTCAGGCTTGACAATATCATTGTAAATGGAAACGGACTTTTATTGCTGACCGGAATGCAGAGAGCGGGCATTGCCGACAGATACAGGGATCTTGCCCTTCTGCTACCATCTCTTGAAGAAGCAGGCATCTGGAAAGAAGAGCTTTTCTCTCTTCTTGGCATTGAGCCTGATGAGGAGAAAATTGAATTCTACCGGAATCTGAATTCTCTGCTATCAGGATAATTTGAATGAGTAACATGCTGGAATTAAGGCTCATGATAGTGACAAAAACATGAACCGATTTTGAAAGTATGCATCGCTCTTGTACGCGATACTGTCGAATAGGAGGAAAAGAAATGAAAAACGATTGCTTCCTTCACCGGCCGATAACATGCAAAATTCTGCTACAGGTCATGCTACGCAAGAGATAATCACATCATAGATAACAAAAAACCTTGCAACCACTTACGGTGCAAGGTTTTCTGAGTTGGGCGGTATAGGGTTTGAACCTATGACTTCCACCACGTCAAGGTGGCACTCTCCCGCTGAGTTAACCGCCCTCAGTTTTTGTTTGCTTTGCTACATTAGCAGATTAATTTTCTCTTTGCAATAGGTTTTGAGAAGATTCTTACTTTTTAATGCAGTTATGAGCCTCCGGACAGAGGCTCCTGAGATCACTCTGTTTTCCTCTTTATGATTTCAACGGCTTCTTCCATGGTAAGTCCTTCAACGGATTTCTTGTACTTTGAAGGAAGAGCGATGTTGTCCGCACCCCACTTGAGGTAGTAGCCGTAACGTCCGTTTACAGCTGAAACATCCCTGGCTTCATACTGGCCGAGAACAACAGGCTGGACGGATTTCATTTCCTCAGTTTTCTCGATTGCCTTAATTGCATCATCAAGGGAAATACTGCCGGCAGACCTCTGGCTGATACGGTAGTTGCCGCCATTCCACTTGAGGTAATAGCCGTAACGTCCTGAAACCAGCTGGATATCGCTGCCTTTGTATGTACCCAGCACACTGGCAGGCTGATTTGCTTTCTCAATCTCCTGTACGGCCTCATCAAATGAAATGCTGTCCGCATCTTTTCTCATGCGGTAATTCTTCCCGCTCCATTTCAGATAATAACCGTAACGTCCGTTATGAAGAGTTATGTTCTGACCGTTGTATGAGCCAAGAACGGCACCGTCTTTCGCACCAGCCGCACTCTTGACAGCAGCACCTGCCTGACAGAGATTCTCAGCTTCTTCCTGACTCAGTGCATCCGTATCAGTTCCCTTCGGAATCCTGATGGAAACATCACCCCATTTCAGATACGGCCCGAACTTGCCTTTTCTGAGGCTGAGAGACTTTCCTTCATAGTCATCGAACGTTCTTAGGTCATTGCCTGCTGATGTTTTTCTGCTGATAAGTGAAAAAGCCTGTTCACTGCTCATATTATAAGGGACTCCATACACCTTGTAGTTGGAATCCTTGTACCGGAGATAGAAACCGAAAGGACCGCTGCTGAGAACAGCCTCATTGCCCTCTTCATCTCTTGCTACGGCAAGAGGAAGGGAGAAAAGGTATTCAATTTCGTCAATGCTGTAGTCCTCAGCCTTTTTCCTGCCTTTGGGAACATTGCAGGTTTTGTCGCCTTTCTGCCAGTATTCACCCCTGCTTCCCTTTTTCAGGACGATTTCATTTTCATCTGAAGAAGCGTCTGGAGACACCGCATTGCTGATCAGTTTGGAAATGTCATCATTGTCCATGAGTCCCGGAAGTTCATATGGCGGAATATTCACAAGAAGAGTCCTGCCATCATCCTTTTTGAGACTGGTCTGAATATAAGTTCCGTAAGGACCGATTTTTATGCTGTACGAACACTCTTTTCCGCCATCAAGAACCGCTTTTCCTGTAAAATGAGGGAAGGAAAGCGTCTTATAATCGTCATCTGAAGCCCTGGCCTGAGCCAGCATGTCCTTAAGACCTGCATGCTCGCCGTTCCCATAGTAGAATTCGTGAAGATAAGTCAGGCTGTCCTCTTCTCCGTTTGAGATTTTATCCAGCTCATCTTCCATTTTCGATGTATAAGAATAATCTACAAGCTGGCTGAAAGCTCTGGTCATGCATGCGTTCACTGCAAAACCGGTGAATGTAGGTATCATCACTCTGTCCTGCTCTTTCACATACCCCCTGTCAAGAAGTGTCGATATGATCGTTGAATACGTGCTTGGCCTGCCGATGCCCTGCTCCTCAAGTTTTCTGATGAGACTCGCCTCATTATAGCGGCTGGGAGGAGTCGTTATGTGCTCGCAGTTTGTAAGAACGGCATCATGAAGCTTTTCCCCTTCTTTCAGATCAGGCAGCTTCATGCTCTTTTCCTCTTCATCCCTGTCCTCAGCATACACTTTAAGATAACCTGCAAAAAGCACTGATGTGCCGGAGGCGGAAAAAATGAAATCACTGTTGCGGATCTTGACATTTGTAGTGCTTTTTCTTGCATTTGTCATCTGAGTCGCAATCGTTCTCATCCAGATGAGAGTGTAAAGCGCAAGTTCTTTTCCCTTCAGTCCGGTCTCTTCCGGACGTCGGAAGACATCACCCGCGGGCCGGATAGCTTCATGAGCTTCCTGGGCGTTCTTGCTTTTATTGCGGAACTGACGTTCCCTGCTGTTCAGGTAATCAGATCCGAATTCCCTGAGAATCTCGCTGCGGGCAGCTCTGATGCACTCGTCAGAAAGATTGACACTGTCAGTACGCATATAGGTAATAAAGCCGTTCTCGAAAAGATTCTGTGCAAGACGCATCGTCTCTTTCGAAGAAAGTTTCAGCCGGCTTGAAGCTGCCTGCTGCAGCGTCGAGGTTGTAAAAGGAGGCTGCGGCGATGATGTGCTTTCCCTGCATTTCACGCTGATGACCTCGTAAACGGGATTTTCACTGCAGGTGGAGATTATTCTCTCTCCTTCTTCCTTTGTGAGCACTTTCGCCCTGCCGTTGAATTCTCCTGTTGTGGAATCAAAATCCCTGCCTGAGGCAATCCTCTCGCCCCATGCGCTTTCAAGAACAGCTGAAAAAGAAGGGAAATCTGCCCTGATGTCGTAATAAGATGCAGCTTTGTGGTTCAGGCGGTCAAGTTCCTTCTCCACGATGAAGCGCAGTCCTGCGGACTGCACACGGCCACCTGAGAGTTTTTTGTTGGAAAGCTTCTTCCACAGAATCGGAGACACCTCATAGCCGAAAAGACGGTCAATTATTCTCCTGTCCTCCTGGGCTTTGACCAGATTCATGTCTATATCCCTTCCGCCTTCCAGAGCGCAGGATATCGCAGAGCGCGTGATTTCATGGAAAACCATTCTCCTGTACGGAACACGCGGCTTGAGGAGCTGGAGCAGATGCCATGAAATTGACTCACCCTCACGATCCTCATCGGTTGCGAGCAGCAGCTCACTGCTGTCCCTGAGTTTCTTTTTCAGATCCTGCACGAGAGCTTCCTTTCCCTCGCTTATCTCATACTCCGGTTCAAAGCCGTGTTCGACATCAATGCCGATGCGGTCTTCCGGAAGATCCCTGACATGTCCTTTGCTGGCAACGACAGTATAATCTGACGGAAGATATTTCTTTATGGTCTGCGCCTTTGTGGGAGACTCAACGATTACCAGCGATTTCTTCTCCTGACTCATTTTTCTGCTTCCTTCCCAAATAGAGAAAATATTTGCATGAAGAAGGATTTGTCAAGTCCGGAAAAGTGATTTCTCCTCCTCATAATATCCTTATTACTATGTAGTAATAAAAAATTTTCAGATTTCACTGACTCTTGTCATTTCATACGTGAAAGGCTCTTCTTCGTTCACAGGGTTGCGGAAAAGTGCCGACTCAACAAGTCCCGAGCCGCTTGTCTCATAAATCAGGCAGGCATTGCCGTCCCTGACTTCGAAATCATAATAGCTTGTGGTTGTCACCTTGAAGCCGAACGCACTTGACTGCATTTCAACCGATGAACTTTCCGGACTGATGAATATGCGGCTGACACGGAATCGCCCTGGCCGCAGGGAGCTTGTATTGAATTTCTCGCAGTTCAGACGATACGCAAGCGCGGCATCGCATTCGTCATCATAATCGATCCAGGGCCATGTGCTTTCATCAAGATCCTGAAGAGGAAAGATGACAAGCTCGTCACCTGCATATGGAATCGAAATTTCCATATACTGCCCGTATTTCGGATTGTCCCTCAGTCTTGCTATATATGTAATCTCCTTGAGACGTCCGTCATTATCATCATCAGTCGGGTTCACCCATCTGTACACACCGCTGAACGAACCTGTCCTCACCTCAACTGCCTCCGCATCAAGAGTATTGTTCGCTTCATCCCTGGCACCGACAACTATGCGGTAGGTTCTATCCTGATCAAGTCCGCCGACCGTGTACGAAAAAGTATCCTCATCAAGTCTTGCAATGAAAACATCATCCGCATATATGTCATAAAAAGAAGCTCCGCAGATCTCTGCCCATGAGAGACTGACATCATTGATTACAACTTCGGCGTCCAGATCCATCTGCCGTGCGCCGAGAATGGAAACAGCCATGAACATGACGAATACCAGACAAAGTTTCCTGCATGAGAACATATCAGCACCCTTTTGATCAAAATTTTACACTTGAGTGTGTCACCACAATTATATATCTTATTTCTATGAGAAAATACATACTAACCGTTATTTCGGCCTGCATTCTCCTCAGCGGATGCACAGTCACGCAGACATTGACGCTGGACAGCGATATGTCTTCTTCGGTCACGGATATTTCCGTAGAGCAGTTCTTCATTGATGTTCTCACCGATTTCCAGGAATTCATGCCATCAGGTGATGAGAATATAATGGACAGCGCGATTTCGGCTTTTGCGGGTCAGATTGACGGGACGTCAAATGCAGCAGACACGCTTTTCGTCAAAAACGGCAGTAACAGCTACGTCGGCACATTCAGTTTCGACAACATCGCAGATCTGGCCGACGAGCTCGGAGGAATTGAGCAGAGCATCATCGATCAGACGGACAATTCCCTCACATTCCACTGCGACATCGGAAACTATACAGAGCTTGAAGCTGTCGTCCCTTTCCTTGCCGACCCCAACGTATCAGTCTACCTGGCGAACTACAATATAGGATACAGCGAGCAGGATTACTATGACATGATGGTATTTGCCATCGGGGAAGAAGCGCCTGATGCGATCAGCTCAAGCATGATCACATTCAACATAACGGTTCCCGGCAGGATAACATCGATTGAAGGAGCAGTTCAGACAGGAGAGAACACTCTGCAGTATTCCTTCCCTCTCATCGATTTCCTTCTGCTTTCAAGCCCTCTGTCCTTCTCTGTGCAATGGGTCTGATCGTTGACAGCATACTTCCTTTAATGCTATTTTCTTAAGCGTTGTGTCCTTCTTTCACGAAGGACACTGTGCATTTAATTAAAGGAAGGTCTACCAATGGCTGATACAGAAAACAAGAATATCGACTTCAAGGACGCATCAAAGGAAGCGGCAAAAGCCGATAAACCCAGAAACGAGAAGAAAACGCATAAAAAGAAGAGCTTTGCCTGGTGGGCAGGCGTGATTGTCTTAATTCTGATTTCCATTACCTTCATTCTTCCGGCCACAGGGATTTCATCCCTTTTTGTCGACTCAAGCATTGAATTCGGAAACTACGGCGGGAAACCGATTGAGTATGCCAACGGCAGTGATATGTATAACCAGTATGCATCTCTGTACATGCAGTACGGCGGCCTTATGGATTCCGCATCTCTTCTTCAGCAGGCTTATTACAGCACAGTCGTCTATGAGGCTCTCTCACAGAAAGCAGATGAAGCCGGCATATATGTTTCTGAAGACATGATCAACAAGCGCATTCTCTCTGACGGATATTACAATAACGAAGACGGTGTATTCGATGAAGCAATCTATAATGCTTCAGGCGTTGCTGAGAAAACAGGCATATACAACACGGTAAGAGACCAGCTGCCGTATGTCACGGTCGCAAACGATATAACAACTGTTGTCTCATCAGATGCGGAGAAGGAATTTGTCGCTTCCATGGCCGGTAACGGCAGAAGTTTTGAATATACAGCATTTGACCATACCGTATATCCTGCAGACAAAGCTGTAAGCTATGCAAACTCCAACCCTCAGCCTTTCACCCAGATCACACTCTCAGTCATCAGCTCAGCGACACAGGCTGATGCCGAAGCGGTTCTCGCAGATGCACAGGCAGACCCATCAAGCTATGACAATGCGCTCGCCGATGCCGGAGGAGAGAGCCTTGCTTATTATTTCTATGAACTTGAGGAACTCGGAGAAGAGAACGTCAATGCAGTTTTCTCCACGGCGCAGGGCAGTATCGCGGGACCGTTCCTCAATGGTTCATCATATGATCTCTACCGCGTCGACAGCGCACCGCGCATGCCGGACTTCACACAGGACGAGACTCTTGATGCAGTCAGGGAGTACATCAATTCAAATGATCCCGATATGATCAGCGAATATGCTTCAGAGGCAGCCGATGTCTTCTATGCTGCCGCAGCAGACGATTATGACGGGGCAATCGGTCAGGCCGGGTTCATAAGCCATGCTGTTGGCATAACAGCACCAAGCAATGGAAATTCAAGTATAATCTCATCATTCAGCAGCACAGACAGCTACGGACTGCTCAACAGCGCCGCTTCTGCTGACAGTGCCTACCTTGAAGAGCTTTTCAAAAGTGAGCCGGGATCTGTTCTTGCTCCTCATGAAGCCGGCAATGCCTACATTGTGACACGTGTAGGAGCAGACGAGAACAACAGCAGTCAGGCAGATTTCATCAATACATTCTATGATTACGTGACATCTTCAACAGCCCAGAGCGATCTGCAGAATGCGATTTTCATGAGCGATGAATTTGAAGACCATTTCTTTGAGACTTATCTTGAAATGATGCTCCAGTGAACGGAAGCAGGCATAGTGAAAAACAAAGAAGGCACGGCTCAGATGCTGTGCCTTTCTTTTTTTCCTTTTTCGTCTATACTTCCACATATGGATGAATCAGAAATAAAAAGCATCATTCCAATTCTGGATGAAAACGGCATTCCATTGAAAGATAAATGGGCCAGGCATCCGTACTTTGCCTACAGCCGGAAAAATCTCAGATGCTTCCCTCTTTCCATCTGGCAGTGGAATGAATGCACCGTGTTCAACAAATGCAGGGGATATGCGGTGAACATATTTTTCTCTGATTTCGGCTCATGCGGGTTTTTCTCAATCGCCTATATTGACTTCAGGAAAGGTGCTGGCATTCAGGAGAGCAGAAAATATTTCACTCTGTACCGCACTGGCCTGAAAGATTCTTCTTGCGAGAACGAAAGCGCATCATATCTTGATAAAGACAATAAAATGACGCTTTCAATCATCAAGAAGGGAATGAACCGGCATATAATCTTCAATGCTCCGGACATGGAACTTGCAGACGGCAGCCGCGGTCTTCTCGGTGATTTCTCAATTTCGCAGAGCCTTGATAAAGAAAGTCTTTGTACAATCACAGGCTGGCCGGAAATGGAAAGGAAATTCCGGCTGTACGAAATCATACCGGCACTGAAGCCCTGCAGCGGTTTCATCAGGAAAAACGGAAAAAAGGATTATCTGGCAGAAGATAACGCTCTTGCTGTAATTGAATGGCAACGCGGGATATGGTGCAGACATAACGATATCATGCAGGCTTTCGCTTCCTCGTATTCAAAGACAGGCACTATTTCATTTGTCTTCGGCTCTGACACCCACAGCAATGCCTTTTTCATAGATGACAGGCTTTACAAGCTCGGCTCTGTCTCTGCAGAGGGAAATATGATCAGAGATGATAAGGGCGCTGTCAGCCTGCACTTCACCCCACTTGCCGCTCTGGAAAGAAAGAACCGCGGCCCCGGTTTTTCAATATCCAGAAAACAGGACTACGGATTATTCGACGGCTATGTGATCATAGAAGGAAAAAGAATCGATATCCCGGAAGCAGCCGGCACGATGGGCAGACTTATCACTTCTTGACTGCTTGACCATCACAGTCAAAACCAATATAGTCATTCAGCCGACTTGAATTTGTTAAGGATATAAAATGAGTGAATTATTACAGGGAAGTTTCAAAAACCTCGGATTAAGTGATGCCACGCTGAAAGCTCTTGAAAAAAAAGGATTCCAGGAGCCGACTGAAATACAGAGAGAATGCATTCCTCTTCTTCTTGCCGGAGAAAGCGATGTAATCGGACAGGCGCAGACCGGAACAGGGAAAACCGCAGCGTTCGCCCTGCCAGTACTGGAACGTCTTGATGCAGATGACAATACAACTCAGGCTCTTATACTCACTCCGACAAGAGAGCTCGCCGTACAGGTGGCAGATGAAATAAACTCTCTTAAATGGAGCCGCAGCATAAGCGTGGAGCCGATCTACGGCGGAACAAGCTATGAGAATCAGTTCAGGAAACTGAAAAAAGGCATACAGATAGTTGTCGGGACTCCCGGAAGGATTCAGGATCATCTCGAGCGGGGCACCCTTGATATCTCCCATCTGAAATTTGCCGTACTTGATGAAGCCGACGAAATGCTTGACATGGGTTTCATTGAAGATATTGAGGCAATTCTCAGCAGAACAAATGAGGACAAGCGGATGCTTCTTTTTTCTGCAACCATGCCTGATGCGATTCTGAAACTTGCACAGACTTTCATGAAGAATACCGAGATTGTGAAGATAAACCGGAACAAGGATGATGAAGTACTGACAAAGCAGTATTACTGTTTTCTCCGTGAAAGTGACAAGATTGAGGTTCTCACCAGGATAATCGACAGTGCTGAGGCCTTCTATGCGATAATCTTCTGCAAGACAAAACTCCAGTGCGAGGAGATCGGACGCAAGCTGATGGAAAGAGGATACGAAGCCGAAGCCCTTCACGGCGATCTTTCACAGAAGCAGAGAGAATTAATTCTGCAGAAAATGAAGGATCATAAGATAAACATTCTGGCTGCCACCGATGTTGCCGCCAGAGGTATTGATATAAATGAGCTGACTCATGTCATAAATTTCACCCTGCCTTCCGACGGAGAAGTTTATACGCACCGCATAGGAAGAACAGGCCGTGCAGGACATAAAGGCTGTGCCATAACATTCGTCACACCCGCTGAAAGGCGTAAATTTCTTTTCATAAGACGTACTGTGAAAGGAGATATGGAAGAATACAGGATACCAGGCGCAGATGAAATTCTCAAAGCCAAGAAGGACAGAATCGCAGCGCAGGTGATCAGCGCACTAGAGAAAGACAGCGGTGATTATGATGATATAGCCGGAATGCTTCTTGAAAAAAACGATGCAGCAAGTCTCGTGAAGGCTCTTCTGAAACTTCATTACAGAAATGATCTTGACCGGAGTCAATATCATACAATAAGAGCTCTGGATGCGAAAAGGGAAAAGCCCAAAACAGTCAGAAGAACAGAACCTCAGCCTTTCACACGCCTTTTCTTTGCAAAAGGACGCAAGGATAAATTCACGAAAAGATACCTGGCAAACACCATCATCGAAGAGTGCGGTGTCAGGGATGAAGACCTTCAGGACATTCAGGTGATGGAATCTTTCAGCTTTGTGAATGTCCCCTCTTCCGTTGCCGGATATATCATTGACGCATTCAAAGACAAAGGCGAAGACGGCAAAGCACTGATTGTAAGAGCGAGGCCGGAAGAAGGCAGGAAAAAGACACCGGCACCGGCTGTAAAATCAAAACGCCCAGCTGCAAAAATGAAACCCAGAAGCAGAAGGGGCTGGCAGGATGAAGTGCAGCCTTACGGAAGAGATACATATGATGAGGACTTCATTGTACATAAAAAAAAGAAAGAACACGGCAAATACAGCAAAAAGAAGAAAAAATGATATAAATGCAGGATTCTCACCTATCTTGTGACAGTAAAGCGGAGAGAACCTATGAATCCTGCGGAAAGGCTGTCATATCCGGCTCTTATTGTTATCGGAATATTCTGCAGTCCGATAAGCGAAAGTTCAAACTGGAGTTCCACCCCAGCAGAGAAAGCGGGAGCCGTCCCTTTGTTGAAAAGAAGATCACAGTATGCGGAAAGTTCCAGATAATCTGCCATCAGGAGTTCTCCGAACGAAGGAGCTGCAGTGAACGCATAGCCCAGGGAAAGCGGTAACAGCAGGAAGAAGTTCTGGGCTTTTGAATCAGGATCCGGTACAACATCCAGCGTGGTATCATTGGTCAGGAATCCGTCGGCAGGATAAAGAGGAACTCCGTAGCGCCCGTCAACGGCAAAGCGGGAAAACAGCCCTACATCCATATAGAACGTAGTTGCTCTGGGAAGCAGATAAAGACGGGTTTCTGCCCCTGCCTGCAGATAATGATGTGTTTCACTTATAAATGAAGCAGAAGACATTATATAACCGAAATTCATGTCAAGACGTGCATAGTTGAAAAGATTGAGATCTCCCTGGAACTGGGCAGTAAGGAGTATCTGATCCTTGTCTGTCCTGTCAGAGAAATCCTGATAGACCTCAAAAGCCTGATTGAACTCAACCGAGAATATGTCTGAAGAGAAAATCTTGTAATCAAAGCCCTGCCGTACATAAAGATCCGGAATATACCATACGGAAGTCTTCCCGAATGTCGCGGCACCATACAATGAAAGTCTGAGTCTGCTCACAGGATACACCGTGATTGATGAGGAAATAAGGAAATCTGCCTGAGTGTTCTTGTCAACGGAAAAATCAAACGCACCTCCGGCAAGCACCGATAACTCGAACATGCGGCTTGCCCATCTGTATTCAAGACCGATATCGAACGTGTTTCTCAGATAATATGGATAATCACTGTCCTGGAACGAATACATACCCAGAGAAATGGTATGGGAAGACTGCGGCTGCTCGACACGCGAATAATAGAACTGATTCATCCTTGCCTTGTCAATGCGTTCCTGATAGACAACCCTGTTGTCCAGAATGGACTGCGAGATTCCGTGCCTGTAGAGCTGTGACAGTTTTCCGGCTTCCGCCGCAGCACTCTCATAGCCTATTTCAGCCATTTCGGCAGCAGAACCGAAATCCATGAAGCTGAACTGTTCAACCGCACATCTGATCCAGATCATTTCATCAAGATGAATTCTTATATCCGTCGCCGCACTCTGTCTCTTGACTATTTCAAATGCGGTATTCACTACATTGAGAGGATTTTTCAGATTAAGCTCGTCATTATCATAAAAAGTCGAAGAAACTATGACAGTATCGCTGTATTCATATGCGATTGAAATCGGCGCCAGATTCACAATGCCTCCGTCAATCAGCAGATGCCCTTTATATTCCTGGGGAGGAAAATAAACAGGAAGTGCAAATGAAGCGATAAGCACATCACTTACGTTTCCCTCCATGATTCTTACTTCTCTCTTCGTGACCAGATCCTGGCTTACAACCATTACAGGGATATCAAGATCCTCAAGATCCAGTTCAGAGCCGATGACAGATTCCACAAGCCCCTTGAAGCCGGAAGGATCAAGAATCCCGCCTTCAACAGGAAGCGTAAGCTTGAAAAAAGTAGACAAGTCACCTGATGTTATTACGGACATGATCTGCTCTGGCGCAAGCCCGGCAGCATACAGCATGGCGATTATCGAGCCCATTGAATTTGAAATGATGAAATCCGGTTCGATTCCGTTATCTTCCAGATATTCGAGCACTCCAAGATGCGCGAATGCCCTCGCACTGCCCCCGGTGAGAACAAGTCCGACTGGATCTCTCTGTCCGCCGGTTCTTTCAAGGATGCGTGCCCTGAACTCCTCTTCTCCGTATGAAATGGGGATATCTGCAAGAAGAAGATCATCAGGAGAAAGACCACTCTGATCAGAAATCATTGCCTGTGAATCTGAAGAAACAGTTCCGCCACTATAACCAAGGCTGTCAGCAGAGACAGGCAGAAATGACAAAAACATGGCAAACATGCAAATGAATATCTTTTTCCTCATGAGTTTCCCGGCTCTTTCTCCATGGCTGTTCCCTCTGCACGCTGCCGGAAAATCGGATCATTCTCCGCGCACTGATTCCCGGCTTAAAAACAACACGTCATGCTGAACAGTCAGTTTCCTGACTAAGGTACTCTATCATGCTTTAATCCTATATTCAAGCAGACGGTTGTCTTATGAAAGCTGCAGGAGAAAAAACAACAGAGGAAAAAATACACACAAAGTGTGTATTAAACAACTTAGCCGCAATCGGGATCGAACCGATATGGTATTGCTACCGGCAGATTTTGAGTCTACTGCGTCTACCAATTCCGCCATGCGGCCGATACTTCGTAGAATCCTAAAGAAAAGAATACAGCAAGTCAAGACACAAAACATCCGGCTGACATACCTCAGAAAACCGGATGTCTGGTCTTTAAGCAATAAGCAGTTTTTCTGCCTTATTCTTCTACAACCTCAAAATCTTCAGGACCTGCACCGCAGACAGGACATACGAAATCTTCGGGAAGACTGTCTCCTTCATATACATATCCGCATAATACACATCTGTACTTCATATTTCTGCTCCTTATTAAGAATCGTTACTGATAATTTATCATGATTTAAGCCAAAAAGCAAGCTTAAAGTTATACATCTTCATCATCACAGAACCAGCCGCTGCATGCTGGATCATGCAGCAGACACAAACAGGGCAGTGTCTCCATTCAACAAGAAGTATCCGCACCGGACTTTATAATGTATGCCGCCAGAAAACCTGCCAGGCTTGTCCCAATGTCATTAAGTTAAGGTCAAGTAGGGGAAGAAAATCATAATATGAGATAGAGGTGCGGTATGCTG
>CASDXQ010000034.1 GCA_949285145.1 uncultured Spirochaetales bacterium | reverse complement strand
AGTTCGTATTTCAGTATTGACAGAAGCCTCAAGCTTCTTTTACTTTCTCTCTTTTCCTTCGCTCATCAGTCTTTCAAAAATCTACCGCTCTCTTGCGAGCGCCTTGTCAACTTAGCAGATTCTCCTGCCCACTGTCAAGCCTCTTCACTTCTTTTTCTGAAGTTTTTTTATGCTTGACATCGCGTCAACGAGTTATGAATCTAGCACAAGCAAAAAAGAAAAGCAAGAGCAAAATTGAAGTTTTTTCAATCTTTTTTGCTCATGTCTGTCTAATTTCATAAGAGAGAAAAATTTAACCGTGTGAAAATTTTTCTGACTCTTACTGCGCCTCTGCATCGGCGTTCCATTTCTCCGTCAGATCCTCAAGATCACTTGTAAGACGCATCACTGCATTTGCCAGTCTGGTGCATTTCTTCTTATCCTGTCTGTCAACATTTGCACTTGCAAACTGGAAGCGTTCAAGCAGCCTGTCAATCCTGTCCCTCTCGCTTTCAAGCTTGCTGAATGCTTCATTGAGTATCTTTGTATTGCGGTCGATATAGACAGCCTTTTCCATTTCAGGCAATGGTAGATTCAGATCATATGTATCAAGCAGTTTAGGAGCACATACACTGTATCCCTCTCGGGCAAGAACGCCGGCGAACTGAGGTGCAACATTCTCATCGCCATGAACGATGAATACTTTGGAGGGTTTTTCCCTGAATTCATGAATCCAGCGCAGAAGTCCGGCTTTATCCGCATGGCCTGACAGTCCCGGAAGACTTGCTATTTCCGCCTTGACATCAATCTGCTCACCGAAGATTGTCACGTGGGAAGCACCGTCGACAATATTCCGGCCGAGCGTGCCAGCCGCCTGATAACCCACAAAAAGAATCGTCGCCTCGCTTCTCCACAGATTATGCTTGAGATGGTGCTTTATTCTTCCGGCATCACACATACCGGAACTGCTGATGATCACACAAGGCTCCTTTCTGTCATTGAGGGCTCTGGAATCTTCTACATCCTGACATTTGACGAGGGAAGGAAAATCCACTGGATTAAGCCCTTTATTGACAAGTTCCATGGCTTCTTCATCGAAATAATCGCCCCTGATCGAATTTCTGAATATGTTTGTCGCCCTGAGAGCAAGAGGACTGTCAAGGAACACCGGTATTTCATAAGGCAGCATCTTATGATCGGTTATTATCCTGTAAAGATAGAGGATTTCCTGTGTGCGCCCGACGGCAAAAGACGGTATGATAAGCTTTCCGCCTCTTGAGAATGTCCTGTCTGTAATATCGGCAAGCACTCTGGCACGTTCTTCAAGGGACAGAATGTTCTTATCATGCAGCCTGTTGCCGTATGTTGATTCCATGATGACAATATCTGCATCGCTTATGTACTCAGGATCCTTTATTATAGGCTGGTCTGTATTACCTATATCCCCCGAAAAAACAAGCTTGCAGATCTTTCCCTCTTCTTCTATGAACATTTCAATGCTTGCAGAGCCGAGAAGATGACCGGCATCCACAAAACGTACATGGAGGTGCTCATAAAGGTTAAGCATTCTGTTATAGTCAACGCCCTCAAAGTGGTTCATGGTCTCATACGCATCATCCTGGGTATAAAGAGGTTCAACAAAAGCCTTGCCTTTTCTTTTGTTCTTTCTGTTCTGCCATTCAGCCTCGCTTTCCTGTATATGTGCTGAATCAAGAAGCATTATCGTACAGAGTTCCTGTGTCGCTCTGGTGGCATATATCGTTCCTTTAAAACCTTCCTTCACAAGCTGTGGAAGACGTCCGGAATGATCGATATGGGCATGTGTGAGAAGAACAAGATCAATGCTCGAAGGTGAGAACGGAAATGTATCCCCTGATTTTTTCTCATCTTCTCCCTGGCTCAGTCCACAGTCAATCAGTATTCTGAATTCCTTCGTTTCCAGCAGGAACATTGATCCCGTAACCTGCCTTGCCGCTCCGCAAAAAGTCAATGTCATAAATTTATTCCTTATCTGTCCTAAAGTTTAAAACACCAGAGGAGAAAAAGGAAATGTTTATTGTCAGATAAAAAAAGACCCGGGAATATGAGGTGAACCCTCAAATCATACCGGGCCGCTGTAAATATGCAGAAACTATTCTTAATCAGTCAAAGAACAGCTGATACACATCATCAGCACTCTTGCTTGATGCCAGCATCCTGACAAATACATCACTTGAACAGAGCCGTGCTATTGAAGCAAGAAGCTGGACATGCTCTGAAGGGTTTTCCTCACTTGCCAGGACAAGGAAGAAAATGCTGCTCTTCCCGCTGCCGCCGAAATCAACTGGAATACGGCTGATTCCGATAACCAGAGCACTTTCCCTGAGAAAAGGAATCTTTGCATGAGGTATGGCAATTCCCTTGTCCATTGCAGTTGAACCGAGTGCTTCCCTGTCCAGTACAGCCTTCTTCACTGCATCCCTTTCGCTTTCCGTAAGTTTTCTGCTGTCAGCAAAAATGTCAACCATGTCGGAAATGATTTCATTGCGGCTTGCGCTCTTGAGCGGGTTTATAATCAAATCCTTCTTTATGATATCCAAAAGTCCCATAAGTCAAAGCTCCTCAAACATCTGCCATACGGCATCATCATCGCGGCAAACCAGAACAGGACAGGTCGATGTGCGAAGCATCCTGTCGGTTTCACTTGTAAGCTCTTCTCTGCGAGAGCGTATCATATTAACGGAACCGAGAACAAGAAGGTCGATTCCGTTCTCCTTGATATAGCGGCTGACTTCAGCATTGGGGCTGCCTTCGACAATGACGCTTGAAACACTCAGGTCTTTTGACGCGGCAAGTTTCTCAATATGCCTTATATGCCTGTGCGCATCCTTGTTGAGATCAGCCAGATACTCATTCTTCTCCTGACTGACAAATATTCTGGCTTTCACCAGATCACCAAGAGCCTTGGTGTTGACGCAGTAAAGCGCATGCAGCTGGCTGGATGAGCTTTTTGCAAGCAGAATCGCATACATGGCAGCACTCATTGAACCTTCTGATCCATCAAGATAAACGAGTACCTTCCTGAATGGGAATTTAGCCTCCATATATTATTCCTCCTTGTTTTCTCTTTCCATTCTGTCCTTGATGGATTTGAGCAGAATGAAATTCTCTCTCTCGGCTTCCTCTATCCTGCCGGTAAGATATTTTACCGTTTCCTCCTTATCAGGAATGACAAGTTTCTCAAGAGCATTTACCTTTCTGATTGTCTTCTTCACCTCACGGCTGAGACGCATGATGGACACCTTGAGCTCAGCCATCTGTCCCATAAGCCGGAGAGCCTCCTGATATTTCTCCAGTGCAACCTCGGAAAGCATGCTGGTGCCTTCAGGAGAAAAGAAAGGCCCTTCTCCGCAGAAACTCGTATGCACTTTCGGCAGAGACACTCCCATCACCTTGCGTTTTCCAAGCTCGATTTCACTGGTGATGCTGACAGCACCCGCAAGATTGCCGAGTCTGAGGCGGCCCATATGCATGATTGCATCCTGAAGAGCCAACTCAGCCTCCTTAAGAGATTTCTCCACCCTGTTCTGGTAGTCCACCGCCTGATCGACAAGTGTGAGAAGCTCACTGACCAGAATACTTCTTTTCTGATCCAGAAGCTCATAGCCCAGCTTTGAGAAAGCCAGCTCATCCTTGACCTTCATCAGGTTGCTTCTTGTTGGAGCAATGCCTGCATCCATACTCTACCCCTTGTAATGCTCGCTGATCTCTTCTTCTGTGAGACGCTGGAGTTCCTCCGATGGAAGTATCGAAAGCGCATCCCAGGCAAGATCAAGAGTCTGCTCTATGGATCTGTCCTCATCAAAACTCTGATTGAGGAACTTATGCTCAAAAAAATCACCGAATTTAATATAAAGATGATCGACCTCTGTAAGCTCCTCCTCTCCGATGACGGATGCCAGGTTCCTGACATCCTTTACATGGCTGTAGGAAGCAAAAAGCTGGTTTGACAGGTGCGGATGATCAGCCCTTGTCATTCCTTCTCCGATACCGTCCTTCATAAGACGGGAGAGAGAAGGTGAAACGTTTATAGGCGGATAGACATCCCTGCCGTTGAGTTCCCTGTCAAAAACGATCTGGCCTTCGGTTATGTATCCTGTAAGGTCGGGAATCGGATGCGAGATATCATCATTGGGCATGGTGAGGATCGGAAGCTGGGTGATTGAACCGCTGCGTCCTGCAATCTTTCCGGAGCGTTCATATATCTCTGCAAGATTGGAATACAGATATCCGGGGTAACCTTTACGGGAAGGAATCTCGCCGCGGAGCGTGCTGATTTCTCTCAATGACTCACAGTAGTTTGTCATGTCGGTCATGATCACAAGAACCTGCTTGCCCTTGTCAAATGCAAGATACTCTGCCAGGGTCAGTGCTGTTCTCGGGGTGATCGTCCTTTCGATCGACGGATCGTCCGCAAGAGAGAGAAAGAGCGCTACGTTATCAAGAACACCTGTTTCCTCGAAGCTGTCGATGAAGTACTTCGCAATATCATATTTGACACCCATTGCCGCAAACACGATTGCAAAAT
This sequence comes from uncultured Spirochaetales bacterium, assembly GCA_949285145.1. Taxonomy (GTDB): domain Bacteria; phylum Spirochaetota; class Spirochaetia; order Sphaerochaetales; family Sphaerochaetaceae; genus Bullifex. Next base: position 11,697 of record CASDXQ010000034.1, on the reverse strand, counting down.
CACTCTTGCCTCCGCGGACCTTTGCCTGACGTGCGATCTGTGCCGCAAGCTGGTTATGGGGAAGACCGTTGCCGGAGAAGATCGGGAGCTTCTGTCCCTGTATCAGTGTCGTCATACCGTCAATGACTGAAATACCTGTCTGGATGAAATCCCTGGGGTACTCGCGGCTTGTCGGGTTTATAGGTGCACCGTTGACATCCCTCTCCTCGCTGCCGCGGGGATCTGCTCCCCCGTCACGGCTCTTTCCCAGTCCGTTCATGACACGGCCAAGCATCTCGTCCGTGACTGAAAGAGAAAGAGGTTCTCCGAGAAAGCGCATTTTCGTATCAGGAAGGTTGAGACCGTCTGTTCCCTCAAATACCTGAACACATACGGCTTCATCAGAAGTGTCGAGAACCTGCCCCATTTTTCTTGAACCGTCGCCTGCAGTAATCTCGACAAGCTCACCGTAACCGACAGGATGCGTGTTCTTCATATATACAAGAGGTCCGTCTATACGGCTGGCACCCCTGTATTCACGTCCTTTGAGAAGGCTTCTGTCAATTATCATGTTATCACTCTTCATATAAGCCTCCCAGCTGGGCAAGCGAGCGGTGAAGTTTCAGCTCAAGCTTGTCTATATCCTCAATCTTGTCATTCGAGACATTGAAACGCATGCGCGATATATCCTGAACGACCGAGAGCCTTCTTATCTTCACCATCGGCACACCCTTGCTGATGGCTTCGCTTCCCGCATCGTAATACGAAAGGATGATATTCATCATCGCAATCTGCTTCTCGGGAGAACAGTAGCGGTCAATCTCGTCAAAGGCATTCTGCTGAAGGAATGCATTCTTGAAAAGACTACAGACTTCGAGGATGAAGTTCTGGCTGTCCGGAAGAGCATCAGAACCCACAAGTTTCACAATCTGCTGGAGCCTCGTTTCCTTCTGAAGCAGTTCCATGATCCTTGCCCTGTTCTTCGACCACTTGCCCTGACTCTTCTCGTCCCACCAGGACTTTACCTCTCCCACATATTCGGAATATGAATCAAGCCAGCTTATGGCAGGATAATGACGGGCTGAGGCAAGCGCCCTGTCAAGCCCCCAGAAACAGCGGACAAAACGTCTTGTATGCTGGGTTACAGGTTCCGAGAAGTCGCCTCCCGGAGGGCTTACGGCACCGATTACGGAAACAGATCCGTCCTCTCCGCCCAGAGTCTTCACGTGTCCCGCCCTTTCATAGAACTGGGCGATACGTGTTGCAAGATAAGCAGGGAAGCCTTCTTCTGCAGGCATTTCTTCCATGCGGCCGGAAAGCTCTCTCAGAGCCTCTGCCCAGCGTGATGTGGAATCAGCCATTATTGCAACATCATAGCCCATATCCCTGTAGTACTCAGCCATCGTGATACCGGTATAGATGCTTGCCTCGCGTGCAGAAACCGGCATATTGGAAGTATTGGCAATGAGAATCGTTCTCTCCATGAGACTCTTTCCGGTTCTCGGATCAATCAGATGCGGAAACTCCCTCAATACATCCGTCATTTCGTTACCGCGTTCTCCGCAGCCGATATATACAATAATGTCAGCATCACACCACTGTGCGATGGAATGCTGTGTCATTGTCTTTCCTGTTCCGAAGCCTCCGGGAATGGCTACGGTACCGCCTTTTGCCAGTGGGAAGAGAGAATCAATTACCCTCAGTCCCGTGATCAGAGGGATATCAAGGCCGAGTCTTTCCCTTATCGGGCGCGGCACGCGGATCGGATGGTACTGTACCATTGTAAGATCCTGACTGCTGCCGTTCTGCTCGACTGTGGCGATTGCGGATGTCACTGTATAATCGCCTTCATCTGCAACTGAAAGAAGCACGCCTTCCCCTTTGTAGGAGGAAGGAACCATTATCTTATGTCTCACCCTGCTTGTCTCATCCACATAGCCGATAACGCAGCCGGCACTTACAGTATCCCCGGCCTTTGCCTGAGGCACGAAATGCCAGAGTTTTTCCCCGCTTACAGCTGATGCGCTGATACCTTTTCCTATGAAATCGCCGCTGAGCTTCCTCAACTCTTCAAGCGGACGCTGAATTCCATCATAAATATTGCCGATGAGCCCCGGGCCGAGCTGACAGGAAAGAGACATTCCTGAGCCGTATACATTGTCACCCGGAGCTATTCCGGTTGCATCCTCATATACCTGAACTGTTGCAGTTGTACCGGACAGCTTGACAATCTCGCCTACAATCTGTCCCTCGCCTACATGAACGAGTTCCATCATTGCGGCATCCGTGATGTCCTTTACGATCAGCACAGGTCCGTTAACTCTTTTTACCTGTCCAATTATTCTGCCTTGCATGTATTTTCCTGTATAATCTTCTTAATGTCTTTTGCCATACGTCTCTCTCTGACGTCAAGCTGATTGTTGAAATAAACCTTGCCGTCAAGACTTGAAAGCTGAACTCCCCATCCGGAGACAGGGGCATCATCAAGCTGGAGAGAGACTGAGAATCCTGTCTTCTCCGCCAGCAGCTTCTCTGCCTGTCTGAGCATTGACTCATCAACTTTCTCTTTCGGGTTATAGGCGACCTTCGCCTGTTTGTAACCGAGACCGTATGCGGCTTCGGCAATCCAGGCGATAAGAGTGCTGCGTGATTCATCTGTCAGGAAATAGGAACCGAAATAAGCATCAACCTCTTTCTGAACGGCATTGTATGCAGCATCATTGTTCCTGAGTTCCCTGAGACGCTCAAGAGAACGGACTGCACTTTCCTCCTTCTGGGAAAGGGCATCAAGACGCATCTTTGTGTTCTTTCTCTCTTCTTCCCTTGTCTTTTCCGCCTTGTCTTCAGCTTCCTTCAGGATATCAGAAGCTTCCTTGCGAGCCTTAGCTATAACTTTCTCAGCCTTAAGCCGGGCATCGGAAAGAATGCCTTCAAAAATAGGACTTTCACTCATATCGACACTCCTATTGCCTCGTTGACCAGAACCCTGAGATCACGGGAGAATCCTTCTCCCGGATTCGGGATCTCGACAACAAGAGGAAAACTCTCGCTGAAAAGATATCTGTCCACTGTCTCGCGGATCATATCAGCAGCTTTCTCGGTTATGATAATGACCGCATTGGACTTGTCATCCAGTGCACTGGCCCATGCATCACGGGCCTCTGCCTCATCATGCACAGCCTGACCGGATAACCCCACAAGAGAGAATCCCAATACAGTATCTTCATCCCCGATTACGTAATACTTCACTTCTCTTATACCTTGGCAAGAATCATCAATGCAGTAATGAAGCCGAAAACAACCAGACCTTCAGCAAGTGCGATGAAGATAAGTGCGTTCGATGCGATCTCAGGACGCTCAGAAATGGCACCCATGGCTGCGGAACCTACCTTTGAGATTGCCATACCGGCACCCAGTGCACCAAGACCGAAAGCTATGGCGGCTGCAATACATACCCATGCGGTTGTATACTGGCCAGCTGTCTGCTCGACGACAACTTCTTCAGCAGCAAACAGATTTGGTGTGAAAACGAATGCACATCCGACAATGAGCAGGAATGTGAGCAGGAATGAAAGCTGAATCTTTCTTCTAAATGCGTAACTGGTCATATGACCCTCCATCAATTTAATCGATTACGATACGGCTCTTGAGCCCAACCGGCTCATAAGCCACACCGTGACCGGTGAAATACTTTGTAAAGAACTCATAGTAATTAAGTCTGAGTGACTGAATACCTGCACTGAGTCCTTCAATTGCGATGACAATGACATTGCCGAGTATCATGATTATGATTTCGGCAACGATATTGCCGGTCATGTCCGCCATATCCTGGAATGCCGTCATGAGGGAAACGTGGGCGATTCCCAGACCGGCAACTCTCATGAATGACAGGGTATTTGACAGGAAACCGGAAAAGATTTCAAGAACTTCCACGAAGAAATCCATGATTGTGTCCACGATGATTTTTCCGGCCCCTTCCTTATGCCCGGAAAGCCTTGCGTTGTGGGCGGCATATACAGGCCCTTTGATTATAATCATCACAAGAGCTGTGCCGATACCTGCATACAGCCACGGATAAGGAGGAAAAGACTTGTAACCGCTGTCAACGAAATAGTAACAGGCGAAAATTCCGAGGGCGTAGATAACCCCGCCGACAAGTCCGTTCTTGTCAAATGCAAGTTCAAGATATCTTTTCTTTCTGAAAAGGTTTATCCAGTTCAGAACAAGTCCTGTGAAAATAACGGCTATTCCGAATTTGATCGTTATTCCGAGTATGTCATAAACTGATGTGACAAGTCCGCCTTCAGCATGACCGTTGACAACAGCATGATAGTTGAACCAGATGGCAGGAAACAGCGAATAGCCGAAACAGGAACCGAAAAGGAGTCCTCCGAACATGCTCGCAGGACCGAGGAACATCAGCAGTGAACACAGATAGCGCGATATCATGCCGTCCTTTGCCAGGGGATTTTTCTTGTAGTAAGCCTTGCCTATGATGCCCGTAAGGAGGAGAATCAAGCCCTGCCCCACGTCGGCAAACATCAGCATGAACATTATTATATATGCGATTGTTGTGAAAGGCGTCGGATTGATCGAACCGTATTCAGGTGTTCCGTAATTCTTCACCATCTTCTCAAAGGGTGCCAGAACAGATGCGGAAGAGACACTTGTCGGAATCTTCGAACGGTCGACCTCGGTGTCCTCAGTCCATTCAATTATGCATTTGCCCCTGGCAGCCTCATAGATTGTTGCCTCAACGCTTTCCGCCTTGCTGCTTGGAACCCAGCCTGAGAACAGCGTTGTGTTGCGTGTATAGGAGAAGAACGACTCTACATGCTCGCTGAGCTCGCTGACACGCAACGTAATCCAGATTCTCTCAAGCTCTGACTGCTTTTCCTTTATTCTGGATTCAACCTGGCTCACGATATCTGCATTCTGCTTCTCTATCTCGGCTTTTCTGGCAAGTGCCTCCTTCAGGATAATCTCAAGGCAGTCTTTCGGTTCTTTTACACTTTCAGTCCAGCCGAACTTGTCAAAGGCATCATCAACACGGGAAGAATCCCTCTTGAGGGTGAGGGAAATGAGACTCCCTTTCCCGTCGTCAGCCAGAATACCGCCGAAAGAGGACAGACGTGTCATGAAATCCGCCTTCTTGTCAGCAGACGCGAGCGTGCCCACGCGCATGTCCAGGTAATCCATTTTCTTTTCCCTGATATAGTTTATCAGCTCATCACAGGAAAGAAGTTTCTGGTTTATTTCTTTCTGACCGTCCCTGAGAGAGGAGAGAGAAGAAGAAAGCCTGTCAAGATATTTCCTTATCTCATCCACATTCAGTTCATTGACACGGTCAACATCATTCTTTTCTATGGACGGAATGTTTATTCCGCCCTGCCGCATCAGGTTCTCGCATCTCACACGCAGATCCGAGATTGCAGCAAAAGGCACCTCGGGATTGCGGCTGGAAAGTTTTCGGATCTGTTCATTCTGGAAATCTGAAAGATGAACAAAGTCCATCACCCCTTCTTCCAGCAGTGCCTTTACCACAGCATCTGTATAGCCGTCAAGCACTACGGCTGTAAGCATTTTCATCTTCTGTGTGAATAGACTCAATTCATCTCCCTCCTGATCTGCTCCTCACTCCATTTGTAGTACTTTGCAGAAAGTATGGCCTTAATAGTATTACCGGTGCTTCTGCAGAGATTGAGATAGCTCAGAATCGTACCTATGGTGAAAGGATCACCGGAAAGTATCCTGGCATATTCATTCCTTCTGCGTTCGTTCAGATACTTCTCCATGGCAACCGTTCCATAGGCCAGCTGGCTGTGGGTGTTGTTCTGTCCTTCCGCCTGTCCAAGAAGATCATTGACCACAGGATACTTCCTCTTTATGATAGCCCTGGCATCATCGAAAGTCAGTTCCTGACTCATTATTTTCTTCTCAAGGGTCTCATAAAGAGAACCGTATGAAATGAAAACATGGGCAAGCTTCTCATGGGTGAAATCATGAAAGAACCCGAAACGGATGAGGTTTATGATGTTTTTAAGATCAACGTCCACTGAATAGATCTTATGTGCAACCTCTCTGTCAGAGCCGTTCAGATGATCAATGGCTTTGAAAAGCCTGCTGAACCAGAAATGATCAAGATCAATTTCAAGATCGAAAAGGCCTTCCTTTGCTATCTTGTCTTCGCTGTATGAGTTGAATACCTCTTCATAGACAGTATGTCTGAAAGCAGAATGCACATCCTCGAAACTGAGGGCGTTTATTATTCTCAGCCAGTCAATCTCATTGACGATCCTGTCTTTGTATATATAGGCAGAGCGGTAGCTTATGCCATGATGAAGTATATTTGCAGAGTACCACAGTCTCAGGGCATTCTTTATGTTCTCAACCTCGCTTTTCTCGAGCATCGTGGTGACAAATGAGGCAGGATCAGCATCAAGAACCCTTATTATTTCCTGATGTTCATTTATCTCCATCTTGAAAAGCTCAAGCTCGACAAGCTGCAGATCGGCAGTCTGGGCATACACAGTGTCAAGTGAATCATAACGGGTTCCGGCAAGAAGGGAAACAGCTTCGCTGAGGTTAACTGCCTTGATCATCGAGTCAAGCAAGGAAGATGATGTCATCGCTCCGATTCTTGCCCTGAGCTTTGCATTTATATACCCGTAGCGGGAAACATTATCCATTCATCACTCTCCAGACAGAGACGTCGAACAGACCAGAGATACTATCTTATCCCTTGCGCTGATCACGCTGTCACGGTCAACATCGATTTCGCAGCTCTCAAGAGCCTTCATCTCTTCATCAATCTTTCTGAGTTTTTCATCCAGAAGCCTTGAGGCATCCGCAACCAGTTCATCACCGCGCTTTCTTTCCTCAGCAATGGCTTCCTTCACTATCCTTGCACTTTCGCTTTGAGCGTCAAGAACTATGTTTCTCGCCTTCTCTTCAGCTTCATCCCTGATGGTCTGGGCATTTTCCTCTATAGAGAGGATTTTATCTATAACTTCGCTCTTCATATAAAACCACCGTCTCCGTAATACAAAGTTGTTTGTGTTCTGTCAAGCGGGGTTAAGGAAAAAGCTCATACGTTCTGCGGGAAATCCTCGGAAATATCAGCATCTGAAACAGGAGGGAACAGCTCATTCCAGAATGATGCTGAATCGAGGACTCTCACACTTTCTATGGTCTTCGCGCCTTCATAATAATCCGAGATATATGAAGGGTAACCGCCGCTGCCGTGTTCAAATACAACAAGCTCAGGATCATTGCCGCTTATGTCTATCAGGCCGAAGTCCACTACCCTGATCTCCTCTTCTTCCTGCTCTGAGACAGAGAAGCAGACAGCATACCATGCATCAGCGTAATTCACATCAAACACATATGATCCGGGCTCAACACCGGAGATGATGAAACGTCCGTCCTGATCCGCGAACAGATACAGCTCAATGTCATTAACCAGTTCATGGGAACCGTCTTCATTTTCTTCAATTCTGTAGACAGGAGACGAGAACGTCGTCTGCAGTTCTCCGTCGTAGCTGATAATTCCAGTCACTGTATATTCCTGAGGCACATTTATCCTGATGGAATAGCCGCTTCTGTTGACCGGATTGATCTCGTATGTGAAAGTCTGAGTCTCTGCAAACTCATCATCGCCTGTCAGATAGACAACAAGATTATTGCGCTGATAGCTGTTGAGAGATGTGTACACTGAAGTTCCGAAAAGGCTCTTCACCTCCTGAGGACTGCCCTGATTGGAACGCGCCACCTGAACTTCAGCGCCCTTAAGGCTGCCCCGTGGTCTGATCAGTATGAAGTTGTCTCTGACCGAACGGGCAAAGCCGAACACACCGCCGGAGAAGAAGGTTGCGGTATTGAAGCTGAGTGATGTCGAATAACGTCTGTATTCATCATATGCAGAAGCTCTCACGCTCAGAGAATAGAGATCGCCGCTGTGGAACCAGCCGCCGCTGAGCGAGTGATCAAGAGGAGATGCGAAATCGAAACCGGAGAGTGAGAAAGACATGCTGTCCCTGTTTCCGATCGTCAGATTGCCGGAAAGACTGTGATTTCCGGTGAAGTCTGTTGAATATGATGCGCTTCCGTGCCCTGAGAATGAAATGCTTGCACTCAGATAACCTGAAACAGCCATCGGCTCAGCCCAGTCACTCTGAGACAATGTGATACCGGCCGAAATGGAGAAATTCCTGAACGGGGACATTCCCACGGAAGTGCTTACTCTCCATTCCGGTTCGCTGAAATCATAATCGATAATGCTTATATTCCCGCTCATGCTGTAGCGGAGCATGCCGATGCTGCCGGAGAATGAAAGCCTCATGGAAAGCAAATCCGAACGGCTGCGTCTTTCATGCGAGTAATCTGTCGTATAGGAAAGCGAAGTGCTCAGACCTCTGAAAAGCTCATAGTCAACGAGGAAACTGTGGTCGACCCTGGCATAGAAGTACGGGAAATAACCGGCATCATCAGAACTGTCCATCCTTGTTTCAGTCATGAATGTCGTTGTTCCCAAACGGCTCGCTCCTCTCAGGCCGAGAGAAATACCGGCACTTGCGATCTTGTCTTGCGAAGTGCTCCTTGAAGATACGGAGAATTCACTGAGAAGCGTCAGCTCATCCGTCAGGCCTGCATCCTGATACCAGGAAACGGCAAAATCATCGAAATGGTAATCGTAGTAATAAGCCGGGCTGACTCTCAGGAGAAGGCCTGTAGCCTGTGATTCATTGCCCACATCAATCTGATCACGCCTGAAATTGACTGATCCACCGAACAATGTCTCGCCCTTTGCTAACAGCTGGGAATCATAGGACATGTCGAAGAAATAGTGATAGGAGACATCAGTAAGCTGTGCCCTGCCTTCATCTGTCGACATATCGATTCCGTCAGTGATGTATCTGGTCGGCGTGACGACAATTTCGATTTCATTGTAACCGTATTCGAATGTGAAATCCTGAAGCCTGTAATTTCCCGGCTGCAATGTTCTTGAGAATATGACCCTGCCGTTTCTCACGACCTGGAGCAGGGATTCTTCAGTAATCGTTACAGCTTCCCGGTGGCTGTTGTACGGGCTTGAATCTGTTCCATAGCTGTAATTTTTCTCGAACTGGATACCAATCGGAGTTCCACCCGGAGAAAGACCGAAACCATACACATTGCCCCAGCTCAGGCGTATGCTTGAATCCACGAAATCATAGAAGAAACGGTAGCTGTTCCAGTTGAATGAGAAATCTCCGTTCCTGTAGCTGAGGGAGTAGAAGAAATCAAGATTCACAGGTCCGAGTGTAAGATAGTTCGATGTGCTCAGGCTGAGAGAATAGCCGAAACCGTCACTGCCTCTCATCCAGTCAAAACTGGCATAAAGATTGTAGCTTGTGCGCCAGGAGAAGAAATCCGGTTCAAGCTCTAGCGCTCCAGAAAGAGCATAATTCCTCCGGGAATAAGAAGATGCAGAAAGGCTGATGATCTTCTCCGGCATATCATCAACCGAGAAGATCATGTTGATCGTGAAAGCACTTTCATCATATTCAACTGTAACACCGTTATTTCTGAAATGGTCAATTGAAACGTAGTTGCCGCTCACACTGTCAAGAAGTCTGTAATATGCATCATCGGTGAGAAGCTCTCCCAGATACATCTTCAGTTCACTGACATTCATCAGGCGCTGCGAACCGAGGAACTGCAGTTCAAGGTTTCCCATTGCCTCCCCGTCCACATAGAACATGAAGTAGTACAGACCATCCTCATACTCAAGTGTATCCTCGCCCTGCACATAGAATGATGCGAAGAAGTCATCATCATACACCGGTTCATCTGATCCTGTTATGATGATTTGCTCTTCATATGCGCATGCAGAAACAAATGAAGGCGGTTCGGGTACAGATATTTCCTCTTCCGCAACCTGCTGCGGCACATATGCCGTACCTGGCTCTACGGCAGGCTCTTCTGCCACGGCAGGAGGAGGAACAATGATTTCTTCCTCTTCTTCCTGCACTTCGGTCGGAACAGTTTCTTCCTCCTTTTGCAGTTTCTCTTCCCCAGTTTCAGCCACAGCGGCAGGAGGGGCTGCCTCTGCACATTTGCCGTCACGGCATGAAAAGAGGTAGTAGAAGATGTAAGAAAGGAATATCAGCAGTATGCAGATAAGAAAAGTAAATGATAATATCCGTATGAAACGATCTGCACTTCCTTTCATTTGCAGGTATCCCCTCAGTTCAATAATTCAGACTGAATTACTCCTCTACTGTAAAGTTATAGTCAATCGAAGCCTTATATGAAGATCCTTTTTCAAGTCCATCTGGGAAAGGTATGTTTCTCGTCCAGCTGAGACCTGCAAGAATGTTTGCACCTGAAATATTCGTAAGTTCATCACTTCCGGACAGCGTAACCGTATTTCCGGCGGCATCCATGACTGTGATCTCGCAGTCATAAAGTATCTGATGCACATTGCCTGTATTATCAAGTGTGATTGCCATTGTATCGTCTCCGTTATCAGAAACAGCAGATACCTGAACGCCTTCCTGAATCTTGGAGGGAAGCACATATGCAGATGCTCTGAACACATAAAGGAAATTGAACATGCTTCCTGATGAAGATGCCCTGCCCTGAGAATAAGGAATCTGTTCCGCAACTATTCTGAAAGACAGTTCTCTTGTAACAGTCCGCGGACCCCTGTACTGTACACGTACTATCTGTGAGCTCTGAGGCTGAATGAGAATTCTCGAGGGCTGTATGTTGAAATAGCGGGAGGCATCGGAATTTTCTTCATTGCCTTCTCCATCCTGACTTCTGACAAGCGCACTTACGACAACCGCGATGACATCATCGCTGTCATTTGTGATTGTGAATGTCTTTGCAGCTCCGGGCCCGGAAACATCAAACGTCTGAACCAGAGGCTCAAACTGGAAAGCAAACACACTTGTACATGTGAATAAAATCAAGAAAATAAAAACGAGAATTCCTAACTTATGTCTCATGTTAACCTCTCTTTTTACTGCCTTCAATTATAATCAAAGCACAATTCTTTTTGCAATACAAAGAATTGTATAATTCATATTCCGTTGCGTACCATCAAAACTTATGACATAAGTTTTGATTTCACAACAGAATACATGCTTTATGTTAGCGCAGTATGGAAAGATAAAAAAGAAAAAACATCTTTTTTTCTGCAAAATCGGATCTGCAAAATAAAAAGGCACCCACAGGATGCCTCTTTTCCAGAATCAGTCGGGCTAGCCGGATTTGAACCGGCGACCCCAAGTCCCCCAGACTTGTACGCTAAACCCCTGCGCTATAGCCCGAATAACGCTGTCACTCTACATTTTTTCATAATAAATGTAAACAGGGCTGACAGAGGAAAAACTATTTTTCCGCAAAATTATCCTTTCTCCGTTTTCTCACGACTTCACTGAGCAGATAATCAATCTGTCCGTTCAGTGAACGGAAATCATTTTCCGCACAGCGTGCAAGTTCTTCATACAGCGTTGCTGAAAGCCTCAGCGGTACCTGCTTTTCTTCTTTTCCTTCTCATCAGAAGTGCTATCAGTGAACTACCTCCACCTTAAAAGGTGGAAGCTTCGCCATTCAACGGTCCATGACAACCGAGATTGCCTTTCATGAAGGCCTTTTCAATTGCTCTTCGGATCTCAGGTGCGCTTGTTTCGGTGCGTCCCACACCTACATTGTTTTCATAGAACCAGA
>CASDXQ010000033.1 GCA_949285145.1 uncultured Spirochaetales bacterium | reverse complement strand
TTTTGCCAGCAAGTACAAGGATGTCTACACATCCCCCACCAAGGGCCAGAGGATGATCTTCAACCTCCTCAGGATCCCATACATGTGGAAAGGCAAGAATGTCTCATGGCTTGACAGCGAGAGTGTCGAGATGGAGGCACAATCCGATGAGTCTGGTGCCCAGGACATAGCCGAAACAGCCGTCACTGATCAGGCCTAGCTATAATTTGTGGGGAATTTGGGTCCAGATGTCTCACCACCCTGCACGGGTTTCCGTAAGCCAGAGATGAGGGAGGAATATCTTTTGTCACAACAGAACCAGCCCCTATCACAGTATCGTCGCCTATACTGACACCGGGAAGAATTGTCACTCCTGAAGCGATGAAACAGTTGTTTCCAATATGGACAGGCTTGTTGTACTGCGCTCCTTTTTGACGCAGCAATGGAGAGAGAGGATGAGTGGCAGTTGAAATTGTAACGCACGGGCCCAGCATTGTGTGCTCGCCTATGAAAATGTAAGTGTCATCAACAAGTGTCAGGTTGAAATTCGCATAGCTTCCGTCTCCAAAATGAACGAATTTACCGGCCCAGTTTGCCCTGAAAGGAATTTCAATATATGCATTTTTACCGAAATATTCGAACATTGCCCTGAGCTTCTTTTCCCTCAGTCCGAAATCAGCAGGATCTGTATCATTGTAATCCTTCAGCATGCGCAAACGTTCTTTCTGCTCCTGCATTATCCCATCATCATTAGGGTTGTAAATTTTCCCGCTGTGAAGAATGTCTGTTTTGCTCATGCTGTCCATTATAAGGCAGAAAACCAGTTTACAAGACTCTTTTTTTATGATTTATATTAATCATAGGGCAGATGCATAGGTCTCTTGGCTCAAACATAAAATTACGGAGACCGGTGAATAGAAGGACTGAATTGCTCCTACCTCTTCACAATGTTTAAAGGAACAGAAAATCCTGCTCAACTAGGTCTCCCCCTTGAACACACAGGTTCAAGAGTACGCAGTCTGCCCGTCTTATTTTTTAAACTGCAAGTCAAAACATTTTCCGCTGTCCATCCCGGGCATTCGTTCAGAAGCGCAGCTTTTCTTTTCTTCTTTTCAATTATGTTTTTTCTATATATACTTCAATCTTGCAATGAGTAAATTAGATACAATCCAATTCATAAGTCTTCCCAAAAGCATGGAAGAGAAAATAACAGGTTTCAAAATTGACAGTTCAATCCCGATTCCGGTTCAGCTCAAAGAAGGCCAGAAACAGCTCAGGGCCGAAGATGTTACAATAGAGTCCATATGTGCAGGCATGCTTGTGGTCATCGCATACAGGGAGAATGACAAGAATTTCAACTATTACAGGAATTTCGTTCTTGCCTGTCAGCCGGATGCGGTACAGGAACTCAATGCCGCTGCAATCACAAAGGAAAAGCAGAAGGACTATCCTTTTGCTGAACAGCTGTTCCTGACGGTGTACCATATGCTGCCGCAGAGTGCCAGCTGCATAAATCTTGCGACCCTGTATTCATCATGGGCTGTCTATGAAGCTGATGCAAAAGATGAGAAAGCGGAAGATTTCTATCTGACAAAATGCCTGAACACACTGGAAGACGGGCTTGAGCGGTTCGGAGAGAATGAGGATATTCTGTGTGAGCTGGGCTCGTTCCACACATATCTTGGTAATCTTGAAACCGCGCAGGACTATCTTGAGCGTTATATGAAAGTTGCCGAAGAAGGTGAGAAAAAACAGAAAATGAAGAAAATGCTGCGCGATGTCACCTTCCGTCTTGATTCAGATCAGGAGATCAAGCAGGCTTATGATTTCATGATGCTGAATGAGGAAGAGAAGGCTCTTGATGTCATTGGGAAATTCATAGATAAAAACCCGAAAATATGGCACGGATACTTCATAAAAGGATGGGCATTGAGAAAACTCAGAAAATATGCAGAAGCTGAAGAAGCCCTTCTAAAGTGCATTTCCTGCGGCGAGTCAAACGCAGATATCTACAACGAACTTTCAATCTGTGCTCTTGAAAAGGGCAACAGGGAGCTTGCGAAAAGCTATCTTGATGCTGCTGTCGACCTTGATGGTGAGAATCTCACCCTGGCTTCGAACCTGGCGTTCCTTCATTTGATGGATGAGGACTGGGATCAGGCAAAAGAATGGATTGAGAAATGCCGCATCCTCGCACCGGAAGACAGGCAGGTGCAGTCAATGATGAAGGAGTACACCGAGAAAACAGGAGAAGAATTCGGTCCGGTGATAAAAGAAGAATATGTTCATGATCCTGAAGAAAAGGAAAAAGACCATGAATGCCATCATCACCATCATGACCATGGAGAGCACTGCAATCATGATCATGGTGAAGATGCTGAAGAGGATGAAGAGGAATGAAGTTTTTATCGCACAGTGAGGATGAGACTCAGAAAATCGGGTATGAAGTTGCTGAAAAGATAAAGAAAGGCGATGTAATATCGCTTACGGGCTCGCTTGGTGCCGGAAAGACGGTTTTCGCAAAAGGCTTTGCAAAACAGCTCGGAATCGGGGAGGCTATTGTCAGTCCCACCTTCACTCTCGTTCAGGAATATGATGGAAGAGTGAAGATGTACCATCTGGATCTTTACCGCCTCAGCGGGGAAGACGAATTCGAGTCAATGGGCGGTGAGGATTTTCTTTACAGCGACGGTGTCACACTGATCGAGTGGAGCGAGAAAATAGAATCAATGCTTCCGGATGATACAATTTATGTGAGGATCACGATCAATGGGGATCTGACAAGGACCATTGAGATCACGGGAGGGATATATGGCTGAAATCAGGAACATACTTGCCTGCGACACATCCACATCCACCCTTCACATCGCATTGAAATGTGAAGAGGGATTCGAGGAGCGCATGATAGCAGGCGGCTTCCAGCATTCAGAGGATCTTCTTCAGGAAATAACATACATACTTGAGCGCAGAAACCTTAAAGTGGCTGATCTGGATCTGCTTGTCTGTACAAGAGGCCCCGGATCGTTCACATCCCTGCGCATTGCCATGTCGACATTCAAAGGATTTGCGCTCGCCAGGGAAATTCCTCTTGTGTCTGTTCCGACACTTGAAGCAATTGCCCGCTCATATACTGTACCGGACATGCTGACACTTGCAGTTCTGGACGCTAAGAAAAAAAGGTACTATCTCGGTCTTTACAGAAACGGAGAGAAGATCGGAGAGAACATTGACGGCAATGCGGAAGATATTCTGCCCTGCATCGAAAAAGAGGAGGCAATAGTCCTCACAGGTCCTGATGCAGTGAAATTCAGCAGCCAGATCAGAACATGCCTTCCCTCACTCAGGCTGATTACAGACAATATAATGATAAGACCGCTTGGCAGGGTGCTTATTGAAATGGGAATAAGACAGTTTGAGGAAGCAGGTCCGGATGACATCGGAACCGGTCCTGTCTACATAAGACGCAGTGATGCCGAAGAAGCTCTGCTTGCAAAGGAGAAGAACAGGCAATGAATTCATCATACGACATAGTTGTCATCGGAGCCGGAGCCGCAGGTCTGTCTGCTGCCGGCTATGCAGCCCGTGCAGGATACTCCACTCTCGCACTTGACGCAGCTGCACCTGGAGGCCAGCTGCTTTTCATTGATACAATCGAGAACTATCCCGGCAGGGAAAGTGTTTCAGGCTTCGCTCTTGCCGAGGAAATGGAGAAGCAGGCACTCTCCTTCGGAGTTGAAATTGAATACATCGAAGTTTCATCCGTTTCAAAAGAAGATGAGGGTTTCACTGTCACAACCGCAGACGGAGATGTGAATGCGAAAGCCGTAATACTGGCAATGGGTGCAAAGCACAGACATCTTGATGTTCCAGGCGAAAGTGAATATGAAGGCAGAGGCGTAAGTTACTGTGCCACCTGTGACGGACCTTTCTTCAAGAACAAGGTCGTGACTGTAGTAGGAGGCGGAGATACAGCCCTCACTGATGCGGTCTATCTTTCAAAGCTTTGCAGCAAGGTCTATCTGGTGCACAGGAGAAACGAATTCAGGGCGCAGAAAGTCCTTCAGGACAGACTCAGGGCATGCAGCAATATTGAAATCGTCACTCCGCATACAGTGAAACAGATCAATGGGGACGGCAACAAAGTCACATCCGTGATCCTTGATGACAATACACTGCTTGAATGTGACGGTATATTCATTTTCACCGGTATAATTCCATCAAGCGGAATTGTGAAAGATCTTGTTGCTCTTGATAAGCAAGGCTTCATCATTACAGATGAGAAAATGGAAACCAGTATCCGCGGCATCTTCGCTTGTGGCGATGTGAGAGTGACTCCATTCCGTCAGGTTGTGACTGCCGCAGGTGATGGAGCCATTGCTGCGCACGGTGCGGATGAATACATTTCTTCTCTTTGACGATGTGTACCGGAAATCAATCTTAGAAAGTTTGCTAATGTGCTCAAAAAGAGGCCTCTGAGCCTCTTTTTTGCTTGACTTGAGAGCTCTTGTGAGTTGTAATTAGACATATGAAAATCTTGATGGTCACATCTGAAACTGTCCCATTCTCCAAATCAGGAGGCCTTGCGGATGTTGTTGGCGCATTGTCAGGCGCGCTTGCTTCAAATAATGAAGTAAGCATCCTCATGCCTTTGTACGGTTCAATAAATGCAGACCTCTTCAATGAAGAAGGAGAATGCGGAATCAGGATGCTGAACAGAACAGAAAAAGTGGCCATTCTTTCAAGAAAGATTGAAAATGTTACATATCTTGGACTCAGTCATCCTCTTTATACTCAGCGGCAGGGAATTTACGGCGATACGTCGTTTGCTCCTTACAGCGACAATTTCTACCGGTATGCACTGATGTGCAAGGCAGCTGTCGCAATCGCAGATGAGAAAAAGATGGACATACTTCACTGTCATGACTGGACTGCAGGTCTTGCATGTTATCTTGCATCTGAAAAGAAACTGAAATGCAGAACAGTCTTCACGATTCACAATCTTGCTTACATGGGAGAGTTTCCACGCTATGATGCGCTTTGTGCTGCCTTCAGGCCGACAGAGAACATGCTATCAGGCTACGGCCTCTCTAAATGCATCAACATGCTCAAAACCGGTGTGGAATATGCAGATGCGATTACCACAGTCAGTCCTACATATGCAGCTGAAATCCAGACGAGAGAACAGGGGTGCGGAATTGAAGATCTGCTCAGAAGCAGGAGCTCATCTCTGTACGGCATCATAAACGGAATTGACACACAGGAATGGAATCCTGCATGCGATTCATTTTTCAAAGACCATTTCAGCATAGACGATCTCAGCGGCAAGACAAGACTGAAAGAAAGAGCACAGATTCAGTTCGGGCTTGACATCGAACCGGAAAAGCCATTGATTGCAATGATCTCACGGCTGGCCGAACAAAAAGGTTTCGGCCCTCTTCTTGAAGGTTCTCCATGTGCTCTCGAGCAGATTCTTTCTTCAAATAACTGCCAGTTCATCATCATAGGCACCGGTGACAAGAGATATGAGACAAAACTCAAAGACATAGCAATGAAATACCGGAATATATCTGTCAATATAGTGTTTTCACAGGCTCTGTCACATCTGGTTGAAGCTGCTTCAGATTTTTTCCTGATGCCAAGCAAATATGAACCCTGCGGACTGAATCAGATGTATTCTCTCAGATACGGAACTCTTCCCATCGCTCACAGAACAGGCGGTCTCAACGACACGATCCACGACATCAGTGAGGGAACAGACAAAGCAGACGGATTCCTTTTTGACAATGTCTATTCTGATGAGATTGTAAATGCAGTGAACAGAGCTGTTGACTTCTACTGCAATGACAAGACGGGAATGAAAGCATGCATCATAAACGGCATGAAGGAAGATTTTTCCTGGACTAAATCTGCTCAGCAATATGAAGAAATATATAGAAAAACCTTAGGAGGAAACCAATTATGAGTCAAAAAGGAAAGAAAGTCATAGCCATCATCCTGGGCGGAGGCAGAGGCACGAGACTTTATCCGCTTACAATGGACAGATCCAAGCCGGCTGTTCCTTTTGCAGGTAAGTATCGTCTTGTCGATATCCCTATTTCAAACTGTCTCAACAGCGGAGTAAACAAGATTTATGTCCTGACACAGTTCAATACTGCCTCGCTTCATAACCACATCGTAAACACCTATCAGTTTGATCAGTTTTCAGGCGGATTTGTCGAAATACTTGCAGCTGAGCAGACATATGCATCCGAAAGCTGGTATCAGGGAACAGCAGACGCTGTAAGAAAAAACCTGAAACACTTCTCTGACCACGAAGCGGACTACTACATCATCCTCTCCGGCGACCAGCTGTACAGTATGGATTTCCAGCTCATGCTTGACCGCCATATCAAAGCAGGTGCGGATCTCACAATCGCGGCTAAACCGATCAGCAGACAGCAGGCAACAGGACTGGGAATCATCGGTGCTGATGAGAACGGAATGATCAAGTCTTTCTATGAGAAACCGGCACCGGATATGGATATCTCACAATACAAAGTGCCCAACAAATTCATGCAGGATCAGCTTAAACAGGATGTGAATGCTTCCAATGAGTATCTTGCATCAATGGGTATCTACATTTTCAATGCAAAGGTCATGGAAGAAGTGCTCAACAATGATGAGACTGACTTTGGTAAGGAAATCATTCCTGAAGTGATTAAGACACGTCCGGTTGCAGCTTATCTGTTTGACGACTTCTGGGAAGATATCGGTACCATCAAGGCATTCTATGAGACAAATCTCAATCTTGCATCGATCAATCCGAGCTTCAACTTCTACAACGAGGAAATGCCGATCTACACACACCGCCGCCACCTGCCGGCTACAAAAATGAATTTCTGTAACATCTCATACTCTCTCGCAAGTGAGGGTTCGATCATAACGAATGCATATATCGTGAACTCGATTGTAGGTGTCAGAACCATCATCGAATCCGGTGCATCGCTTGACGGTGTATACTGTATGGGTGCCAGCCGCTACGAAACAGAAGAAGAGAAGATCGAAAATGCACGTAAAGGTATCCCGAATATCGGTATCGGAAAGGGAACCATTATCCGCAAGGCAATCATCGACCAGAATGTGAGAATCGGTGACGGCTGCAGAATCGGTATTGATGACATTCCGCGTCCAGAAGGCGACTATGAGATGTATTCAGTTCATGACGGCATTATCATCATCAACAAGAATGCGGTCATCAAGAACGGTACTGTAATGTGAACCCTCTTCATCACTTTGTGCTGCCGGATTTTGTTCCGGCAGTTTTTTTTGTAAAAAAATCTGCTTCCTCTTTTTCTGGAAGCAGATTGACAGTCAGGATGAAAGGATAATCAGCAGATCTTGTGAACCCAGCCGGCAGGGCCTTCAATCTCACCCATCTGGATACCGGTGATTGTCTCTCTGAGTTTAGTGAGAACAGGTCCCATCTCATCCATGCCGCTTGGAATCATGATGTCCTTTTCCTTCGTATGAATGAGGCCGACAGGACTTATTACAGCTGCAGTGCCGCACAGTCCGCATTCACTGAAGGATGTAATCTCGTCAAATCTTACAGGACGCTCCTCAACCTCAAGTCCAAGATAATCTTTTGCTATTACCGTAAGAGACCTTCTCGTGATTGAAGGCAGGATTGAGTCAGATTTCGGAGTCACGACCTTCTTTCCGTCTGCTGAGACGAACAGGAAGTTGGCACCTCCTGTCTCCTCAACGTATGTTCTCGTTGCTGCATCAAGATACATATTCTCGCTGTATCCCTGCTTATGAGCATATTCACCCGGATAGAGACTCATTGCATAGTTGAGACCCGCCTTTATGTTTCCGGTTCCGTGCGGAGCGGCTCTGTCAAAATCGGAAAGCATGATCCTGATAGGCTTTATTCCTCCTTTGAAATATGGCCCGACAGGTGTGCAGAACATCCTGAATTCATAGGAAGGAGACGGCGCAACTCCAATGACAGGGCCGCAGCCGTAGATGAAAGGCCTGATATAAAGAGTTGCTCCACTGCCAAAAGGAGGGACGTAAGCAAGATTTGCCTTTACTAGCTCATCAAGAGCTTTTATGAAATCCTCAGTTGAGATCTTCGGCATGATAAGACGGTCGCATGTGTTCTGAAGACGCTCCGCATTGAGATCCGGGCGGAATGCGACAACATCACCATTCTTAGTCTCATAAACCTTCAGGCCCTCAAAACCTGTCTGTGCATACTGAAGAACCCCAGCACATTCGCTTATTGTGACTTCAGCTCTGTCTGTCAGACCTCCTTCATCCCACTGCCCGTTTTCCCAGTGACGTGAGTAACGATAGTCAGTCTGAGTATACGTGAAACCGATTTTCCCCCACTCTATGTTTTTCTTTTCCATCTTGTACCTCCTTATTGCTTCCTGTATTTGTTGTCAAATTATTCCCATCAGTTAAAAAAGTAAAGCTGATTTGATACTTATTTCCTTAAAAATCCGACAATTTGCTTATCGGAATCAACCATAGCCAGATCACACATCTGCTCAAGAGTGAAAAAAGAAATGCTGCTGTGCACACTCAGATGAAAATCATAGGAAGACGGACAGACTCTGTAAGCCTTGAGATGATACAGAGTATCTTTGTTGGTGAAATCAACCTGGGCAAGAAGCTCCCCCACAGTTATATTTACACCCAGTTCCTCAAGAAATTCTCTTTTCAGAGTTTCTTCTTCGCTTTCTCCCCAGCGGTTCTTGCCGCCTATGAATTCCCACTTCTCATTGTTCACGCTTCCTTCGGTATTTCTGCAACCGAGAAGATACTTTCCATCTTTCTCAACTATACCCGCAGTAGTGATTCTTTCATTCATCAGATGCCTCCTGGTCAGAACAATACCAGATTAGGGAAGAAAAAATGAATAAGCGAGAAGCAGATGAGCGCAAAAGCACAGTTTTTATCGCTTATCCTCAAATATGTCTTCCTGTCTTCTCTGGCATAGCGTATGAAATAAAGTGCTATGAAGAAACAGACGAGCGCCGGAAAGAGATCGCCGGCAAGAACAGGACCCGGGTACATTGGGAAGAAAAGGTTGAGAAGGCACAGAACGATACCGGAGATGAAAAAGAAAAGCCTCATTTTCTTTTTGACTATCAGATAGTGCTTGAGCTTGAACATGAAGCCAAGCTGGAGCCTGTACTCGTCCAGAAGAAGAATCAATATCGTGAACACATAATATGCAAGTGTGAGAAAATATATCTGCATCAGCGTATTTTCCCCATGATATCAATCAGTTCGTCGCTGGTATAGCATCCGAGTTTCCCGTGTGCCTCAAGACCGCTCAGCTGATGCAGAAGAACAGCATTCAATATATCTTCTCTTCCAAGTGCCGCGATGCTTGCTGTGATACCGGAAAGGACATCCCCGCTACCAGCGGTGCCGAGATAAGGGTTCTGACCATCGACAATCCTTATTCTTTCCCCTTCGCACAGATAAACAGCATCAGCTTTCAGGATGATTGCAGCATCAAGACGGTGTCCTGTTTCAATAAGAATATCGTAGAATTCATCAGGAGATGCATACCCGTCTTTGTCGCTGAGTGTACGGAACTCTCCGACATGAGGTGTCAGGATAAGATGACCGGCATTGCATTTCCCATCAAAAAGCCGGATTGCATCAGCATCCAGGACAAGTGTCCTGAGATGCAGGGCTGAAACCCTTTCAACCAGAAGACGCTGTTCCTCTCCCCTGCCCAGTCCGGGCCCAAGCAGTACAGCATCGAAGCTGTCATACGTTGAAAAGAAATCCTCAAATGGACGAACCATTACAGATGCCCCGCAGTCAAAACTCACAAGGGATATTATATTTTCATCAGTGAAAACAGTGACCATGCCGCTTCCGGCTTTCAGCGCAGCCTTCGCTGACAGGCGTACTGCACCGACATACCCTGTACTGCCGCCGATTACGGCAACCCTGCCACGCGTGACTTTGTAGTCGTCGCTTTCGAGAGTCAGCCTGCCGTATTCTGATGCATCGTGAAGAGAAATATCACGGGAAGGAATGTCGCTGAGGACTTCTTGTGGAAAAGAAGGATTAAGGACACTTATCCTTCCGCAGTATTTTCTGTTTCCCAAAGCATACATGCATCTCTTTCTGCTGCCAAAAGTATATGTCTCATCAGCAATTACGGCATTATTGAAGCAGGAGTCGCAAAGGCCGGAGGGCAAATCAACAGAAATTACATAAAAGTCTTTTTCATTGACTTGCCTTATTATTTCCGCTTCTCTTTCCCTGAGCGCACCTTTGATGCCTGCTCCGAGTAGACCGTCTATGAGGATATCGGATGGAACAACATCTTCAGCAAAAGGAATCGAAAGTGCCCTGCAGCATTCCAGCTGGATTTCATTTTCCCTGCTGCGGCTTGGATAATCAGGCGCATATATACGTATATTTCCATATCCATTGATGCGGCATATTCTTGCAAGAGCAAGAGCATCTGCCCCGTTATTTCCTCCTCCTGCAAGAAATAATACGGATGTATCTTTCTTCAGACTCTTTTTCAGTTTCATGAATGAAAGCAGAGCTGCCTCCTCCATGAGAGACAGGGAGGGGATAAAAAATCTCTCTTGACTTAACTTATCAGCTCTTTTACACTCTGCATCGCCCTTTAGATATTCCATGTGCTAAAACTTAACTCTAAAACCGGGTTTTGGTCTACAAAAAATTTTTGTATCCAAATGCATAATAATTAAATATTCATGCAATTTGTTTTCAGTAGTCTTGCACAAATGGAAAAATTAATCTAAAAGAAATACATTACGAGGATAGCAAAAGACATGACAAAGTACATTATCAGACGTCTTATAGGTATGATACCGACACTGTTCATCATCATAACCCTGAGTTTCTTTATCGTGAGAATTGCACCCGGCGGGCCTTTCGACGGAGAAAGGGCACTGCCTGAAGCTGTCAAGAGAAACATAGAAGCAAAATATCATATGGACGAACCTCTAATTGTCCAGTACGGCCGTTATCTTTTCGATGTGGTAAGAGGAGATCTCGGACCGAGTTACAAATACAAAGACTATGACGTAAACACTCTCATCGCAGTATCACTTCCCAATTCAGTCGTACTCGGGTCAATGGCAATGATAGTGGCAATAATATTCGGGGTATCACTCGGTACGATAGCTGCGGTCAGGCAGAATACTCTGCTTGACTACATCCCCATGATACTGGCAGCCTTCGGCCTTTCAATTCCTCTTTTCGTATTTGCACCCCTGCTCCAGCAGATATTCTGCATGCAGCTGGGATGGTTCCCAACCACGGGATGGTTCATGAACAACAATGCGCCGCTGAGAACGGCCGTGCTTCCGGTTATTGCGCTCAGTTTCGCATATTATGCTGACATTGCACGTCTTACACGCTCCAGCATGGTGGAGACGCTGAGAAGCGATTATATCCGCACGGCAAGGGCAAAAGGCATGAAGAACAGCACGATCATCTTCAAGCATGCCATGAAGGGTGCAATGCTGCCGATCGTCAGCTATCTCGGACCTGCATTTGCAGGTATCCTCACCGGAAGTATTGTCGTCGAGCAGGTCTTCCTTGTTCCCGGTCTGGGCAAGTTCTTCGTCCAGTCTTCATTCAACCGTGACTATACGCTCATCGTAGGTGTCGTCATCGTATATTCAGCAATTCTCATCGTAATGAACTTCATTGTTGATATCGTGTATGCATACCTCGATCCGAGAATAAGCTACAAATAAGGAGGACTGGCAATGGCACTATTCAGAAAGAAAGAAATTGCGACAAATGAATTCAACCAGGTTATTGTCGGAACCAGTCTTACAAAAGAAGCGTGGAAAAGACTTAAGAAAAACAAGCTTGCCGTTGTAGGCGGTGTTATCGTAATCATCTACACTCTCATCGCACTGTGCGCAAGCCTGCTTCCGATCTATCCGTATGATGAGGCTATAACAGTCCACAGAAACCTCCGCCCTTCCCTCACAAAAACAGCCGGAGATCTCATGCTTGAACAGGAAATGAAGAACCTCTTTTTCCAGGCATGGAGGCAGGGACGCCTTGATCTCAGTGACGAGGAAGATGCCCGGATCGAAGCATGGGTCATGGAGAGCAAGACAAACCAGGTATGGGATCTTGTTTATGCCCGCGGCATGGAAGCACTTGAGGCTGGTTCATTTGAATGGAACTCATCAGAACAGAGCCGCATAGACAGAATGCTCAGCAACATAGAAACGGAAACGCAGATCACAATCAATAAAGTCAGCGTTGTCTATGAAGGCGAGACAATGAATATTGAAAGCATGTCATATGATGAACTCAAAGGACTTTATGCTTCTCTTCTCGGGGTTGACGAGGACACACTTGAGGCATCTCTTGTAAATGAAGTCCGCTCAGCAGTGAGCAATGAGCTCAGAACCAAGGATTCAAGCCTTACAGGTGAAGATCTGGATGCATCCGTCGAAATGGAAATGGATGCGCTTGGAGAAGACGGTATCCATGACAGAGCTTCTACAAATATCATCGGTTACATCAAGCAGATCGCACAGCGCAGCGCAAACACGGACATTCAGAAAATGATAGACTCGGGCTCGATGATATTCCCGTACAAAGGCACTTTTGATCTTTCAAACGGACTGCATGTCGAACTTGAAGTCACAAAGATGCACGAAAGACGCTATATTTTCGGAACTGACTATCTCGGACGTGATCTTCTCAGCAGAATAGTCTACGGCAGTCAGGTGTCCATTGCAGTAGGTATCGTCGGTACCGTCACAAGTATTTTCATCGGTATTCTTGTCGGATCTCTTGCCGGCTACCTCGGCGGTAAGGTCGACTATTACCTGATGAGATTCGTCGATATCATGTACGGACTTCCATACATGCTGCTGGTAATCATCTGCATGGCCATATTCGGCCGTCAGATAGTCAACCTGTTCTTCGCACTTGCACTAGTTTCCTGGCTGACCATAGCCAGAATGGTGCGCGGCCAGATAATGTCGCTGAAGAATCAGGAATATGTTGAGGCTGCAAGAAGTATGGGTGCTGGTACAATGCATATCATATTCAAGCACATGATTCCAAACAGCCTTTCAATCATAATCGTTTATTCAACAATCCGTATTCCGGCATTCATCATGCAGGAAAGCTTCCTTTCATTCCTCGGTCTCGGTGTTCAGGCACCATATGCATCATGGGGTTCTCTGATCGGCGATGCTGTCTCATCGATGGCTCTGTATCCGTACAAGCTCATCATTCCAAGCATTGTCATGGTCATCTTCCTGTTTTCCATGAACTTCCTCGGCGATGGTCTGAGAGATGCATTTGATCCGCAGACTAAAAACCAGTTATAAGGAGGACTGAAGATGAACAGTTTCAAAGATGCAAACGTGCTTCTCGAAGTTAGGGATCTGAAAACACATTTCAAGACAGATAACGGTATTCTGAAAGCAGTTGATGGTGTATCCTTCACAGTTCATGAAGGTGAGACAGTCGGCCTCGTAGGCGAATCAGGCTGCGGGAAGTCAGTTACAAACCTCTCAATCATGAGACTGGTTCCATCCCCTCCGGGGAAAATCGTAGGAGGAGAGGTTCTCTACAGAGGAACAGATATCATGAAGCTCAGCGAGAAGGAACTGAGAAATATCCGCGGAAACAAGATATCAATGATCTTCCAGGATCCGATGACCAGTCTCAACCCCTATCTCAGGATATCAACACAGATGATCGAGACAATAAGACTGCATCAGAACATGACAAAGCAGGAAGCAAGGGAGAGAGCAATCACAATGCTCAAGCTTGTTGGTATCCCGTCCGCTGAAAGCAGGATAGACTGTTATCCGCACCAGTTCTCAGGCGGAATGAGGCAGCGTGTAATGATTGCAATGGCACTCAGCTGCAATGCCGACCTGCTTATCGCAGACGAGCCCACGACAGCTCTCGACGTTACTATTCAGGCTCAGATTCTCGAGCTTATAAAGAAAATCACAGAGCAGCTGAAGACTGCAGTGATCCTCATCACTCACGATCTCGGTGTAGTTGCCGGCATGTGCGACAAGGTTTGTGTCATGTATGCAGGACGTATTGTCGAAAGTGCTCTCACAGACGATCTGTATGCTTCTCCGGCACATCCGTATACAAAGGGACTCATCGCGTCAGTTCCCAAGATGGACGGCAACAGGGAAGAAAGACTCTTCTCCATTGAAGGTCAGCCGCCAAACGTCATTGATCTGCCGCCGTGCTGTCCGTTCCATCCGAGATGCAACAGGACATGTGAAGTGTGCCGTCATGCATATCCGCCGGTAAAGCAGGTCGGAGAAGATCATTACGTGGCATGCTGGCTTGCCTGCAGCGAAGAAGAAAGAAAAGAAGCACTTGAGGGAGCTGGAAACAATGGAAAATAAAGAAGTCATACTCTCAGTAAAGAATTTAAGGCAGCACTTCCCCATCGACGGAGGAGGCCTCTTCAAGAAAACCATAGGTTACATCCGCGCTGTCGACGGTATCAGCTTTGACGTGTACAAAGGCGAAACCGTAGGTATCGTAGGTGAATCCGGATGCGGAAAAAGTACGACAGTCCGTTCAATCGCACAGCTTTATAAGCCGACTACAGGACAGGTTGTCTTTCATGGAGTTGACCTGTGCACAGCCGACAAGGACACTCTTCTCAAGGAAAGAAGAAACATCCAGATGATCTTCCAGGACCCATATGCTTCTCTTGATCCGAGAATGACAGTCAGGAACATTATCCTTGAACCGCTCAGGATCTACAATAAAAGAAATCTTCTCGATAAAAACTATACAGAAGAGGAGCTTGACGAGAAAGTCAAGGATCTCATGGAGAAAGTCGGTATAAACAAGGCATTCGTAAACCGCTATCCTCATGAGTTCTCAGGCGGCCAGAGACAGAGAATCGGAATAGCACGTGCCCTTGCGCTCAATCCTGAAATCATTCTTGCAGATGAGCCGGTATCCGCACTTGATGTTTCAATTCAGGCGCAGATCCTCAATCTCATTTCCGACATCCAGAAGGAAATGGGTGTCACATTCATCTTCATAGCACACGATCTGGGAGTTATCCAGCATATTTCCCACCGTGTCATCGTAATGTATCTGGGAAAGATCATGGAAATCTCATCATCGGATGAGCTTTACAGGAATCCTCTTCATCCATATACACAGGCTCTGCTCTCCGCAGCACCGGTTCCTGACCCGAAACTTGAGAGAACAAGGCAGAGAATAGTTCTTGAAGGCGATGTCCCCTCTCCTGACAAAGAACGCCACTGTTGCTATTTCTATGACAGATGTTCAAAGAGAATGGACAAATGCGCATGTGCTGTTCCGCCTATGTTCGACTGCGGAAACGATCATCATGTCGCATGTTTCCTCTATGACGACAAGCCTGTTGCAGAGCCTGCAGACGATACACCTACAGAAGGCGATCTGAAACTCAGAAAGAAAACGGAAAAGAAAGCTGAAAACTGAGAATCATCATACAGAAAGCAGTTGCAAAACCCTCCTCACGGATAAATATCCGGATGCGGAGGGTTTTTCATTATATAACAAGCGTTAGGAAAAAGCTGTCACTCCTCAATGGGATTCAGCCTCATTGTCTCAGGAGCCCCTTCTGAAGCGCGTTTCTGTCGATATCAAGAGGAAGTGCACAGTAGGATGCAATCACATTGGCCATTGATTCAAGATGAAGACCTCCTCTTCTTGCATTGGCAAACTCGATATTCATATACGGCTTGTCCTCTCTTGCCAGTTTAAGACGCAGTACGGCCATTTCCTTATTGCGCCATGTAGGTTTTATTGCAGTGCTGCCATCGGCAATGCCTTTATGAAAATGTCTAATTTCCACAGCTTCGACCATGCCGTATTCAATTTCAGTCCTTGAGATGAACGGTCCCACACCATAGGAGACTGTTATCGTTCTGCTCTTGTTGGAAAATATCCAGTCATCACGGTAAAGAGAGACAAGAATAAGTATAATGGTAAACAATGCGGCAAAGATATAAGATATGCCGAAGCCGTCACCAAGAGCCGAGATGAGCCCCAGGACAAGCAGAATTGCAAAGACAATGCAGATGACTCTTATAACAGGAGAAAGGGAATAGTGAAGATCCCCGTCCCTTCTTTTTTTCAGTGTAAATGCTGTCATATGACAATCATATGCCAAGAAGACATGCAAATACAATCACAGAAAAATTCATCTGAAAAACGTGAAAGTCATATTCCATCTGTCAGCGGAATATTTTCTTGTATTGCAAAAAACTAAATATCTCTTTGTTTATTATTTGCATAATAAGTGAATAAAAATTAAAAAAATTACATATCACATATAGAAAAAAAACAGAAAATAAGTTAAAGTGTGTAGCAAGTTGAATTTTATCAGGAGGTCAATAAATGAAAAAAGTATTAGCATTAGCATTAATTGCTCTTATTTCTTTCAGTGCTTTTGCAG
>CASDXQ010000032.1 GCA_949285145.1 uncultured Spirochaetales bacterium | reverse complement strand
TGCGTTCGACCGTCCGCTTGCCAGTGCGGACCTGATATATTTCATAGCCCTGTTCTATACACTGGGCGATCTGTTCCTTGTTTTCAAGAATGAAATATTCTTCTACATCGGTGTTATTTCATTCATGGCCGGACACGTCTTCTATATCATATATTTCAGTCATTTCGGCTTTTCATATTTAACGCTTGCCGCAGGAATCATTGTATACGGGGCGCTTTTCGCCCGGTACTGCCGCAATGTCATGGTGAGGAAGCCGCCTCTTGCCGCAGGATATATCGCATACGGCCTGATGCTCCTCATATTCGCATGCGGAATGGCCTCCGTCTTTTCTTTTGATCATGTATATTCATCGCTGCTGGCACTTGCCGGTGTCACTGTTTTCGCATATTCGGACACCCGCATTGCCTACAACATGACCGGACATGGCAGCACATCGGATTTCACTATAATGCTGACATATGTGCTGGCAAATGTCCTTCTTGTGCTTTCCATCTGGTGCATCAACGTCTAGACCGAACGCGAGCGGCAGCGGTAAGCATAGCCTGATGATCTTCTGTCACCAGAAACTCTTTTTATTTCATAAAGCTGAGGATAGTCCTTTATGAGCTCAGAAAGCTTCGAGTAGCCGTATGCGAGGGGACTGAACTCAGGTTTAACACGTTTTATGTAGATACCGGCACTGCTTATGTTCACATAATCATCCTCATCTTCCACATACTTTCCGTATGCTATGCGAAGCAGGGCATGTATTTCATTTATGTTGGCATCAGTAGCAGGTGTTATGGTCTTTTTCTTTCCTGCGGCAGCCTGCGGCTTTTCCTTGTCATTCTTTGCTTCATCGTTTTTCGTGCTCGTGAGGTACTCAAGATAGATGAAATCATCGCATGCGTTGCAGAAAGCCTCCGGGGTCTTTTTCTCGCCGACTCCAATAACGTACATTCCGCTTTCCCTCAGCCTGACGGCGAGAGGTGTGAAATCTGAGTCGCTGCTGACGAGGACAACGGCATCATACATACCGGTGTGAAGCAGATCCATCGCATCAATGACCATTGCGATATCAGTGGTGTTCTTTCCTGCGACATAGTCAAACTGCTGTTCGGCCTTGATCGCAAGGCTTTTGATCTTTCCTTCCCATTTATGGAGGTTTGTCTTAGTGAAGTTGCCGTAGGCCTTCTTTACTATGATCCTGCCATAGGTCGAAACTTCATGCAGGACTTCCTCAAGTTTGCTGAGCTGTGTGTTGTCCGCATCAATGAGGACAACCATTTTTTCAAAATCTTCCATTAAACCCCTTTTCATGCCTCAGGGGGAGATGTTTCCCCCTGAAATAATTCGAATCAGAATATGGTGAAAGTATTCTCCCACACTTCGCTGTTTCCTTCTTTGAGAAGACGGGTCTCCTCCATCTTCTCGATTTCAATGGGACGGGATGCAAAGCCGAATGAAACCATCGGCTCGAGACATAGGAACTGTGCTTTCATGTTAAGCACTGTCCATGCGACGAATGTCGTCATGTTCCCCATATCGACAGTCACTCCGTGTTCGCCTTCGCTGGATGTCAGCGTTATTTCCCTTGACTTCACACCCTGCAGCACTATAGGGCCTTTATCAGTCTCGCATCTCTTCAGATCGATTGAGTCTCCGATGAGGAAATCCTTTTCCTCGACGAAGCTTTCTCCCTTCTGGTATTTCCTGTTCAGTTTCTCGTTTTCCAGGAAGGAGAGACTGTAGGTCTCAAGATCACAGCCTTTGCCGTTTATGTCAAGACTGAATGCGGGGTGCCATGCGAAAGTATAGTACAGGTCTTCCTTTGCATATACTTCTGCACGGGCAGTATATCCGTTTTCGTGGAGCGTGAAGGTGACTGTGAGTGTGAAGCCGTAAGGGTAATAGTTCTCCCTGAAGAAATCATTATCTTCAAGAGTGAACTGCGCTATGTTGTCGGTAAGCTGCTCCGCCTTGAATTCATTGTCACGGGCAAAGCCGTTGTTGGGCATGTCGTAGACCTTGCCCTTCGCGCTTATTTTGTTGTCCTTAGTCGGGCCTGACATGGGGAAAAGCAGGGGGGCACGGCGCGGCCAGTAAGTCTTATCTCCCTGCCAGATATACTGGATGCCGTTTCTGACAAGCGACTGAGGCTCGGCTCCAAGAGAGCTGACGATCATTTCCGTTCCTGCGTTTTTCAATGTTATAAGCATTTTTTTCAATCTCCTTTTAATGCTTTGAAAATTATGAATGATGGTTTTATCAGATCACGGGCAAGACCTTTGAGAATCTTTACCGCATCTTTGTCCGGTTTCGGTTCCACACATTCCTGAATCATAAATCCATTTTTACAGAGCACCGTTATTATTGTCGAGACTTTTCTGTGCTGATGTATGACATCATCGACAAACCACTTCACATGCCGTTCCCCTTCGCTCTGGTAATCGGCAAGCTTGAAAAAGACATTTCCCTCTTCATCCCTCACATAGCGGTTGTCCGTATTCTTAGAGGCGGTCGTTATCGGGTTTTCCTGGCTGAAAAGGAGAATCCCGTTTTTTTTCAGAACCCGGTGGCAAGATGAGATGAGCCTGTCAAAATCAAGAGCGTAGTGAAAGGCAAGGGAACTGTACACAAGATCATATGACATGGATGGCAGACAGTCCATGTCTTCCATGGAAAGATTCATGTATTTTATGTTCCCGGCACAGTTTATCTTTCTGGCAGTTTCCAGCATGCGGATGGAAATATCAATGCCGGTGACGGAATGTGCAAGAGCCGAGAACTCAAGACAGTTGGCGCCGAAGCCGCATCCGATGTCGAGGATGTCCTTTCCCTTTATATCCGGAAGCATTTTCCTCATTGCAGGTTGTTCAAGGAGGTCATTGAAATTGGCTTTCTGTCTGAGATCCATATATGAATCGAAAAAAACTTTATTGTCGAATATGTTCTGGCTTTCCATTTGACTCATGCCTTTGTCCTGACGAGGACTTCTTTCCAGTTTTCATCTTCTTCCTTCTTCTCTGATTTTTCCGGAGGATTCTGACTTGCGGTTATGAAAATGAAGCGGTGCGACCAGGAGACACTTCTATTCTCAAGCTCGCCAAGGACTTTTGCAAGAAGGGTGTCGCTTGTAATTCCGCTCTTCTCAAGGGAAGGAAGATAGCTTTTTGTAATCCAGGTGCTGAGTGTCTGTCTGTCAAGCAGCCTGTCTTCCCTGCTTTCATTTATCCGGATTCCGACATATTTGAAACGTTTTTCAAAGAAAGGTTTCACATCATCTTCAGTCCATGCTGTCATGGGGTTGCTGCGGCTGTGGTAAATGCTTTCTTCCGCTTTCATCAGCAATGTTCTCACTCCCGGATCCTTTATGAATGACGAGAGGGCTGAGCCTCCGGAGGGAATGCTCTCGCACAGCCTCAGCGTACCTGTAAGACGGAGGCGGTTCGAAACAGCATTCAGCAGCGCTTCTTCCTCAAAAAGTCTGGTAAAAACATTGCGTCCTACGATAACTTCAAATTTGAGGTCCTCATCCAGAGCCTGGATCACCTCCAGAGCGGAGCCCTGATGTATTTCAGGCTGTCTAAGTATGTCAAGAGACTGTTTGTAGTGGTTGATGTACTCCTCATCCTCTTTTGTCCTGACCTGTGCGACTGCAAGCCCTTCCGGGTTATATTTGACTGCCTGCCAGAGCAGAAGACCGTGTGAGGCATTGAGCACAAGTATATTGTCGCTTCGTCTGATTGTCAGCGGCGCAAACAGCTCGTCCCTTATTTTCAGCAGAAGAAGCGATCCGTTTGAACTTGTCCTTTGCAGCCAGCGTGATTCAGCCTTGTTCTCCGGAGAATATGTAAGATTCTCGATGAACGGAGATGAAGCCATATTCTCCAGCTGGGCTTCCCGTTTTCTTTCCACCTCATCCCTGATTCCGGCCTCATAGCCCTGATCTGATGGGTGGTAGTACATTTTGCCCTGCAGAGAGGATGGAAGATACTGCTGTGCCACGAAATGATCCTTGTATGCATGAGGATACATATAGCCTTTGCCGTGTCCCAGATCATTTCCGTCACGGGAGGGATCCTTGAGATGATTGGGCACTTCGGCACGGTTTTCCTTCTCGACATCTGACAGGGCATCGAAAAAGCCCATTGATGAATTGCTCTTGGGACATGTGGCAAGATAAAGAGCTGCCTGCGTGAGGAGAAATCTGCCTTCCGGCAGCCCGATTCTGTCGTATGCTGAAGCTGCGCTTTCCACTATGCTGATAGCAGATGGATCCGCAAGTCCTACATCTTCACAGGCGAGAATGAGCATACGTCTGAATATGAAGCGCGGTTCTTCTCCGGCTGCAACCATTCTTGCAAGCCAGTACAGCGCCGCATCAGGATCGCTTCCCCTCAGGGACTTTATGAATGCAGAGATCACATCAAAGTGGTAATCTCCCTCCTTGTCATAGAGAATGGCTTTCTTCTGTATTGACTCCTCCGCGACTTCCATTGTGATGCTGATGATTTCATTTTCAGGAGGAGGGAAGTGAGCCGGAGTTGTCTCTACTGCAAGCTGGAGGGCATTGAGGAGAGAACGGGCATCTCCCGCAGCCACGGATACGATATGTTCAAGTGCTCCGTTTTCAAAACGCACCTTGTATTTTCCGTATCCTCTTTCCCTGTCGCTCAGTGCCTGATGTGCAACCATCATCATCTCCTCATCGCTCAGACGCGTGAGCTGGAATATCCTGGAACGAGAGACAAGGGCGGCGTTGACTTCAAAGTAGGGGTTTTCCGTTGTCGCACCTATAAGGATTAGTCCTGCTGGCTTTTGTTCCAGCGGTGAACCTCATCGACGAAAAGAATCGTCTTCTTGCCGTAAAGTTTCAGCCTGTCTCTTGCGTTGTCTATTTCAAAACGCAGTTCCTTGACGCCTGAGAGAACGGCATTGAGTGTGGAAAAATGGCTTCTGGTGGTGTTTGCTATGACACGTGCAAGAGTTGTCTTGCCTGTTCCTGGCGGACCGTAGAATATTACCGATGTGAGTAGATCTGCCTGTATGGCCCGCCGTAGCAGTCTTCCTTTCCCGATTATATGTTCCTGTCCGATGTATTCATCTATCGTGCGGGGTCTCATTCTTGCGGCAAGAGGTTCGACACTCTGATCCACAGCTGATGCGAAAAGATCATCATTTTCCATGTAAGGCATCAGAATCCTCCTTCTGCGAGCAGTCTGCCGCGCTGAATCACTTCTCTTTCCGACAGCGTCCTGAAATATGAGTCGGCAGCATATGATGCTATTTCTTCCATGGAGATTTCCTCCAGAGGCGCTATTTCCTCTCCCTGCCTGACGAGGTCAAGATTAGCCTGGTTCTTCCTCCATATTTCTGCCTCTCTCCGGATAGCGGAAAAACTCTCATCTATTTCAGCCTCATGGCGGAGGAGACAGTCAAGGAAAAGCATATATACATCATCATGATACAAATCTGCAAGTTCATCGGTTATGGAGGAATATCCTGCCTCCATATGATGAAGGACATCATCTACCGCATAGCCTTCAAGTTCTGAAAGTAGGCTGTCCGTCACATCCTCCAGCGCCTCTGAGAGGATTGATGCGACAAGTTTCTCATATTCTTCCATGCCTGAATGCAACTGGGGCAGATCCTGAATGTATGGTGCATATGTGGAATTCACAGGAAATCCGGAGAGATCACGCAATGCAATGGACTCGCTTTCGATGACAGCATTGCGCTCGCTCTGGCGCAGAAGATGCGAGATCCTCATTTCATCTTCAAAAGAGAAATCCCCGTTGTCGGGGTTTGTCATGCAGGAAGTGAGAAGAATCATGACTGTGATGATGAATGACAGGCGCTTCATAAGATGAATAATACGACCTGATAAAGCTTCATGTCTACCTAGGCTCAGAAGCGGGAAAAGCGGAGAATACGGGAGATATTGCGTCATGATGACAGTATTTGCTTGACGTTTCTCACCAATTTGCTAAATTTAATCTAGTGAGGATTATCAATGAATAATACGAATCTGAAAGTAATTGGAAATGTGAGGGAAAGGGAAAACACCCTCATACGCAATGTCTACGGCTACATGACGGTCGGTCTGATATTGACCGCGGCGGTTGCGTATTTCGCATCCGTCACACCGGCAATAATAAATATATTCCTTCTCAATCCGGTCGGCTCGATCGTCCTTATCATCGCGCAGTTCGCGATTGTCTTCTTCCTTTCCAGCAGGGTCGAGAGAATGTCCACCGGTGCTGCCGTTACCGCATTCTTTGCATATGCGGCGCTTACAGGTGTCAGCTTTTCTGCAATTTTCATCGTATATGCGGGAACGACAATCTGGAAAGCATTCCTTACAACGGCGCTGATGTTTGCAGGAATGACTGTATATGCTGCAGTGAGCAGGAAGAATATCGCCGGATGGTCGCGTTACATCATGATGGGACTGTGGGGACTTATAATCGCAATGCTTGTGAATATGTTCCTCGGTTCTTCCACTCTTGATCTGATAATCAGTGTTGTCGGTGTGCTTCTGTTTACCGGCCTCACTGTATGGGATACAAAAAGGATCATGGAGATGAACAGGGAATACGGTTCTGAGATGACAGTCAGCGAACATACGAAACTGGGCATCATCGGAGCTCTGGATCTTTACCTTGATTTCCTGAATATCTTCCTTTATGTTCTCAGACTTTATGCCGCAGCAGACAGCAGGGATTGAGACTATCTATAAAAACGACGATATCCTTGTCGTATATAAACCGGGAAACATCCCCAGTGCGCCTCTCTCATGCACCGGGGATGAATTCTGTCTTCTCAATGAAGTCAGGAAAAAAGAACCGCGGATAATGAATGCATGCGGCCGTCTCGTCAGGGAAGGGGGGCTGATACACCGTCTTGATACTCCGACTTCGGGACTTGTCCTCTTCGCCCTGAACCAGAGCGCTTATGATAATCTGATCAGCCAGCAGAAGAAGGACAGGATAATAAAACAGTACAGAGCCGTTTTCACATCAAGAAAAGGAACTCCGGAAGGCTTCATCCCGTATACAGGATATGATGTCGCTTCTTCCTGCGGTTATATCTCTTCCTATTTCAGGAGCTTCGGCCCGAGAGGAGCCGAAGTGAGACCGCTCAGAGACCAGAGGGCAAAGAACTGCTCCGGCACTCTTTATACGACACAGACTGAGGTTGAAAGCCATAACAGTGTGATCTGTACCATCACCAGAGGTTTCAGGCATCAGATCAGGGCCCACATGGCATGGGCCGGCTATCCTCTTGCAGGAGATGTCCTTTACGGCGGAGACGAATCAGATGTCTTCGGCCTTGAAGCGATATCGCTGACATTTGAGAATCCTTCTGACGGTCAGATCCTCACCATCACATTGTGAATTATTTTCAGGCAGGAAAAGATACTTTTATTCCTCTTCTTTCATTTCGCTTATGCTTCCGTCGGCAGAGACGGCTTCAATGCGGCGCCGCACATCTTCAAGCGTTTCTGTAAGCTTTTTGTTCAGCGCGCTTGCCTCTTCATAAAGAGAGAGACTTTCCTCAAGTCCTGTCTTTTCATCTTTCAGTTTTTCACTGATATCCTCAAGCCGTTTGAGATCGCTTTCAAAACTCATTGTTCCTTTTCTCCTTCTATCTTAGCCTTCAGTCTGTCTTTTTCCAGGATTATGGTGACTCTCTCTCCATCTGAGACATCCTGACTTTGCCTTACTATTGTACTGTCTTCTTTTTCGACTATTGCGTATCCGCGCTTAAGAACTGCAGCAGGGCTGAGCGCCTCATTTTGCGCGCATGCAGCTTTAAGCCGTGAATATGATTCTTTGTATTTTGCTGATACCGCAAGAATATCTGTATCTGCGCATGATCTGATTTTTTCCTTTCCTTTTGCATATTTCAGCTTTATTTCCCTGATCATGGAGGAAATGGCGGAAACATCCAGCCTGGTTTTCTTTTTTAGATATGCGGCTTCAACAGTGAGAGAAAGCCTGAGTGCATGTTCTCTCAGGTATGATGAGAGCTCTGCCGTTCTTTTCATCATACTGCTGAGGATATCCTGTTCCAGGCGTTTTGCCCTCTCTTTCTCTGATGCAGCCTTATCATATGCATTTTCTTTCGCTCTGTCTGCTGCATAACTCAGACGCAGGAGGGCTGAATCCGCCTTTGCCTGCAGCATCCTGTTCATGGAAGCGGAACTTGGAAGGTGAACTGACGCTATCCTGTTCTGCATGAGGGATTGCATGTATGCCGCGGAAGGAAGGGAAGCGGAGAATCTGTAAATTCTCATTTTCATCATTTCATTCAGTTCTTTTTCCTGCTTTTGCAGATTCATGCGCAGAGTGTAATATCCATCAGTCGCAATCATTGCCCCGTCTGTAGGTGTGATTGCAATACGGGATGCAGCATAATCGCATAAGGAGGTGTCAATCTCATGCCCGACAGCAGAAATGACCGGTATTGCGCTTTCATGCACAGCTTTGACAACTTCATCACTGCTGAATGGAAGCAGGTCTTCCACACTGCCGCCGCCGCGTCCGACGATCAGCACGTCAGAAATGCTGAGCTCGTTGGCCTGTCTTATTGCAGATGCAATCATCGCAGATGCCTCATCTCCCTGTACAAGTACAGGATAAACGGTGATATCTACAGAAGGAGCCCTCCGTCTTGTGGTGTCAAGGATATCCCTGAGAGCCGCGCCCGTGGATGCGGTTACCACACCGATGTTTTTAGGATAAGTCGGAATGGCAGGCTTTGCTTCGGGATCAAACCATCCCAGACTCTGGTAATATTCTTTTTTCTTTTGCAGCTGTGCAAGGATCGCCCCCAGGCCGGCATGCTTCATGCTCTGGATTATTATCTGGTATGTTCCCCTCACTTCATAGACATCCAGATTTCCGGTGACTTCCACAAGGTCACCGTCACAAGGAGTGAAAGGACACAGCGCATTCACTCCTCTGAACATTACAGCCGATATCTGCGATTTCTCGTCTTTCAGCGTGAAATACCAGTGTCCGTTTGCAGACGGCCGGAAGGAGGATATCTCCCCGACAAGGCAGATATTGCAGAACCTTTCCCTTATGAAGGCTTTCAGAAGCTGGTTTATTTCGCTGATCGTCAGCGGTTTGTCAAGAAGGGCATTGTCGCTGCTTGTGTAACTCACAGTATGCATTCTACAGCTTTAAGGCTTTTGTGACCAGAAGAGAAGCCTCTTACTTTTCCTTTTCCAGTCTCACGGGATCAATGAGGAGGGCGAGGATGAAGAGCATTGCCGTGGCGAAAGCTGTAAAGGGAGCATCAAGATAGTACATTCTTGAAAGACTGATGGAGAGCAACGCAGATGAGAAGAATATGATGAAGTACTTCATCAGCTTTTTCCTGAATATTGACGCCGTCACTGATAAAACAAGGAATATCATGAAAAGAACGGTGCTGAAAGGCAGAAAGCATGCTGAAGATGCGACTGCTGCGGGAGTGAGAAGTCTGTCCGCATTCTTCCTGACGGGGCTGATGAGGAAAAGCAGCACTGTTATTGTCAGTGCCGATGCATATGAAAGAGTTTCTGCATTCAAGAAAAACATGAAGACAGACTCCAGTGTGAAATAAAGCATGACGAAGCAGGCAAGTCTGGGAAGCTTCGCAGCAAAGAACAGGGAGATGAGCAGGGGAATTGCAGAGAGAATGAATGTGACCATGGTGAAAAGGCAATAAAAAAGCTGTCCCTTGCAGGACAGCCGTCTTATGAAGCTTTTGCTTAAGCCTCTTCAATTGAACCTGTCGGGCATACACCTGCACATGTACCGCAGTCAATGCACTTCTCAGGATCGATTGAGTAGATATCTCCCTCAGAGATAGCTCCTACCGGACATTCGCCTGCACATGTACCGCATGCAACACAGGAATCAAGAATCTTATAAGCCATAGTTTTTACTCCTTATTCAATCTTGGAAAGATAGACAAAGTATAATTCTTCTGCACTCTTCAGGTCAAGGAAAGAAATCATCAATAGTGGCTTAAATTTGATGAATCTGCTTTGTGCCTAGGCTGGTTTTACCGTCTTGCTTCAAGTTGAGTCCTGCTAACATTGTGTATTCTTTTCCTAAGTTTTCCTTTCTGCTAGAATCCTCCAGCATGAAGAAACTTGTTATTGCGGAAAAACCGTCTGTCGCGAGGGAACTCGCAAAAACTCTCGGCTCCAGAGCCAGAGGAGATGGATATATTGAAGGAAATGATTACATTGTAACATGGGC
Source organism: uncultured Spirochaetales bacterium (assembly GCA_949285145.1). Taxonomy (GTDB): domain Bacteria; phylum Spirochaetota; class Spirochaetia; order Sphaerochaetales; family Sphaerochaetaceae; genus Bullifex. Next base: position 11,138 of record CASDXQ010000032.1, on the reverse strand, counting down.
TCTCGGACATCTCGTGGAGCTATGTGAACCGTCTCATTACAGTGAACGTTATAAAAGATGGTCCATAAAAGATCTTCCGATGCTTCCCGACCAGCTGGATCAGCAGGTAATAGATGACACACATGAGCAGTTTGACCATATTCAGGCCCTTATTTCAAGAGAAGATATAGAGAGTGTCATCATTGCAACCGATGCGGGAAGGGAAGGAGAGCTTGTAGCCCGCTGGATACTCAAATTGTGCGGTTACACGGGCAAGGTCGAGCGCTTGTGGATAAGCTCTCAGACAGAGAAAGCGATACAGGACGGCTTTGCCTCCCTTCATCCGGCATCTGATTATGACAACCTCTATCATGCAGCCGAATGCCGTTCTGCGGCAGACTGGTATGTCGGGATGAATGTGACGCGTGCCCTGACATGCCACCATGATGCGAAACTTTCGGCCGGCCGTGTCCAGACACCGACTCTTGCGCTGATGACACAGAGAGAAGATGAGATCGATGCCTTCCTCGGTTCTTTCTATTACACGGCCCGGGCTGATTTCGGTCTTTTCAGTGCAAGCTACTACCCGGAGGAGAATTCAGTCCGTTTCAGCGATGAGAAGCTTAAAGAGGAATTCGAAACCTCATTTGCGGGAAAAGAGGGAACGGTTGTCTCCCTCACGGGAGAGGAGAAGGATGATAAAGCTCCGCTTGCCTACGACCTTACCGAGCTTCAGAGGGATGCCAACATAATGCTAGGCTTCTCAGCAAAGGAGACGCTTGATACCCTTCAGCGTCTCTACGAGGTGCATAAGATTGTCACATATCCGCGTACGGATTCAAGATACATTTCTTCTGACATAGTTCCGACTCTCGGCGAACGTCTTCATGCCCTCCGTGATACCGAGTTCTCAATTGTCAGCGAAGAGTATTTCAGGAACGGATTTGAGTATGAAAGCGATCGTTTCGTGCAGGATGCACTGGTCTCTGACCATCATGCGATAATCCCGACAGAACAGCATGTGGACATGAATGCCCTCTCATCTGATGAGGCAAAGCTGTTCCGGCTTATTGCAATGCGCTTCCTTGAAGTGCTTTCGCCTTCATATCTTTATAAGACAACTACTGCTGTCATTGATGTGGATGGCAGGAAATTCAAGACCCGTCTCACTCAGAGCGTGAGACCGGGCTACCGTTCTGTCTCAATTGCCCTCAACATAAGATCTGCGGCTCCTGCTGTGGATGATCTTGAGAATTCCGTCGCGCTGCTGCGTCTCAGGGAAGGGGACAAGGTGAAAGTCGGGAAGATCAAGGTGCGTCAGAGCGCGACTACTCCGCCTGAGAGATATACTGATGCTACGCTTCTCTCGGCAATGGAACATGCGGGACGTTTCGTTGATGACAGGGAAATTAAATCAAACCTTTCAAATGGTCTGGGAACACCTGCCACGCGTGCCGAGATAATCGAAAAACTCATCCAGAACAACTATGTCAGCAGGGATGGAAAGTATCTTGTTCCGACTCCCAAGGGAAGGGAAGTCGTACGTCTTGCTCCGCAGGTTCTCTCTTCTCCTGTCCTTACTGGTGAATGGGAAGCCCGCCTTGATGCCATAAGCAAAGGCCGTCAGGAACCTGATGTTTTCATCCGCGACATAAAGAAGATGGCTGCGGAACTTGTTGAAGAAGTGAAGAATTCCCATCTTGTCTACAGTCCTGAGTTCACTGATGCGAAGGAATGCCCTTACTGTCATACTCCGATGATGAAGGTTGTTGATGCTGCAGGGTGTGTGCATTATATCTGCCAGAAACTCAGCTGTGCATATGAGGAGAAAGAGGTCAGGGTAAAGCTTGAGAGTACGGGACAGAGTGCCAGAACCAGGCCTGTGATGACAGCAGACGGAAAGATCAGGATAACTGTAAAGAAATCCGCAGTGAAGCTTCCCAGGGCAGTGTATGAGACGAGGACTGAAGTCGTTCATCCCAGCAAGCTTGCCTGCAGGAAAGAGAGGAATGAGAAAAAGTTCACGTCTTCTCCTCGCTACAGCGCACATTCCTCCGATTCCGATATGGGAGGAGGAACGTTTGCCGATTTCCTGAAGCAGGCAGAGGAAAGACGCAGCAGGGATAGCAGAAAGAGGAAATAGGAATGAAGACATTTGTATATAATCAGAGAGTATATTTTTCCGACACTGATGCGCAGGGTATTGTATATCATGCTTCCTATCTGAATTTTGCCGAGCATGCCCGCAGTGAAATGGGACGAGAGCTTCACACTTCAGGCATGTCAGGCAGCAATGCCTTTGTCGTCAAAAGCATCAGCATAAGCTATGAAAAACCGGGCTATCTTGATGATATGCTTACGGTTGAGACCCGTGTGAAGGATTTCGGCAAGGTTACGATCGTTTTTTCCCAGACCGTGAAAAGGGGGGATGATGTGCTTGCAGATATGGAGGTGAAGGTCGCCTGCATAGATCTTGAGACAAAACGTCCGGTCAGACTTGGAGATGACCTTCTCTCCCTTCTGAGCTGACAGAAAAGGGGAATCGTATCCGCTTTTCCGAAAAAAAAACAGGCCCTCACACTTTTTCCTGCATGGAGGAAGCCTGTACTGTACTGCCTTGGAAAATCAGGAAGCTATTTATTCTTTTTCCCGGATTTCATTTTTTCCTTATTCCCGTTTTTGCCGTCTTTCTTTTTGTGGTGAGCCTCCTTTTTGTCTTCAGCCGGAATGCTTTCCATGTTCAGAAATCTGAAGAATTCCTCAAAGGAAACGTCAAGGCCGTTTCCTTCATCATGATCTTCTTCGTCCCTGTCCGCCTCATCACTGACATTGACAGAAATATCTGAATAGGCATCAAGCATGTCATTGCCAGTGTCGATCACAGCCTTGATTTCCATGAGATCCACCATGGAGACATCGTCTGTGTCGAGCATCTCAACAGTTTTGCGGAGATTGCGCGCGCATGTGCCGCAGATTATCGACATGAATCCGACGGCTTTGGCAATGTCATGGGCATCTGCTTTTCCTGATGTGTTTTCTTTCCCGAATTCCTCATCGTCAAGCGAAAGTGTTTCCTCATAATGCTCATAAACCATTATGAGCTGCTGAAGCGTGATATTGAGCAGTTCATATGATTCCGCAGTCCTTCTTTCCTTGTCATAGACCATTGCATTGATAAGATATGATGAATATGACTGAAGGGCATTCTGAAGACAGGTGACCGATGCTGCATGATCTATTGAATCGAAAAGGCCGTCTTCATCATCAGCTATCCTGTCAACTGCGTCCGAATAGTAGTCTATGTCATATTCAAAAGTGTCCAGAATGTCGTCAGTGAGAATTGCGAAATCATCCCTGAGGTCATCATTGTCAACCTGCTCCAGGAGCCGGCATGCGAACTCATAATGCTTTCTCATTTCCGGTGAATACGCATCATCGTAATCAAGCTTGGTGCGCAGCAGCTCCACGGCTGCGGCAAAACTTTCATTGAAATTCTGCTTTCTCATCTGCATGTCAGCAAGCATCATGCACAGATTTGTGTAGATTCTTATGCTGAGATTTGGCTGGCTGAGCGCCTTTGTCCATCGTGATTTGTCTTCAAGCAGTCCGTTTATATAGGAGACAGCTTCGTCATTGTGCCCTGTCATCACATATGCGCCGGCCAGTGTCACCTGCAGATCCTCGAAAACAAACAGATCAAATCCCAGACTGTCTTTTTTCCTCACTTCCTCATCAAGGGATGCAAGAAGGGGAAGCGCCTCATCGTATTCATCTGCATCCATAAGAGCTTTTGCAAGTCCGAACTTGGCTTCCATTGTCCCTATATTGTCAGGTCCGAGTACATTGAAAAGGGCATTGTATGCCTCTCTTCTTTCCTGGATGATCATATCCAGATTAAGCTTTTCCTTAAGATTCAGGCTCAAATTAATCTCCTAAAAATTGATTCGCACACAGATTATAAACTTGAAAGGGAAATTTAAACAAACTATTTTATAAGTACTTATGATAAAATTTCACGGTCTGAACAAACTGTCGCTCGTGGATTATCCCGGGCATATGAGTGCCATTCTATTCACAGGACACTGCAATTTCCGCTGTCCTTTCTGTCATAACAGCTCTCTGGTGCTGGATCCGGACAGCCAGCCTGTCATTGACAATGATGAAATAATTTCTTTTCTCAAGAAAAGGAAAAACATGCTTGACGGGGTTGTGATCACCGGGGGAGAGCCGACAATACACGAAGATCTCCTGCCTTTCATCAGACGTGTCAGGGAGCTGGGATATCTTGTGAAGCTTGATACTAACGGTGCTCTTCCCTCAAGGTTGGGAAAGCTCATTGAATCAGGCTGCATCGATTACATTGCGATGGATATAAAGAACTCGCTTGACGCATACCCGGTGACAATCGGACTGAAGGATTGCGACACGAGCGTCATAGAGACTTCCGTGCGCATGATAAAGGAAAGCGGAATTGATTATGAATTCCGTACGACGGTCGTGAAGGAACTCCACTACGAAGAAAATTTCAAAAAAATCTGCGCTCTTATCGCACCTTGTTCAAGGTATTTCCTGCAAACTTTTGTTCCGTCAGGAGATACAATAGAAGGAAATCTGAGCGCACCTGATCCTGATACTATGAAAACATATCTTAAATTAGTTAGAAATTATATAACCGATTCTTTTATACGTGATAGCAAGGATTAAGTATGAACGCTATATGTAGCGCCTTGATAAAAATGCTACACTTTCTGTCGCGTATTTTATGCTTGCATACATGGGGTTTCTGTGTTAGATTCTGTTTACAGCCGCAGTATCCGGCTGTATCAAGCATAGGAGTCATACATGTACGAAGTAGTTAAGAGAGACGGCAAGGTCGTCAGTTTTGATATCAGGAAGATATCCGCTGCAATCACAAAGGCTTTTGAAGCTTCGGGCAAGCAGTATAATCCGGATATCATTGATTTCATCGCACTGAAAGTCACCAGTGATTATGAAAAGAAGATCAGGGATGGCAAGGTGCAGGTTGAGGATATTCAGGACAGTGTCGAAAGCGTTCTTTCCGCAGCCGGCTATACTGATGTCGCCAAGACTTACATTCTCTACAGAAAACAGAGAGAGAAGATCCGCAACATGAAGTCAACTGTTCTTGACTACAAGAACGTAGTCGACGGATATCTCGGCAAAGGAGACTGGAGAGTCAAGGAGAATTCCACTGTCAACTACTCAATCGGCGGTCTCATCCTCTCAAACAGCGGTGCGATAACAGCAAACTACTGGCTCAGCGAGATATATGATCAGGAAGTCGCGAATGCACACCGCAACTGCGATATCCATCTGCATGATCTTTCCATGCTTTCAGGCTACTGCGCAGGCTGGTCCATCAAACAGCTGATTCAGGAAGGGCTTGGCGGTGTGACTGGAAAGATCACTTCCGCACCCGCAAAGCATCTTTCAACATTGTGCAACCAGATGGTCAACTTCCTTGGCATCATGCAGAACGAGTGGGCCGGAGCCCAGGCTTTCAGCTCGTTTGACACATATCTTGCACCTTTTGTAAAAGTCGACAATCTCTCATACAAGGAAGTCAAGCAGTGCATCCAGAGCTTTGTTTACGGTGTCAACACACCATCACGCTGGGGTACTCAGGCTCCATTCACAAACATAACCCTTGACTGGGTGTGTCCTGCAGATCTCAGAGATCAGAAAGCACTTGTCGGCGGTAGCGAGATGGACTTCACATACGGCGAATGCAAAGCCGAGATGGATATGGTGAACAAAGCGTTCATTGAGGTCATGATTGAGGGAGATGCCAACGGAAGAGGATTCCAGTATCCGATTCCAACATATTCGATCACAAAGGATTTCGACTGGTCGGAAACAGAGAACAACCGGCTTCTCTTCGAGATGACGGCAAAATACGGCACACCGTATTTCTCGAATTACATCAATTCAGACATGGAGCCCAGCGACGTGAGGTCAATGTGCTGCCGTCTCCGTCTCGATCTCAGGGAACTGAGAAAGAAATCAGGCGGATTCTTCGGTTCCGGTGAGTCAACAGGCAGCATCGGTGTCGTCACTCTCAATCTGCCCAGAATGGCTTATCTTTCAAAGGACAGGGAAGATTTCTACAAGAGACTGGATCATCTTATGGATGTGTCCGCACGTTCGCTCAAGGTCAAGAGAACCATTATCACAAAACTGCTGAATGAAGGATTGTATCCTTATACAAAGCGCTACCTCGGTTCTTTCGACAACCATTTCTCCACAATCGGTCTTGTCGGCATGAATGAGGCTTGTCTGAATGCTTCATGGCTCAGAGAGGATCTGACTCACAGGGAAGCTCAGGATTTTGCAGTCGAAGTCCTCAATCACATGAGAAGCCGGCTGTCCGATTATCAGGAACAGTACGGAGATCTCTATAATCTCGAGGCAACGCCAGCCGAATCCACAAGCTACCGTTTTGCGAAGCATGATACGGAAGATTATCCGGACATCATCACTGCAAGCGATAATGCCGCGGCTCCATATTATACAAACTCATCACATCTTCCTGTAGGATATACAGATGACATCTTTACAGCTCTTGATATTCAGGACAGGCTGCAGACCCTTTATACATCAGGAACCGTTTTCCATGTGTTCCTCGGTGAAAAGCTTCCTGACTGGAAGGCCGCAGCGGAGATCGTGCGCAAGATAGCGGAGAATTACGAGATGCCATATTACACACTTTCTCCGACTTACTCTGTATGCCCTGATCACGGTTACATAACCGGCGAGGTTTACAAGTGCCCTGAATGCGGAAGAACCACTGAGGTCTATTCCAGAATCACAGGTTATTACCGCCCGATCCAGAACTGGAATGCAGGAAAGAGCGAGGAGTTCAAGGAGAGGAAAGAGTATGTGCTTGAAACAAGTCATTTCCACGGCTCTCACGTGCATGCAAAGGATGGAGAGTGCTGTGTTCCTCCTTCCTCTGAGACTCGTCTTCTTCTCTTCACAACAAAGACATGTCCTAACTGCAAGATAGCCAAAGCTTCTCTTGACAAAGCAGGTCTGAGATATGAAGTGATCGATGCTGAGGAAAATGCCGATCTTGCGAGGAAGTACCGCATAATGCAGGCTCCGACTCTTGTCGTTGTCAGCGGTGATGAGGCTCAGGTTGTAAGCGGCATAGCAGCACTCAAGGCTTACATACAGAAAGCCGGCTGAAACATTCTCCAATAATTCAAGATATATTTTGCCGCCGGATACTTCTTTCCGGCGGCTTTGCATTATGGTGCTTGAAAATATTTCCTCCTTGCCAAAGCAGACTGTCATTGGATATATTGAAAGTAAGCAATATGAACTTCTGATGCAGAAGACTGAGGAGTTTTAAATGAGAAAGAAAATTCTTTTTCTTGCGATTGTCCTGCTTGCCAGTTTTTCATCTGTGTACGCGTCGTATACAGACTCTTTCATTTCGCAAAGCAGGGATCCTCTTTTTCTGTCGCTGATGGACAGTGTCAAGAACAATAAAGGACTTGATTCTGTGGAAGAAGCATATGAAAAATATATTTCAGGCGAACACAGCAATGTTGAGAAATCTCGTGCCGAATATCATATGGTTCGCTATTATGTGGACATCGGTGAAGAAAATATGGCGGAAATACATTTCCAGAGGGAGAAAGATTATTTCAATGCCATAGAGAATGCCACGGAGCTTGAGAAGAGAACAGCAGAAGCTGATCTTGCTTCAAGTGAGTATTATCTTACCGGAAAGCTCTCAAAAGGGATGGAAAGCAACAAACTCATGAAAGAGCTTTATAAAGACTATCCTGATGAATATTATGTTGCCGTGCAGGAGGCTTTCCGTCTTCTGTATGCTCCCTCAATTGCCGGCGGATCTGTCAGGAAAGCCAGAGCAATACTGGAGCAGATTGCTGATGATCTGAATGGAATATCGACACCGGATTACTATTCCTTTCTTGTTGCAAGTGCAATGGCTTTTACGAAGGATAAGGAATATCATGCAAGCGAAGCATATCTTGATGCTGCCCAGGCAATATACTCGTTTGATGTAGCAATCCCTGATATCAGGGAGGAAAATGCAAAGGGGCTGCGCTGATGTCTTTTTTCTTTGAAATACTTTCGGCAATACTGGTTCTGCTGGGAATATATGCAGTTGTCACAAGCATCCTGAATATGCGTTTTTTCAGGAAAATGGCTGATGTGGAAATATATGATGGAGATGATCTGATCTCCATTGTTGTTCCCGCAAGGGATGAGGAAGAAAACCTTGAACATCTGCTTGAATCTCTTCTTGCACAGACATACAGGAACATAGAGATACTTGTGATAGATGACCAGAGCTCAGATAATACGTGGAATATAATCAGGAAATTTGAAGCGGAGGACAGCAGGGTACATGGATTTCAGACCCATAAGGATCTTCATCTGAATAAAAACGGCAAGATCAATGCTCTGCTTCAGGTTATTCCGCATGTAAAAGGAGAGTATTTCATTGCAACCGATGCCGATACAATCCATTCGCCGGAGTGCGTGCGTCAGGCAGTTTCAATTATGAAGGCTCATGATCTTGATATAATCTCAGGTTTTCCGACAGAGCTGTGTCCTTCTTACATGGGAAGCGTGAATATGTCGGCAATGATGCTTACAGGTGTATTCATCCCGCATTATCTGGTATATAAGCTGAAAATATCAGGTGCTTCTTTTGCCATAGGACAGTTCATCATCATGAAAACTTCTGCTTATAAGGAAAGCGGAGGGTATTCTGCCATCAGGGGGACAATCTGTGATGATGTCGGTATTGTCAGGCTGTTTGTCAAAAACAGAAAGAAATATGCTTTTGTATCAATTTCGGAACTGGTCAGATGCAACATGTACGGCTCGACAAAAGACTCGTTCCGGGGGATTGAGCGGTCAATTGCAGGTGTTTTCCCTCCAAAACCCGGATACATGCTGATGGCTGTGATCATCGCCTCTGCCCTGCTTGTAATGGCCTTCTCTCCGGTTGCCGCACTTGCTGCGCTGATATGCGGTTTCAGATTTTATGCGGCCATGATTTTTGCCGGGTGGCTGATGCTTTCCGCTTCCTGGTATTTTTCCTCACGCAAATCAAACTGGAGCAGGGCAGTTTCCCTCAGCTTTTCAGTCTCACTTATTGCGGTTGCTGTTATGTATATACATGGACTCGGTGTTGAAGTGTTCGGCAAGGGTTTTTCATGGAAAGGTCGACTTGTAAAATGAGAAAAAGAGCTGTTTTTTTCCTTCTTATGCTGACTGCTTCTTTCATTATATCAGCATCTCCAAGCAGCTTTGTTCCTCTGTATTCAGGTTTTTATGAGGATTTTGATTCTCTTGCGGCAAGCCTTGGCATCATGACAAATCACACACGTCCTTTCACGTACAGAGAAGCAGGGATGTATCTTGACCAGATGTCTTCGTTCCAGATGAACGGCACACAGGAAAAAGTTTATGCCGGTCTGATTGATTTTGTTGACGTCTGTGACACGGAGGATGTTGCAGAATTTGAATATAATATAATCGTTAATCCTGAAGTTTATATCCAGAGTGATACTGATTTCAGGGACAGGGTCGATTTCCTGAATGCCTCTGACGGACTTGAGGGAATAAAATATTCTTATGAAAACAGTGACAAATTCCTGCTGTATGACAGGAGCAGGCCTCATTTTGCAGATATTGACATGACTCTGACGTTCAGTGACACTATCTCTCTTTTTTTCCAGTTACCTGTGACAAATACTGTGCATACCGGAGTCCCTTCCGGTTCCCAGCGTCTTATGTCAAATATCATTTTCCTTGCAGCTCCATTGAATCTGAGTGTTGACTCTCTGCAGGATTTCTCAATGAATTTCCCTTACCGGGCTTATTTTTCGGCTGCCGGGTCATGGTACAGCATACAGGTTGGACGGGAGCGTTTTGATTTCGGTTCATCTCCTACCGGAAGTTTTGTCATAAGTTCCGATCTGCCTTATCACAATGCTCTTTCCCTTTCTCTGTTCACAGAGAACTTCAAATACAATTTCTTCGCTTCCTTTTTCCCTCATCCTTCGCAGTATATAATGAATCGTGGTACTACTGCGTCAATGTATGAAACGGATCTTGTATTCGATCAGAATGAGGATGCTTTCACCGGTATCAAAATGTTCATGTCGCACAGGTTTGAATGGATTTCAGACAAGAGAAATCATCATATCGCTGTTACAGAAGGCATCATGTATCAAAGTGATCACGGTATTCTGGATCTGCAGGTTTTCAACCCGATGATGTTCTTCCATAACATGTATATTGCGGGGAATTCCAATTCCATTCTGCAGCTTGACTGGAATTTCGCCTTTGCAAAAGGTGTGACACAGCATCTGAGCTTTGCAATAGATGATCTTTCAATTCCGTTTGAGGAAACGGATGGAAGCGACACAAGGCCTAATGCAATAGGGCTGCAATACGGAATCGCGACTTCACATGTTTTCATGGACGGCTTTTTTGAAGCAAATCTTGAATTCACGATGATGAGTCCGTATTTCTATCTGCGTGACGGCAGGAAGGATAGCAGTTATCCTGTTGATTTTGTCGTGGCAATCCGCAACCAGCGTTCATCATTCGGAATATATGACCTTTATACTATAGGATATGAAGGAGGAGGCGATCAGAGTATTGTCTATCTGGATTTTTCCTATCGCGTACCTTCCAGTTATCAGATCAAGGCTTTCTTCGAATACAGGAAATACGGGGAAAACAATCTCATGACTGTTTATGCAAAAGGCAATAACGGTGATAATTATGCGCATTCATTCAAATATGGAGTGAGCGGGGAATACAGTTTTACTCCAGGGATGACCATAGGAGCGGGACTGACCGGATGGAATATACTTAATTTCGATAATGATCCGGGGAAAGTCAAAAATAATTTCACTGCCGAAGTTTCCGTGAAATATACAACAAACCCGTGAGATAGCTGCAACCATTCAGGGTGGTCAGGTGAATCACGGCATTAATTAATGTTAGCACGTTTCATGATGAAATCATTTGCAATCGAAGCGAATTCCTCTGCATTGCTGAGTATTGCAGGATGGCCTCCATGTTTGAACATATGGATTGAGGCATTGCCCATCATCTTCTTCATTTCCTCATATTCCTCT
>CASDXQ010000031.1 GCA_949285145.1 uncultured Spirochaetales bacterium | reverse complement strand
TTCCATACTGGTTGAGATCTATTGAATCATAGGATGACCTGAATTTAAGCTTTCCGTTTTTCTTTCCTGTCTTATTTCTCTTTGCGGCAAGTGATGACATATCCTGTTTGAGGGAAGAATACACACTCTGGATGAATTTGGCAGGCAGTGTGAGAAGTCTTTCCACAGTATTACCATCCTTATCAAGAGATGTGATGTTTCTTTCTCTGGTATCGAATGCTTTGAATGTATCAGCATCAAGAGAGATGAGGTAATTGCAAAGCCAGCGGCACTGGGTGAAATGCATCCAAAGATTGTTTCTCTCACTCTTGTTAAGACACTTGAGATCAAGCTTCATTTCAACGACAACAGGACGCATGGAAGAATGGCGGAGACGGGTGGCTTTACCGTTTTCCCTGATGGTGCTGTTCTTCTCCTTCCTTACATTGTCATCCATGCCTGTATTGTACCAGATTTTTACCTTTTCCTGTACTCATTCCGCTCATTTTTTCAGCAATTCATCTCCATCTTTCACTCTGCTTGGAAGATGGTGTCTTCTTGCTGCTGTGGGATAAATTACAATATTTTTTGCATCTTTTCAGATTTTTATTTCCTGATTTATGCAGATTTTTTTTGAAGATATTTGACTGGAATATGCAGATTTAAATTTTACCTTTCGGGAAAAATTCTTATTTTATTCTTGCTTTTTCCCGATCGGGATAATGCCATGAATTCATGACAAGAATATTTTCTGCAAAAGATCTCGGCTCCTTCATAAGGGCGAAAAGAAAGGAAATGGGATTGACACAGGAAGAGTTCGCCACAGCGGCAGGAACAGGAATAAGGTTCCTTTCAGAACTGGAAAGAGGAAAGCCCACAGTACAGTTTGAAAAGGCACTGCATGTCCTGAATTATGTATCGTGCAATATGTACGTAGGAGAAAGATGATGAATTCCTTTCTGAAAAGACAGATGGGAAAATCCTTCTGCCACCTCTGTGGACATATGTTTTCCAATCACATCAGGAAAATGATTATTGACGACAGATGAAAGCTAGCTTGAGAAGACATTCTCAGCTGTCAGAAAAGACGCAGAGATCAGAATGAACAGTCTTTATTCTCATCTTTCCTGAGTGGAGAGGAAGAAGTCCCACAGCGCGTCTTTAGGAGGAGGTGCGACAACAGTCAGCTCCTCTTTTCTAACAGGATGTGAAAATACGATCTTGCGTGAGTGAAGACAGATTCCCCCGTCCGGATTGCTGCGAGGGAAACCGTATTTGAGATCCCCTTTTATGTGAAGGCCTGTCGCTTTGAGCTGTGCGCGTATCTGATGATGGCGGCCTGTATAAAGCTCGATCTCAAGAAGATGGTAGCGATTGGAAGATGCAAGGAGAGTATATTTCAGAACAGCCTTCCTGCTTCCCTTCACTTCCTTTACATGCGCTGTGGATTTATTCGCCTTGCTGTCCCTCACTATGTAATGAGTCAGCACATCGCTTTCCTTCGGCGGAAGATTGTCAACGATGGCCCAGTAAGTCTTTCTGACCTCATTATCTGCACGGAAAGCCTCATTCATGCGCACGAGAGCCTTTTCTGTCCTGGCATACACCATGACACCGGAAGTGGGTCTGTCCAGGCGGTGCGGCACACCGAGATAGACATTGCCGGGCTTGTTGTATTTCTTCTTCAGATAAGCCTTGACGTCATCTGCGAGCGTTCTGTCACCGGTATCATCCCCCTGCACCAGCTCGCCGCATTCCTTGTTTATGATTATGAGATGGTTGTCTTCAAAAAGAATCCTCTCCTCAAGTCTCATCATCATCTCCCTTCTCGCCTTCCGAAAGACCGTCAAAAAGAGTCGGCTCGTCCTGTGCCGCTCTGGTCTCTTTCGTCTGACGCAGCGTGAGGCTCTGCAGAGCCTTTGTGATAAGCTTGTAACCAACAGTCTGCGGTGACTTGCGCACAGCAAAGTCAGAGAAGCGGAAAGTCTCCTCAAGCACCTTGTAACCGTATCCGGTCTTGTATTTTGCCGTTATGACGGCACTGGGAAATGTCGCAAGCTTGACAAGCTTGTAGTTTCCCTTGGGCAGGATTGAATACAGCTTGTTTGTGGTGAAACTCGATATCGTGAAGCGGTTGAGGAAATAGAACTTGCTTTCCTTTTCCTTGTAGATCGCAGTGAAGACGACTTTTGAAAGCTCATCCTTGTCTGCAAGCGCATAATAGTAAAGGCCTTCGGTTCCGATGAATTCCCTGTCGCTGACATTGACGACGCGGTAGGCCCCGTCCTTCCTCATGTAGAATACCTTGTCATACGGGGATACCTTGAGAAGCACTTCTCCTGTTTTCAGTGCAGTGCCCATATAGCCTGTGGCCTCATCATAGCGCAGCTCGAGATTGCGGACCGCAACATCACGGGCATCAAGCGACTGGAATGAGGATATCTCGCTTCTTCTCTTCCATCGCCCGGGATCAATGCTGCTCCTTATGTCCTCGAGGAAAGCTGTCGCATACTCTTCGATATGGGAAAGATTGTAGTCGACTTTCTCTATTCCCGCATTGAGTTCTTCAATATCCTTCCTGTTCTTCTCGATATCAAAGAGGGAGATCCTTCTGATGGGGATCTTGAGAAGTCTTTCGACATCATCATCTGCAAGAGGACGGTAAAGCTCGCTCGCGAAAGGCTTGAAACCTGTGACGACAGCCTTGTTCACATCCTCCGCCGTCTTCTTTGTCTCAATCCTCTTGTATATCCTCTCCTCAATGAAGATCCGCTCAAGGGTTCTTGCATGGATCTTGTCTTCAAGATGAGCCCTTTCCACCTGCAGTTCAGCTGTAAGCACATCCTTGAGATGATGGGCATGATAGCGGATCATCTCCGTGACAGGAACGATCTTCGGCAGGCCGTCCACGATCACGACAGGGTTGACTGCAATCTTTGTCTCGCACTTTGTATAGGCATAAAGCGCATCAACTATATCGTTCGTGTAGGTGTTTCTCTGAAGCGCGATCTCGATATTCGCCTTATCGGTAGTGAAATCCGTCACTTTCGCAATATGGAGCTTTCCCTTCTTGTCTGCCTCAACTATCGATGCGATCATCTGCTCCGATGTCACGCCGTATGGAAGCTCCGTGATCACTATCTTCTTCGGATCCGACACATCAAGACGGGCGCGGACAGTGACAAAACCGCAGCCGTCATCATATCCGGAGACATCGACAATGCCACCTGTTGAGAAATCTGGATAAAGGGGAACCGTCTCACCCCGCAGCGCGGCCTCCTCGGCATCGATCACTTCATAGAAATTGTGAGGAAGGATATCGGTTCTCATGCCGACAGCAATGCCTGTCGCACCCTGAATGAGGACTATAGGCACTTTCGCAGGAAACACCACCGGTTCCTTGTGACGGCCGTCATACGATTCCTCATACTGTGTGATCTCCGGGCTGTACAGTATTTTCCTGGCAATCGGGAGAAGACGGCATTCGATGTAACGGCCGGCGGCAGCGCCGTCGCCTGTAAGCTCGTTGCCGAAATTCCCCTGATGGTCTATGAGAAGATCACAGTTGGCGAGATTAACCAGTGCATCATTTATGGAGGCATCGCCGTGCGGATGATAGCGCATGGTGTGGCCTACGACATTTGCGACTTTCTGGAACCTGCCGTCATCCATCTCGATAAGGGAATGTATGATTCTTCTCTGTACAGGCTTGAAGCCGTCCTCAAGCTCTGGAATGGCCCTGTCCCTTATAACATATGAAGCGTATTCTATGAAATTCTTTTCAAATAACTTGCTCGCATGTGCCATGACTACACCAGATTCTCCATAATGTATTCTCTTCTCTCAGGCGTGTTGTTACCCATGTAGAACTGCATCTTCTGCCTTACCTCGCTTGCGCTTTCTATCGTGACGGGAACCAGTTTTATGTCATCACCGATGAACTGTCCGAATTCCCTCGGGTCGATCTCTCCCAGACCTTTGAACCTTGTGACCTCCGGACTCTTTATCTGGGCCATCATGGCATCCCTTTCCTTTTCCGAATAGCAGTAAGTCGTGACTTCCTTGTTCCTGACACGGAAGAGAGGAGTCTCGAGAATATAGAGCCGTCCGCTCGTGACAACCTCCTCGAAGAAAGTGAGGAAGAACGTCATGAGAAGATTCCTGATATGAAAGCCATCGAAGTCGGCATCAGTTGCGATCACGACCTTTGAATAGCGCAGATTCTCTATCTCGTTGTTCTCAAGACCGAGAGCCACCATGATATTGTAAAGCTCCTCATTCTCGTAAATGGCCTTCCTTGTCTTGCCGAACACATTGAAGGGTTTTCCCCTCAGACCGAAAACAGCCTGCGTGTTGACATCTCTGGTCTTGTTTATCGTACCGCTTGCACTGTCGCCCTCGGTAAGGAAGATCGTGCTTGCCATTGCCTCGGCTTCCCTGCTTTTGGGATAGCTGTTGAGATGGTAATGGCAGTCCTTCAGCTTCGGGATGTTGATTGAAACCTTCTTCGCCATCTCCCTCGCGCCGTTGCGCACTGCGCTTTCTTCCTTATGGATCTTCTCGTTCGTCGTGATTTTATTGAGAAGGCTTGCCGCAGTATCCTGATTCTTCATCAGCGCATCTATGAGGGCTTCCTTGACGTCATTTACGATCCAGGTGCGGATTTCGGTATTGCCGAGCTTGTTCTTTGTCTGGCTTTCGAAAATAGGATTCTGCACCTTTACCGAAATGGCTCCGGCAATGCCGTCCCTGATCTCAGGGGCATTCCAGTTTTTCTTGTAGAATTCGTTTATTCCCTTGAGCACGCCTTCCTTGAATGCAGCCTGATGCGTGCCGCCGTCACTGGTGTGCTGGCCATTGACATAGGAGAAATAGGATTCTCCGTATGAATTGGTATGAGTGAGGGCGAACTCCAGCCTGCTGTTCCTGAAATGAATCACCGGATAAAGCATTTCGCTTCCAACATCCTTCGTCAGCAGATCAAGCAGTCCGTGCTGGCTTTTGATTATCTTCTTGTTATATTCAATCGTGAGCCCGGTATTCAGATATGCGTAATTCCACAGACGTTCCTGGACAAAATCATCATTGAACACATAGTCAGGAAAAAGATCTCCGTCCGGAACAAAGGAAATCAGCGTGCCGTTGGGCTCATCTGTTGTGCCGTGTTTCGTTCTCCCGCTCTGCACTCCTTTCACAAATGAAGCTGATGCAAACTCTCCGTCCCTGAAACTTGTCACCGAGAATTCGGCAGACAGGGCATTGACAGCTTTGGTGCCGACACCGTTCAGACCGACAGAGAACTGGAAAGCCTCTGAATCATACTTGGCTCCTGTGTTGATGACGGAAACGCACTCCACAATCTTTCCAAGAGGAATGCCGCGCCCGTAATCGCGTACTGTCACCCTGTTGTCTATTATGGTGATGACAATCCTGCTCCCGCTGCCCATAATGAATTCATCGATGCTGTTGTCTATGACTTCCTTGAGCAGGATATATATGCCGTCATCAACATGACTGCCATCACCCAGACGCCCGATATACATACCGGGGCGGAGTCTTATATGTTCAAGGGATGATAGGGATTTTATGTTGGATTCATCATAACGTGCTGCCATGGACAATATTATAGGATGGCGCAAGTCAAAGGTCAAATAGGACTAACCGCCTCATACAGAAGGATTTATGCACTTGCACAGAATTTAGGCTCAATGCATCTATTGACAGGAATCCCAGTTTATCTTAGTATTCTCAATGGAGAGATGTCCGAGCGGTCGAAGGAGGCGGTCTTGAAAACCGTTGAGGCGCAAGTTTCCGGGGGTTCGAATCCCTCTCTCTCCGTTTTATTATTTCTGGAGAGGTGCGAGAGAGGCCGAATCGGGCTCCCTGCTAAGGAGTTGACCTGCTAAACCCGGGTCCGGGGGTTCGAATCCCCCCCTCTCCGTGATTGAGACCATAGCTCAGCTGGATAGAGCATCAGTTTGCGGAACTGAGGGTCGGAGGTTCGAATCCTCTTGGTCTCGGCTTTGGAAACTCGCATCCGTGTGCGGGTTTTTTTATTTTCAAGGTACTGGAGAGATGTCCGAGAGGTCGAAGGAGACGGACTCGAAATCCGTTGTAGTACATCCGTATTACCGAGGGTTCGAATCCCTCTCTCTCCGTTTTTGTCCTTTTTCTTTCCTTTTCAGGCAGAATGAGAAAATCATGAAGCATCTTTTTAATGTAGAATTCATTCCATGAATGATGCTCAGAGAACAATACAGCTGCTGAAATCTGGTTTTGCAGATCTTGAAGGATGCAGTGCTCTTGCCCTTTCCGGTTCAAGGACAAGTCTGATTAATGACGGGGGTTCTGACTGGGATATCTACATATATTATGACAGGCACATAAGCAGAGAAGACAGGGAAAGGATAATACTGCCCATTGCAGATGAGGCCCGCATTGATGCCTCTTTCTTTGAGGAAGGTGATGAGTTCACAAAAGACGGCATCACATATGATCTGATGTACAGACCGGTGTCATTTGTAAATGAACAGATTGACAGGGTATGGGTGAAGCATACACCATCCCTTGGCTACAGCACCTGTTTTCTTTATAACCTCAGGACATCTTCATTTCTTTTCGATAAAGCAGGACTCTCAGGTCAGATATCGCTGCTGGATCAGCCATATCCCGAGGCACTGAAGGACAGCATAATCTCATATAACCGCAGGATGATGTCGGGAGACGGGGAAGCCACATGGGTGAAACAGCTGGAACTTGCAGTCGTGAGGAACGACTTTGTCAGCCGCTGCCACAGGCTTGCAGCACTGATGGCCTCATATTTCGACATGCTTTTCGCATACAGCAGAGTACTCCACCCCGGGGAGAAGAAGCTCATTGGATATGCCCATGCACTGTGTCCCGTCCTCCCTGTGGATTTTGACGCTGACATGAAGAATATATATTCAAAAGCATATGAAGGGGATTTGCCCGGCGCCGTGAACACGGCGCTTGAGCACCTTTATGCACTGATCATCTGATCAGAGGGCATACTTGAAACAGTTGTAGATACTTATTGCCGTGATGAGAATGAGCATTGCCATGAACATCACATCGACCTTATGTTCATCCATCTTCTTTGACAGAGCCCGTCCGGCAGAAGCACCCGCAACCGCGCAGATCATCATCATTACAAGCATCATCGGCTCGAATGACGGAATGTCTTTCATGACAATGTTGGATATAAGACTGACCGTCTGCGAGAAGAAGATGATGTAAAGGGAATTCAGTGCGCAGGTCTTGGTGTCCATGCTGAAAAAGAAGCTGAGGATCATGATGTTGATCGGACCGCCCCCGATGCCGAGGAATGAACTCATCAGCCCCAGAAAAAGACCTGCCGCAAGGGAAAAGACCCTGTTCTTTATATCAAGCTGACTGATACGGGCTTTATATATCATGTATAACAGCACTGCAAGAGTGAGTATCACCATGATGATGTTCTGGACAAGTGATACTTTTCCCTGGTCAGGAAACGCAGATACAAGATAAGAGAAAACCGACTTGCCTGCCAGGCCTCCGAACGCAGCACCGATGGCAAGAAATGTTCCTCTCCTGTCAATTCTCACCTCTCCGCCCCTGCTCCTGAGAAGCGATACGACCGTCATGGTGAGAACTGTCGTTCCGGAAAGAAAGCTTATCTGCGAGGAATCAAGTCCGCTGATGGCATCCATCACCGGTTTTATGATCACGCCTCCGCCGATTCCGCTTATCGACCCGAGAACCGTGGCAATCAAAACTGTAAGCGCTATCAAAATCTGCATATTTCCAGCCTCCTGTCATTCTTTCTTTCAGTGTATTGAATTATCCTTCCCTGTGCCAGAGGCTTTTGCCTTCACTTCCTTCAGGAATGAAATGAAGAAGAATATGCTGACAAAAAATGTGAGAATATCGCTGATGCTCTGTGCGAACAGGACACCGTTAAGACCGATGATACGGGGCAGTATGAGAACGACAGGTATGAAGAATATCCCCTGACGGCACAATGCGAGGAATGTCGCCTTTCCGTAATGGCTTGTACTCTGGAGCGCCATGTTTGTCGTCACGCAGATTCCCTGGAATGCCAGAGCGAAGCACTGGGCTCTGAGTGCCAGAGAGCCCATTTCAATAACCTGGACATCATCGGAAATGAAACACTGCAGAAGGAAGGATGAGAAAATGAAACATATTCCCGGCATTATGATCATCAGGATTGTTCCGACAGCTGCGGTGAAACGTACAGCTTCATATACCCTGCCGTATCTGCGCGCACCCCAGTTGAAGCTGCACACCGGCTGGAAGCCCTGTCCGAAGCCCAGAAGTGCAGAGAAGATGAAGAATGTTATGCGGGAGGTGATCGACATTGCGGCAACAGCCGCATCGCCGAAAACAGCGGCGCTTACGTTCAGAGCCACCGCGGCAAGGGATGCAAGCCCCTGTCTTGAAAGACTGGGAAGTCCCATCTTCACGATGTCGAGATAGAGCTTTCTTTTCAGAGAAACCCTTCTTATGTTTATTCTGACGTTGCTCTTTCCCCTCATGAAAAAGGCAAGGAGGATCAGAAAGCTTATCGCCTGACTGACAGAAGTGGCGATAGCCGCACCTGCGGTGCCGAGATCGAAAGTGAAAATGAAAAGCGGATCCAGAACTATGTTCAGCACACCTCCTGCCGTTATGCCAACCATGGCAAATGCCGCCTTTCCCTCGCTTCTGAGGAGATTGTTCATCACAAAGGAAGTGCACATGAAAGGGGCTCCGAGAAATATGTATGCGGCATAGGACTGAGCATATGGAAGAATGGTTCCGGTCGCACCGAGCAGTCTCATGAGAGGCTTGTTGAAAAGAACACCGGTAAAGGCAAGCAGGATGCCCAGCGCAAGCGCAAAGAAAAACGCGGTGCTTGCACTGCATGCGGCTTTCCCATTCTCCTTTGCTCCCATCTGACGTGACATTATGACTCCGCCGCCCATGCCGATCGTGAACCCGACGGCCTGGATGATCGCCATGACCGAGAAAACGACACCTACGGCTCCGGCTGCACTTGTGCCGAGCCTGGAGACAAAATATGTGTCCGCCATGTTGTAAATTGACGAGACAAGCATTGATATTATCGTCGGAGCCGCCAGCTTCATTATCAGAGAAGGAACCGGGGATTCCGTCATTCTTGCGTAATGCCGCTGACGAATCATTTCTTCATCAGTCATGATTCGAGCTTAATCCCGTGCCGGGAAAAAAGAAACCCCCGGCATTAAACCGGAGGCCTTCCTTCGGTACGGATGCTTATTTCAAAGCGGAACCCGACACCTTGTAGACACAGGCGAGAATCAGAAGATGGTAGATGAAATTCTCAAGCCATTCAAACCATTCAACGCCGTTCACACCCCTGAGCCCGTAGACAAAGTCATTGATGATGATCATGATCACCCATACGGCCAGAACCGCGATCATGCTCCATTTCACATATACCTTGTTGATGCCTTTCAGGAAGAGAGGGACAATGAGAAGAAGACCGCACAGAACCAGAATCAGACCGAGGATGATCTCAAGAACCTCGTTATCAAGGGATCTGAAAAGTTCATTGGAAGTCTCTCCCATAAAGCCCTGAACACCGATACAGAAGAAAAGCAGGCCGACAAGGATTCTCAGCAGGAGATCTCCGGAGAACTTGACGGACTCTTTCGCAATTGCTGCTTTTTTTGCCATACACACCTCCTTATTCAAGATAAACACATTCTAGCACAACATGAAAGATTGTCATACACTTGCAGACATGATCAAAGCGGCTGTTTTTCTGGGAAACACCGGAAAGAAATATGAGAGAACCCGGCATAACGCAGGTTTCATGCTTGCCGACTATCTGTTCGCACATTCTTCATGGTCGGTGAAGTTCCACAGCGCCTGCACAAAGGCAGGTTCTGTCTACATACTCAAGCCCCTGACGCTTATGAACCTTTCCGGTACTGCCGCCGGAGAAGTGAAAAGCTTTCTCAGACTTGAAAACAGCGAGATCCTTGTCGTGCACGATGACATGGAACTTCCCTGCGGATGTGCGAAATACCAGAAAGGAGGCGGGACGAAAGGACACAACGGCCTGAAGAACATAAAGGAAAGACTTGGCGGTGAGGATTTCTTCCGTCTCAGGATCGGGATCGGGCGCCCTGTGCATGACCCTCCTTCCGCTTATGTGCTGCGCCCGTTCAGCGAAAGCGAATTTTGCGTACTGTATGCGCTGTTCGGCAAAATCGGAAATGCAGATATTCTTTCATGCACACAGGATTTTTCCCTGACTGTCTGACCGGATTCCCGGTTTTTCTGACGGTTTTGCCGGAACTGTACCTGAAATAAGAAAAAAAGTATCCATTCTGGCGCGTTTTTTTGCTATACTTACTGTAGCACACAAAAGGGGGGTTCTTGGTAATGACTCAACGAGACCTTAGAATAGCTCGCACGACCAGAGAAAATCTTTCACTTTCAAAACCGCTTTTCGTCACAAGCGGAAATCTGCAGACATTATATGATGATGCGAACGGCGTAAGCTATGCATATAACAAGAAAATCAAGGAAAAGGGAGATGAGGATTCCAGCTATCTTTCTGCCGGAAAACTTCATGCCGGCGCAGTTCTCCATCTTCTCTATCAGAGTGTTCTTGACACATATCTCAAAGAGAACAATCCGGATCTCTTCTCAAGGGCACTGAATCTCATCGAGAAGCAGGATTCACTCATAAGCGCACTTTCCTTCTTTGATGACAATTTCCCCTCTCCTCTGCTGAGGAGTCAGGAAACATCAAAGCTCTATTACGACAATGAGACACTCAGAGCGTTCTTCATTCATCAGGTGATGCTCAGCAACCCTGCCCTTGTAAGCGCGGCAGGCCCGCTTGTGTCTCCTCAGGGGCTTGTCTTCCCCCCTGAGACGAAAGCGCTCCAGAGCATCATCGGTTCCTACACGAAAAACACAGGCGGCCCGATCGGACACAGCGATGAAGACGATATCTTCGACTTCCTGACAAAACCGGCAAGACTGTATCCGAACAGCCTTGCGGATCAGATTGTCTACATTCTGAGAGAATGGGCAGATCTTCTCTCCGATGAGCTCAAGCTTCTCCTTCAGTCCGGTCTTGACTTCATGCATCAGGAGGAAAAAGATCACGGAGGAGCGGGAAACGGAGGCGGAGCTCCGATGGAAGTTCCCGACTATTCCGGCCTGAACAATGAATATGAAGCATTCTCCGCGGATCTTGACTGGATGCCGCGCGTGGTCATGATAGCGAAATGCACGCTCGTCTGGCTCGACCAGCTGTCAAAATGGTACCACAGGGAAATAAAGACACTGGATCAGATCCCTGATGAGGAACTGGACAAACTAAGGGACTCGGGCTTCACGGCACTCTGGCTGATCGGTCTGTGGGAACGTTCCGAAGCCTCTAAAAGGATAAAGGTCATGTGCGGCAATCCCGATGCGGAAGCATCTGCCTATTCGCTCAAGAACTATGAGATCGCACAGAACATAGGAGGCTGGACAGCCCTTGAGAATCTGAGGAAAAGGTGCATGGACAGGGGAATAAGACTGGCATCCGACATGGTTCCCAACCACACCGGTCTGGACAGCGACTGGATGTATGAGCATCCCGAATACTTCATGAGCCAGAACTACTCTCCCTTCCCCTCATATACGTTCAACGGTCCGGATCTTTCACAGAATCCGGATATCGAGATAAAGCTGGAAGATCATTATTACAACCGCTCTGACGCAGCTGTGACATTCCGGCGCGTGGACAGAAGAACAGGAGATACCCGTTATGTCTTCCACGGCAACGACGGCACATCAATGCCATGGAACGACACAGCACAGCTTGATTACCTCAATCCGGTGACAAGAGAGGCTGTCATCCAGCAGATATTACATGTCGCACGGAATTTCCATATCATAAGATTCGACGCCGCAATGACACTGGCAAAGCGGCATATACAGAGGCTGTGGTATCCGAAACCGGGAAGCGGCGGAGACATTGCGGGAAGATTCATGTATGCCCTCAGCGACGAGGAATTCAACAACCGCATTCCGCAGGAATTCTGGAGAGAAGTTGTCGACCGAATCGCACAGGAAGTTCCTGATACACTGCTTCTTGCGGAAGCTTTCTGGATGATGGAAGGCTATTTTGTCAGGACGCTCGGAATGCACCGGGTATACAACTCGGCATTTATGAACATGCTCAAGAATCAGGAAAACCAGAAATACAGGCTTGCCATAAAAAACACCCTTGTATTCGAACCTGAAATACTGAAGCGGTACGTTAACTTCATGAACAATCCGGATGAGGAGACGGCGATTGCCCAGTTCGGCGATGGCAACCGTTACTTCTCGATCTGCACGATCCTTGCAACACTTCCGGGTCTTCCGATGTTCGGACACGGCCAGATCGAAGGGCTGAAGGAAAAATACGGAATGGAGTACAGAAGGGCATACTGGGACGAGAAGCCTAACCAGTGGATGATGGATGAGCACGCAAGAAGGATATTCCCTCTTCTGAGAAAGCGCTATCTGTTCAGCGGAGTCGAACACTTCAATATCTACGATGCATGGAACAACGGCAGATGTGAAGAATCAATATTCGCCTATGTCAACGGAAACGGAAGCGAGAGAAACCTCGTCATTGTCAATAACCAGTATGAAAGAGTGAGTGCGAATATCAGGACAAGCTGCCCGAAACTCAGAAAGGAAAGCGGAGAAGCGAAGGAAACCGTGACAGTCTCTCTCGCCGAGAACCTGGGTCTCCATTTCGGCGGCAGGCACTACTGTATCTATGAGAATTTCTCGACAGGGCTGACCTACCTTGTGCCTTCGATAAAGATATATGAGGAAGGATACAGTTTCACGATTGACGGTTATGACAGCAGAGTGCTGTGGAACATAAGGGAAGTGGAGGATTTCGACGGTTCATACGAACAGCTTTACCGGTTCCTCGGCTCCAACGGTGTCAAGAACATCAACATCGCTGTAACCCTTCTCCGTCTGCGGCCTGTCTATGAAGAACTTGAAACGTTCAGAAGCGATGCGTTCTTCTCACTGCTTGGAGATATCCTCTATAAAGACAGCAACCTGCAGAGCGAGAGAAAATTCCTTCTCATGATTGCACAGACATATGCACATCTGACTGTCGCGGGAGAGAATTTCGATGAAAGCGCACAGGCGAGTCTGCCCCAGCTTCCAAGCGATGTCGATCCTGCACAGATGGTACGTCAGATCAGGGCACTCAATAAGCTTGTGCACAAGAGTGACGACAGCGTATTCGCCTCCTTCGTCAGACTGACACCCGAGCTCAGCCTGATTATCGCCGCAGCAATCACGCTCAAGCCGTTCATCAATGAAAAAACGGCAAGCGTGAAAGACGCGATGAGGGCCAGCGACATGCTGCTTCTCCAGCATTTCTTCGAAGCAAAGAAAGAAGAACTGAGGATCAGCGACACGGAAATCCACCAGCTGATGCATATGGCTGCGATTTTCTCAGTCATAGGCTACAAAATGGAAAAGGATATGAACAGGAAGAGTATAACGATCCTTGAATCCATACTTGCCGACGAAGAGGTAAGAACAGCTGTAAAATGCAATGTGTATCAGGGAATAACGTGGTACAACAAGGAAATGATGCAGCTTCTCATTGTCCTCAGTGCCCTGTCAGCCGAAATCTTCGTCGAGAAGAAAGGCCGTTTCAGGAGCGAGAAATACATCGCAGAGCTCCTTGAGAAAGAGAACAAGGCAGAGTACAAACTTGACAAACTGCTGTCAGGCAAGAAGTAAGGGGGCTCTGCTATTGAGAGTCTGAAAGGAATATTATATTCTTATGGAAAGACTTTCAGGTCAGGCAGACATCCTCAAAGCGGAGGGAATCATAGAATTATGAAGACATGGATAACATATCTTACAGCGCTTTTTCTGGCGCTTGCCACAGCACTTCTTACAGGAGATTCATTCTGGAGCTATGCGGTTTTCAGCACTGCGGGAACAATTGCAGTCTCTTTCGCTTCCGTCCTTGCGCTCCTCATGATGTTCGTCTCGCTTGCCGGTGCGGCAGCTTCCCTGAGAAAGGACAGGGCAGGAGGAAAAGTTGTCTCGTCTTCCCTTGCATGGGGCATACTGTGCACACTGCTGCTGCCATTGCTCTGCGCTCTTCTTTCTCTCGTGTTCCCCTTCTCTTTCCCTGTAAGCTCCACAGCCGGAATAGGAAGTGTTTCTGACAGTTATGTGCCATCGGTATTCATCAGCAGCTGGAATCTGCTTTTCAGCGGCAACGTGGCAGATGTGTTCAGCAATGCACAGAGTCTGCTGTTTCCGGTTATTCTTTTCGCCTTCATAATGGGCTGGGCCCTGAAACCGGATGCGGACGTGATCAAGCCGGCTTACATAACGGTCAATTCTTTTTCAGAAGTGCTGTACCGCCTTGCACGTGCACTTTCAGCATTCGGTTATATTTTCGCATACATAACATCCACACTCCTTTTCATCGAGATCTATCAGGAAAAGACATTCTTTGTTGATTACAATTTCTCACTGTGTCTGGTTCTTGTTCCCGCTGCTTTCTCTCTTATCATACTTCCCGTGCTTTTTGAGATTTTCACGAAAGGGAAAAGGAATCCTTACAAGATTCTCTACAGAAACATCGCAGCCCAGGTGTGTGCATTCTCAACAGGAAGCTACATTGTCACAATGCCTTACCTGATGGCAGGAGAGAGATACAACAACGGTGTGCAGAAAAGAATAGCCGCCAGTACAACGGGACTTTTCTATTTTGCAGGAAGAGGAGGTACGGCAGCTCTTTCAACATTCGCCGTTATAGGCATACTGACAAATGTCACATCGGCGCCTCTTTCAGCCGCACAGACACTGATCATTGCCGCTGCCTGTGCCCTCTGCTCGTTCACAGGCTGTTTTGCCGGAGCCGGCATGGAAGTGATGTTCATAACAATTGCATCTCTGAAAATACTTGACATCAATGTGTATTCCGCAGAGCTGACTGTCCTTGGAATTCTTCCACTGATATCAGGACTGGCAGCGCTTCTCGACAGCCAGATAGCTCTGCTGGGCGCATCTGTCTGCTCAAGAAAAACAGGAACAGAAGTCATTCCTCCATATGGTGATATAATTTGAACGCTGCGAAAACATCGAAACTTCTGTCATCAATACAGGTTCTGGTAACATCAATACTGGCTCTCTTCATACTGGGAGGGTTCTATCTTGCATATAATGCCGGAAGAGACAATCTTATCGCCTATATTCTCAATATCTTTCCTGAAATCGCGATAATTTTCGGCACACTCACACCGGCACTTATTCTCAGGATAAAACATCGTTCCCAGGTGCCGGAAGGATACCTTCTTCCTCTTTTCCTTCTGTTCCTTTCACTGCAGACGACAAGAATGATGCCGGAGATATTCCAGTACCTGAACATCTCCCTGATATCAATTCCGCGCCTGACAATCGCAAAAAGGTTTTTTTTCATGTCAAGCTATGTGATACTCCTGTTTGCTGCAGTGCAGAACATGAAAAATGTCAGCACCTCCAAAACAGGCGGCTATGTCGTGATTTCTCTCATAAGCGTATTGCTCATAGCCTGTATCATGCCATCAAACTCGAATCAGGATCTTCATAACTTGCATGATTCTGTCTTCCACATGCTCGTATTCCTTCTTCTGAGTGCGGCTGTCCTGACCTACCTTGTAAGTTTCATATCAGATAAGGAGACTTACCATCTGAACAGATTCTTCACCTTCCTCTTCCTTTCGGTCGGTGATTATCTGATCATGACATTTGACGGCGATAGCGCAATGAGCCTTACAGGTACAATATTTTTCCTCGCAGGAGCAGTAATGCTCTCCGCTGTGAGTCCGAAAGGCTACTGAGATATGCTTCTGGTCACATCTATCCAGATGGAAGAAGGAAGCAGAGATACCAGCTCGTCAGGAGAAAGTCTCACTGCCGAAGATGCGCTTCCGGCTGCGGGATAGACAATATCAAAGCGCCTGAGCGACTCATCAAGATAAATCCTGACATCTTCTTTCACACCGAATGGACACACTCCGCCGACAGCGTGGCCTGTCCTTTCCTCTGTTTCATCGTGTGAAAGCATTTTTGCCTTTGCATGAAAATATCCCTTGAATTTATGATTGTCGATCTTGACATCACCCGCGGCAACAATGAGAACAGTTTCTCCGTTTACATCAAATGAGAGCGTCTTTGCAATATGGCATTCCTCACAGCCCAATGCGGCAGCTGCAAGGCTGACAGTGGCACTTGATACATCAAAGAGGATTATCCTGTCATCCATACCCCTTGCGGCAAGATATTCATTTGCCCTTTCGTACGACATCTGCTTCTCCATTAAAGAAGCGCGGCAGAAACCTGCCGCACTGTCCGAATCAATATAAATCAGTTAAGAGTCACAACTGAAGGATCGTAATCCGCAGGCGGAACATAGCCCAGAAGCGTGATACATGTGGTCGCAATAGATGAGATTCCAAGACCTTCCTTAAGAGTCTTTGAATATTCTCCATTGTAATTGTCATCACATATGATGCACGGTACAGGATTAAGAGAGTGGGAAGTCTTGCTCTTCGGCTCTCCGTCAGCCTTCGTCTTTACGCTTCCGTCCTTGCCGTGTTCATACATGTCATCAGCATTGCCGTGATCTGCAGTCACGATCATAATGCCTCCGGCTGCCCTTACAGCATCCCATATTCTTCCGATCTGAAGATCCATCGCCTCCATCGAACAGACAACGGCTTCAAAGACCCCTGTATGCCCGACCATATCGCCGTTGGGGAAATTGAGCTTGATGAAATCCCACTTGCCGGACTCAACTTCGCTGATGACTCTGTCGGCAATTTCAGCACACTTCATCCACGGCCTCTGTTCGAATGGTACGATATCACTTGGAACCTCAACATACTCCTCAAGCTTCTCATCGAATTTTCCTGTTCTGTTTCCATTGAAGAAATATGTGACATGTCCGAACTTCTGTGTCTCTGAAATGGAGAACTGTCTCACTCCTGTGGCACACAGATACTCTGCCATCACTCTGTCGATTGACGGTGGAGATACAAGATACTGATGAGGAACATGAAGATCTCCGTCATACTCCATCATTCCTGCGTACTCAACATCCGGATGTCTCTTCCTGTCAAACTCTGTAAGAGTCTCTGCTTCAAATGCCTTTGTGATCTCAAGGGCTCTGTCTCCGCGGAAGTTGAAGAGAATGACACTGTCTCCGTCTTCAATTGTACCGACAGGTCTGCCGTTCTCCGCAATGACAAAAGGAGGAAGGTCCTGATCGATGGCTCCGGTCTCTGCCCTGAGAGTCTCTATCGCTTCGTGTGCGCTGGCAAACTTTCTGCCTTCTCCGAGCACATGAGTCTCCCATCCTTTTCTCACCATGTCCCAGTTGGCATTGTAACGATCCATGGTAATGACCATTCTGCCGCCGCCGGATGCGATCCTGGCGTCAAAACTGTCGTCGTTGAGGCTCCTGAGGAAATCCTCAAAAGGATCAAAATACTCAAGGGCACTCATTTCTCCGACATCCCTGCCGTCAAGGAGAGCATGCACCCGCACCTTTTTCACGCCTTCCTTCTTTGCCTGTGTGATCATGGCTTTGAGATGATCAATATGCGAGTGAACATTTCCATCTGACAGAAGACCGATGAAATGGAGTGTTCCGCCTGTCTTCTTTACATTGGCAACAAGATTCTTCCATGTCCCGCCTTCAAACATCTTACCGGTGTTTATGGACTGGCTGACAAGAGCTGCTCCCTGTGCAAAAACCCTGCCGCAGCCCATTGCATTGTGACCGACCTCACTATTGCCCATATCGGCATCAGATGGAAGACCGACAGCAAGACCGTGTGCCTTGAGTTTTGTCCAGGGATACTTCTCATACAGATTGTCCAGATGCTTTGTCATTGCAGCAGCAACAGCATCTCCTTCCTTATACTTGCCGAAACCGACACCGTCCATGATTACAAGAACCACAGGACCTTTTCTGCTTATTTTTCCGTTTTTCTTCAAGGCTTCTACCATATATTAACCTTCCTTGTTTCTTGCTTTTATCCAATATTAGCACTAAGGGGTGAAACTCGGCTAGAGAGGCAGCGTCGCCTCTCTCAGATAATCGCGGGCATCTTCCCTTACAAAGGGATACAGAGACTCATATACCTTTTCATGATAGC
Organism: uncultured Spirochaetales bacterium; assembly: GCA_949285145.1. Classification (GTDB taxonomy): domain Bacteria; phylum Spirochaetota; class Spirochaetia; order Sphaerochaetales; family Sphaerochaetaceae; genus Bullifex. The sequence goes on along the minus strand of CASDXQ010000031.1, from coordinate 6,369 downwards.
TGTTGATCTCACTGATTTCACCATCCGTGAGAAGCTTTATGTCTATAAGCTTCCTCTCATACGGGACAAGCGTGAGATTCTCAAATTCCATGAACTGCCCGAATTCCGTTCTCCCTGCTTTTTTCACTGCTATCAGATTCTCAATTCTTATACCGTGCCTTCCTTCTTTGTAAATCCCGGGCTCATCGCTTACGACCATGCCTTCCTCCAGCACAACATCGATGGGCATTGCCGATATTCTCGCAGGCCCTTCGTGGACATTGAGATTGAAGCCGACTCCATGACCGGTTCCATGATAGAAAGACATTCCTTCATTCCACATGAACTGCTTTGCAAGCACATCCAGCTGATAGCCTCTGGTGCCGTAGATGAATTTCTGGTGCATGAGTGCAAGATGACCTTTAAGAACGAGAGTGTAATCCCTTTTCTGTTCTTCTGTCGCATCTCCGAAAAGCAGTGTCCTTGTCAGATCCGTCATGCCGTATGCAAACTGACTTCCTGTGTCGAGAACAAGCAGACCGTCATGATCAATTGAGGCGTTGCTTTTCTCATCTGCACTGTAGTGGCACATTGCACCGTGAGAGGAGAATGCGGAAATCGGGCTGAAAGAAGGCCCTTCATATCCTTTCATTTTCTCCCTCTCGCCGGCAAAAAGCGATGAAATTGCGATCTCATTGTATGTACCGTCCGTTTTCGAGAAATCAACCTGGCTGAATGCATTGATGAATGCTGCACCGTCCATCACATGACTCTTTCTCATGCCTTCAAGCTCGACAGGATTCTTGCAGGCTTTCAGATCTGTCGAGAAATCGCGTCCGGTCAGAGAGAGGGAAGGCTCAAGAAGGGAAAGGAACGATGCATTCACCTTCTCGTCATTGTAATACGCACGTCCGCGGGAAAGGGAAGGAAGCAAAGTCTGCACTTCATCGTAAGGACGCACTTCAATGCATTTTTCAACTTCCCCGAGAATTGATGCCGGAAAACGGTAGAGAGATGTGAAGAGAACGGCCTTTTCCTGCGAGATGAACATGTAGGAAAGGAAGACCGGATTGCACGGCACATCATCAGCTCTCAGATTAGTGATCCATGCAATATCGTCAATAGAGGCGATAATGGTGTAGTCAGCGCCCTTCTCCTTCAGCTTTTCACGGATCGTGGCAAGTTTTTCTTCCCGGCTCTTGCCCGCCGTGGCTGCCGGCATCTCCCTTATCCTTGTTTCAGGAAGGGGCGGCCTGTCAGTCCATATTTCATCAAGAAAATCATCACAGAGGACAAAAGCCTGCCCCATCCTCTCATAAAGCCTTTTCTTTTCCTTGTAATCCCTGATTGAGATTTCCGCGGCACAGGTTCCTGTTCTGGAAGAAGGAGATGCGTTTTTCCTCAGGTACTCCTCGATGGACGGCACCCCTTCTTCCCCGTCCTTCATCAGTGTCAGGCAGGTACCTTTCAGCTGCTGGGAGGCCTGAATGAAATAACGGGAATCCGTCCACAGGAAGGCTTCATGCATGCCGACAAGCACACTTCCCGCAGAACCGGAGAATCCGGTGATGAATTCCCTTGTCCTCCAGTGGGGACACACATATTCGCTCAGGTGTGCATCGGTGCCTGTGACCAGATAGTAGTCAAGGCCGTTTCTCTCCATTATTGAGCGCAGCTTACTTATTCTTCCGTTTACCGGCTGACTCATGTCCATTCTTTTTCCTCCTGTTAACGATGAAAAACAGCATAAGGGCGGAAACCATCATTATAAGACAGAATACCTGCCCCTTCGAAATATTGAGAAATGACTGGAAAACAGCGATATTGCCGCTCTCCTTTCCAAGTGCTATCACATACCCTATATTGGCATCAGGCTGACGGCAGTATTCTATGAAAAAACGGAAAAAACCGTAGCCGAAAATGTAGAATGATAGCATTGAACCCGGTTTCAATGCGTATTTTCTGATCAGAGGCCTGCAAATGAACCACAGAATAAGAAAAAGAACTATTCCCTCAAACAGCGCTTCATAAAGCTGGGACGGGTGGCGCGGCAGATTTATCATCTCCCCGGGGAAATAATCAATTCCGCATTTGTCTGCAGCATTCCTAACCCATGCCTCGCTGGTGGAGAAAGAAGGAGCGCCGGGAAAGACAACCGCCCAGGGAAGCGTGGAAACCCTTCCGTAAAGTTCCGCGTTTATGAAGTTTCCCATCCTTCCGAATGTGTAGCCCAGAGGTATGCCGGCAACAATGTAGTCAACCTGTTTCAGAAAGCTGAATTTCTTCATGCGTGAATATAGGAAGCCACCGATGAGCGCTCCCGCCACGCCGCCATGATAGCTCATACCGGGAAGACCGGTGAATTTTCCGTTCCTGAACGGCCAGAATATAAGCCAGGGTTGAGTCAGATAAAATGAAGCGTCAGAGTAGAAAAACACGGAAAAAAGATGTGCTCCAAGCAGAAGTCCGACAACAGCCCAGAGAAAAAGGCTCTGTCTTCCATCCTTGTCCAGATCTCGGCAGTTTTCCTTTCTCACCTGATATTCATAAAGCAAATATGCTATGGCGAATGCGACAATATACATGACGGCATACCATCTGACAGGAAGAAAGGAAACCACATAAGGGTCTATCCATGACGGGTAATTTATATACAGAGACATAACACAAGTTTAGCCTTCACACATCATGCAGGTCAATTGAACGTAAATGTTTTTCCTTTTGCGGGAAATGACGGCAGAAAAACATGCAGGCTTATTCTGAGGGTATCAGAAACCGGACATCTGTTCACAGGCTTCTTTTTTTGCACTACACTGAATGCCATGAAAGAAATGAAGAAAACAGCCCTCACCGGCATTGTGCTGCTGCTTTTTCTCTTTACCCTTTCAGGACAGGGAAACAAGGAAGCGGCGGTTTACCCCACGGGTGGGAAAAATGTCCAGAATACGGATATCTCGACAATACTGGTAGATCTCAACACGCTGTATCAATATCTGAATATCAATTACCTTTATGACATTGACATTGACGAGGTTCAGGACAATCTCACAAAAGCCCTGATCGCCTCTCTGGACGATCCTTATGCCATGTACGTCGGAGAAGAAGACATGGAAGAGGAAACCGAAGCTCTCACCGGCGTCTACACGGGAATCGGAATATATCTGACAAAAACCGATCCTGCTTTCATCGACTGGGAGGACGAGAGCACATACATGGTTCAGGTGCAGAGTCCCTTTCCCGGAGGCCCTGCAGATATCGCAGGAATCCGGGCAAGGGATCTCATAAGCCATGTTGACGGCAAGTCTGTGGCTCAGATGAGTGCAGATGAGGTTTCGTCTCTTCTGCGAGGAGAAGAAGGCGTGCCCATGACACTTGTCGTCCACCGGGGAGAGAGCATGTTCGAAGTCTCCGTGACTCCTGAAGATGTCGCAGTGCCTAGTGTGAACAGCACAATGATACCCGGAACGGAATACGGTTACATCTCAATAGCCACATTCACAACCTCCACTTATCCTCTGGTCAGCAGCGCACTCTCTTCTCTTTCCGCACAGAACATGAAGGCCCTCATAATCGATCTGAGAAACAACGGCGGCGGCACGACGAATTCTGCTTATCTTGTTGCGAATTTCTTCCTTGATAACGATGACACGATTGTGAATATCGAAAAAAAGGACGGCTCATCCGTCAGGATAAAAGCAAGCGATCAGACAAGGAAATACAATCTTCCCGTGGTGATCCTCGTAAACGGCGGCACCGCATCGGCAAGCGAAATCCTCACAGGAGCGCTGAAAGACAATGGGAAAGCGGTGATAATCGGTGAGAACACCTTCGGAAAAGGAGTGATGCAGGACGTTCTTCCATGGAACAAAGGAGCAATACATTTCACTTCCGCCAGATATCTCACACCGGAAGGCAATGATATAAACGAGATCGGAATCCATCCTGATATAAAGTCTGAAATTCCGGAAATGAACAGTGAACAGCTCATGAGTTACTATGATTTCATAAGCAGGCATTCCCAGGATATCCTTTCATGGATGGAAAACAACAGCGCATACACAAAAGAGAACATAGAAGCTTTTGCTTCACAATGGCAGGAAAATGCGGATTTCGATCCGTATTATCTTAAACTTCTGATCAGAAATCAGTACATTGCCGACATGAACTGGGAAGACAGACCTGTTGCCGATCCGGTATATGACATCACGCTGGCGCAGGCTGTCGCATATCTGGATGGTGCATTGTGAGAATTTTCCTTCTTGACGATACTTTCAAAGGCGGAAACGTCTACAGCCTCAGAAAAAGAGATAAAATGTATCTCCTGCGCTCCCTCCGGCTCTCAAGAGGAGATGTTTTCACAGCAAAGGACAATGACGGAAATTACTACGAGGCAAGAATAGCTGACGAGGAGACAATCTGCCTCACTCCGGTCTCAAGGCCTGCCGAAAGCCTCACGGACACGCTTTCGGCTTTCAGAGGACGGATCGCGCCTGTGCATGTCTATCAGGGCTTATGCAAGGGAAGGAAAAATGAAGATATAGCAAGGATGCTGACAGAAGCAGGAGTTCTCTCGATAACCTTTTTTTCAAGCCGTTACACCCAGGAAAAAAACCTCAGCAGCCATGCCTGTGAACGTATAAAGACAATAATGAGGGAAGCTGTACAGCAAAGCGGTTCTGAAACCGCTGTTACTGATGTCAGGGTAATTCCATTCAATCAGGCAGTGCTTGAGGCAGGAGGAAAGAAAATCATTCTTCACCAGAGCAGACTTGAGAAAAGTCTTTATCTGTCTCAGATCCTTGAAAAAACAGAAAAGGGAGAAACCATAAGTCTTTTCATCGGCAGCGAAGGAGGCTTCTCAGATGAAGAATGCACATTTGCCATTGAAAACGGAAGTGATGCGGCAATACTGCCTACCAATATTCTTAGAGCCGAAACAGCCGGAATATTCGCCGTCGGTGCTATAGAAAACATGCTTTGTCCATGAAAAAAACTGCTCTTCATAGAGCAGCCTCTGCTCGCTGAAAGAGAGAAACAACGGTAAAATCCGTAAATTTTCCATATCTTTTCCGAAATACCCTCTATTACAAAGCACCTTTTCCCTCTATTCTGGCAAAGCTCAGAAGGGAGCAAACAGGAGGCAGCGGAGGAATTAATGATTTTGGTCAACAGTACCAGCAAGTACATCAGACAAAAACTGACATGGCTGTGCAGCATGGAAAACTGTCAGTTTTTTGCCTCTCTTAACAGACTGGAGGCCTATATTGAAAAGTGCACCTGTGATTTTACCGTTCTCATTGATGAGGATTACAGCCTCAGTGTCATCACCTCATTCTTCAGGAAAATTGAACACCGTGAACACTTCACAAAACTTATCATTCTCACAGACGGAGATTCTTTTACCGACATGGGAAAAGCCGTTCTCGTGTCAAGAGAGTCTTTCGAAGAAAGATATGCTGGAATAATGGCATCTGAAATAAACAGACAGGGACAGGTGCTGGAAAAGGAATCCGCACTTGTCGGGTCATCCCCTGCCATGAAGGCATTGAGGAAAAAAATCCGCCTCATAGGAAAAACGGAATGCAATGTTCTCATCTGCGGAGAAAGCGGAAGCGGAAAGGAAATTGCGGCACAGGAGATACATAAAACACTCTTTCCTTCTGATGCACCTGTAGTGAACTGCGCGCTTCTTGACAGCAATCTTGTCGAAAGTTTTCTGTTCGGACATGTGAAAGGCGCTTTTTCAGGTGCGCTGAACGATCATGACGGTATAGTCGAACTTGCAAAAGGAAAAACTCTCATTCTTGATGAAATCGAGGAACTCAGTCCTCAGCAGCAGGCAAAACTCCTGCGCTTCGTCGAAAACGGAGAATACCGCAGAGTCGGGGAGAACATTACCAGAAAAGCCAAATGCAGAATCATCGCAATAACAAATGTTCCGGTTGAAACACTGTACAGAAAACGTCTTATCAGGATGGATTTCTATATGAGAGTTGCCGGAACGACCATTGTTGTGCCTTCGCTGAAGAATCATGCTGAAGATATTGAAGAACTTGTAAGATCATATGAAAAGCGGAAAAACTATACTTGCGGCATCAAGGATATCGATACTTTGAAATCTTATTCATGGCCAGGTAACATCAGACAGCTTTTCATGGCAGTCGATGAAATCCACAGAAACGGAAAAGCCGGAAATTCCCGGCTCACAATCAGCGACTTCGTAAGTGAAAGCTGCTTTGAATACAATGCATGAACAAGAGACGGAAAAGAGATGCCGGAATCATGCCCGGCGTGAGACTGTAAATAAAATTGTGGACATTTGAAAAAGCTCCTATGCTTGGAAGGAAGAAGGCATAGGAGTTTTTGGTATGGCAAAGAAGTCAGTGAAAC
>CASDXQ010000030.1 GCA_949285145.1 uncultured Spirochaetales bacterium | reverse complement strand
GATGTTTGAGGACAGGATAAGGATCATCACCACTGGCGGTACTTTCGACAAGCTGTATGATGCGGTGAAAGGCGAGCTGACATTCTCCGAATCCCAGCTCCCCCGCATTCTCAATCAGGCAAGAGTTACACTTCCGGTTCATCTTGATAGCCTGCTTGCCGTTGACAGCCTCGTCATGACGGAAGAACAGAGGAAAGCTGTTGTTGAGGATGCTCTTTCCTGTATTGAGAAGAGAGTTGTCATCATACACGGCACTGACACTATGACCAGAACTGCAGAACTTCTCAGGGACAGCCTGAAAGACAGCGATGAACATGTGTTTGTTTTCACAGGTGCCATGATACCTTATGCGCTGGAGAATTCTGATGCTGTTTTCAATCTGGGTTGTGCAGTTTCTGCTGTTCAGCTGCTTGAAAAAGGTGTGTACATTGTCATGGGTGGCAGGATATTCGAAGCGGGAAAGGTCCAGAAGAACAGGGAAAAAGGGATTTTCGAGAAGCTGTATTGATTGTATTTTTTTTTCATAATTGCTATAAGAAAGCATTACTAAACACAGGAAATAAAAGCAGATGCATATAAAACTGAAAAACCTTAAGAGAGATTACGGAACTCTTCATGCCGTACAGGATGTCACTCTGGATATCCCTTCAAACACCATTTACGGCATCATCGGCAGATCCGGAGCCGGAAAATCCACACTGGTCAGGCTCGTGAGCATGCTTGAGAGGCCGGATTCCGGTGAAGTGTATTATGATGATGAAAGAGTCGATAACCTTGAAGGAAAGGCTCTTATCGAAAGAAGAAGAAGGATCGGAATGATTTTCCAGAACTTCAATCTCTTCTCATCCCGCAATGCGGCAGGAAATATTGCATACCCGATGGAAATCTGCGGTATGGACAGAGCTCATATAACAAAGAGAGTAGAGGAGCTTCTTTCCCTTGTAGGACTTCAGGGAAGGGGAAGTGCCCCTATATCGACGCTTTCCGGAGGGCAGAAGCAGAGAGTTGCAATAGCTCGTGCCCTTGCATGCAATCCCGACATTCTCTTCTGTGATGAAGCTACAAGTGCTCTGGATCCCCAGACCACAAGATCCATTCTTTCTCTCATAAAGGAACTGCAGGCGAAAATGAACCTGACTGTCGTGATGATCACGCATCAGATGGAAGTGGTGCGTGATGCCTGTGAAAGAGTTGCCGTCATTGACAGCGGACGGATCGTGGAGGAAGGTACTGTTTCCGATATCTTTGCAAATCCGAAAAGCGAAGTCACGAAGGATTTCATCTCCAACCTCACCAACGTAAAGGATTCCATTGTACGCTGGTCTGATGAGGATGGCCGTTTCACGCTCCGCTTCAGGGGAAACACAACGGATTCTCCTATCATCAGCAATGTCTCAATTGAGACAGGGGCTACTTTCAATATCAGGGCAGCAGGCGTTCAGGAAGTTTCAGGTGAGGATATCGGCGTCATGGTTGTCGATATCGGTCCGGATGAGAAAAGTGTCAGGGCTGCAGTCGAGATGCTCAGAAAATACGGCGTAAGCGTGGAGGGTGAAGTCTGATGGATGCACAGTTGATTAGTCAGGTTATGGAAGCAACGGGAGAAACATTGATCATGGTTCTCTTCTCGACGATTTTCTCTCTGGTGCTCGGCCTTCCCATAGGTGTTCTCCTGCATATCACGGGAAAAGAGGAGGCTGGAGGAATCATTCCTTCTCCTGTTTTCAATAACGTACTTTCCAGGATAGTGAATGTTCTCAGATCCTTTCCGTTCATCATTCTTCTGATAGTCCTCATCCCTCTTTCAAGAGTGATTGTAGGTACAAGCATAGGTACAAAGGCTGCAATTGTTCCTCTTTCAATTGCGGCGGCACCCTTCGTTGCAAGAATCATAGAATCGGCACTGAAAGAAGTGGATCCCGGTGTTCTGCAGGCGGCAAAGGCCATGGGCTCAACGAACTGGCAGCTGGTATACAAAGTGCTCATTCCCGAAGCAATGCCGGCTCTTGTCAGCGGTCTTACGCTTACCATAATTAATCTGATAGGTTATTCGGCAATGGCCGGTACGATCGGCGGAGGAGGACTGGGGGATCTCGCGATCAGATACGGATACCAGCGTTTCCGCCCGAGCTACCTCGTCGCCGCTGTGATAATCATCCTGATAATGGTTGAGATCATACAGGTCGCAGGCGATATGATAGTCAAGAAAATGATGTCAAAACGCTGAAGAACAATAAAAGCTTCGCTTTCGGGCGAAGTTTTTTATTTGCCCTAATTCTTTTTAAGCTAAGTTAATATTCATTAAACATGTATAAAAATCAAAAATTTTGCATAAACCTCTTGAAAAATAATATCATCCTCGTGTATGCTCTAACCATCAAAAGGGAACAAGGAGGACATCAGTAATGACATACAATGTTGATTATCGTCGCTGCACAAAGATGATGTCTTCCATGATGATGCCCGTCAGGGCATAGTATTCTTTTCATTCACCAGATATTTTTATATTTCAAAGTAGAAAATCAATTAATCATCTGTCCCATGGGGATATAGTCAAATTTAAAAAAAACGGAGAGAGTTTTATATGAAAAAACTGGTTTCAATTATTGCTATCGCATTGGTTTGTGTATCTTTCGTCTTTGCAGGCGGTGCTGCAGAGGATTCATCATCATCGGTTCTCAAGGTTGGTGCTTCGCCCGAGCCTCATGGAACTCTGCTCAGCCTTGTTGTTGATAATCTGGCCGAGCAGGGTATTACACTTGAAATTGTGGAGTTCACTGATTACGTAATGCCGAATGAAGCCCTTGAAGCAGGCGAGATCGATGCGAACTATTTCCAGCATCTTCCTTATCTTGAATCATTCAATGCAGAACGCGGTTTCAATCTGGTCTCTGCCGGCGGCATCCATATCGAACCGATGGCTCTTTATTCAAAGACCTATGATTCCATCGAGGCCATTCCCGACGGAGCGACAATCGCAATTCCGAATGATCCGACAAACGAAGGAAGAGCTCTGCTTCTCCTTGAGTCCGCAGGTCTGATCACTCTTTCAGAGGATGCCGGCATTGAGGCTGTTCCTGCTGATATCGTGGACAATCCGCATAACTTCAGCTTCAGCGAGATTGAGGCAGCTTCTCTTCCGCGTGTACTTGATGATGCCGATGCTGCAGTCATAAACGGCAACTATGCAATTCCTGCAGGTCTTATCGCAACACGTGACGGTCTTTATGTTGAAGGCGGCGACAGCCCTTATGTGAATGTCATCGCAGTACAGTCAGGCAACGAGGACAACCCTGCAGTACAGGCACTTGTCGAAGCCCTCAAGAGCGATGAAGTCGCACAGTTCGTTGCCGAGAACTATCCTAATGGTGAAGTCATTCTCGTTGACTGAACGGTTTTCTGTCTATTCTCCTTATGCAGGGCAGGGCAATCCTGCCCTGTTCTGTCTCATCAGACTGTGGTCATTGTACTGATTTTTTAGGTATTATTGTTTTATGGAAATTACAACAGAACTGCTGATTATCCTGGCTCTGCTGTGTACGGTAAATGCCGTCCTCCAGATAATTCTCCTGACAAGAAGGGGAAGAAAGAAAGACAGAAGCCGTGAACTGCTGGAAATCAATCAGATGATTTCATCATCGCTTGAAACGTTCCGCTCTTCAATCGAAAGCCGCTTTGATGCGATGGATGCGAAAAACAACCTGTTCAGGGAAGCCCAGCTTGCGTCACTTGACAGGATAAGAAATGAAAACACTCGTCAGATGGATGCCGTTCTGCAGCGTTCCGACAAGCTTACGGAAGCTGTCGACAGGAATATGCAGAATCTGCGTAAAGAGAATACGGAACAGCTGGACAGGATGCGGAAAACCGTTGATGAACAGCTCAAGGACACACTTGAATCCCGTCTTGCACAGTCTTTCGAGCAGGTTCAGAAACAGCTTGAGTCTGTCTACAAGGGTCTTGGTGAGATGCAGAATCTTGCAAAGAGCGTCGGTGATCTTTCAAAAATATTCTCCAACGTGAAAACCCGCGGCGTCTGGGGTGAGGTTCAGGCGGCTTCAATCCTGGATGAGATCCTCACACCGGAGCAGTATGTCAGGAACTTCCGGCCAAGGCCGAAAAGTCAGGAGGTTGTCGAGTTTGCGATCCGTCTTCCCGGTAAAAGCGAGGATGACAACGTCTATCTTCCGATTGACTCGAAATTCCCCAAGGAGGATTATGAGAACTACGTGAAGGCTCAGGAAGAGGGTAATATAGAGAGGATAAAGGCATTCCAGGCTGCAATGAAGAACAGGGTGCTGTCAGAGGCAAGAGACATACATGACAAGTATATCGTGCCGCCCCGTACGACGGATTTTGCGATTCTCTTCCTTCCGGCTGAAAGCATATATGCGGAAATCCTCTCGATTCCGGGTTTCACCGATGAGCTTCAGAACAAGTACCGTGTGACTGTCGCCGGACCTACGACCCTTGCCGCACTCATCAACAGTCTGCAGATGGGGTTCAGGACACTTGCAGTTGAAAAGAGAAGTCATGAGGTCTGGAAACTGTTCAGCCAGATGAAGAAGCAGTTCTCTCTGTTCTCATCTTCGCTTGACAGCGCGATGAAGAGTCTCGGTACAGCCGTGAACAAGGTGGAGGACGTATCCTCAAGATCAAACAGGATAAGCCAGAAACTTGATTCCATGGAACTTCCCGATTCAGAGAACGGGGAGGATAAGAATATGATAGAATTCAAGACAGAAGATTAGGAGGTATTTTTTATGAATCTGAAAGGAAGGAGCTTTCTTACTTTAAAGGACTATTCAAAAGATGAGATACTTTATCTTATCGATCTTGCAAAGGAGCTTAAGAAGAAAAAGAACACACAGCCTTGTGATCCCGGTGTCATGGGCCGTCTTCTTTCCGGAAAGAACATTGTTCTGATCTTCGATAAAACCTCAACCCGCACCCGCTGTTCCTTCGAAGTTGCGGCTTTTGATGAAGGTGCCGGTGTCACATTCCTGACAAACAGCCAGATGGGTAAGAAGGAATCTCTGGAAGACACTGCAAAGGTGCTCGGCCGTCTTTATGACGGTATTGAATACCGTGGTTTTGCCCATTCCGTTGTTGAGGATCTTGCCAGATATTCCGGCATTCCCGTATTCAACGGACTGACTGACGATGATCATCCGACACAGGTTCTTGCGGATTTCCTTACTGCAGGCGAGCACATTGACAAAAAGCTTGATGAAATGAAGCTGTGCTTCATCGGAGACGGACGCAACAACGTTGCAAATGCGCTTTTCATAGGAGCCACAAAAATCGGTATGGATTTCGCCATAGCCGCACCCGAGTCTCTTTTCCCGTCTTCCGAGCTGGTGGAGACCTGCAAGGCATTTGCGACAGAGAGCGGCAGCAGTATAACGATTACGGATGATATGAATGAAGCCGTTAAAGGTGCTGATATCATATATACAGACATCTGGTGCTCAATGGGAGAAGAAGACAAGATGGCGGAGCGGATCAGGCTTCTCAAACCGTATCAGGTTACAAAGCAAGTCATGGAAGCCACAGGCAATCCGTCCTGCATCTTTGAGCACTGTCTTCCTTCTTTCCATGACCTGAACACCACGACAGCGCAGATGGTATATGAGAAGTTCGGCCTCAAGGAAATGGAAGTGACCGATGAGGTCTTCAGAAGCCCTCAGAGTGTAGTCTTTGATGAAGCTGAGAACAGGATGCATACCATAAAGGCTGTGCTTGTCTCTCATCTTTCATCATCTCTGAGTTTCTGAAAACTGAACATCTTCAGTGAAGAGCGTCCATCCCCTTGTGAGATGGACTTTTTTCATTGTGCGATGTGTTTATTTCATGGGAGTTTCACACTTTCACAGGGAGCTGTGAAAGAAGAGAATACAGCTTCTCCGTCCTTTATGAAAAAGACTTCAGTGTTTCCGTCATCTTCATTGTACATGCTTCTCAGCTCAGGGTAGGCATCAAGCATGCTTGCACGGGCTTCTCTCCTGTCGTCAGGAAAAGCCTGTCCGGAGATTCTTATCCACTGTCCGTCCAGGAATGCACATATTTCTATCTTCGGATTCTCATGCATCTGCCTTGACACTTCTTTCTTTCTCCCTGTCTGAATGTACAGCCTTCCTTCAAACACATGGGCCGTACCGAACGGACGGACTCTCGGCTGTCCGCCATCATCTGTTGCAAGATAATAGGTTCCCGCTTTTTTCAGAAAAGCGACGACATCTTCAAATGTTTTCATTTTCCGCATTTCTCCTTTTTTCCGTATTTTATCACACTGGATGAAAATGTGCTGGTAATTGAATGAAAAAACAATACCGCCGCACCCTGTGCGACGGTATTGTGTAAATAGTTCATGAAAGCTCAGGCTTTGCCTATGCTTTCCTTTTTCTTTATGCCGAATTCGTAGACAACAACCATCACGAGGGCTACAAGTCCTGCAAGGTCGGTTATCGTTCCTGGCACGATCATGCACAGTCCCGCGGCAGCCAGTATGATTCTGACAAACATGTTGAGCGGGCGGGCGAGATAGCCGTTCAGCGCTGCCGCCACTCCGAAAATGCCGAGCAGTGAGGTGATGCAGATCTGGACAACTTCGAAAACGCTTGTGACATTTACGAACAGCATTGCCGGATTGAGTGCAAAGACATAAGGTACGACAAATGCGGCAATCGCGAGCTTTGTGGCGACAAGGCCTGTTTTCATCGGATCCGACTTCGCTATTGCGCTGCCCGCATAGGCTGCCAGGGCAACCGGAGGCGTTATATCCGCGACTATGCCGAAGTAGAATACAAAGAAGTGCGCCGCCACAGGTTCGACATTGAGCGCAATCAGGATAGGAGCACAAACGCCTGCCATGATGCAGTAGTTCGCGGTCGTCGGCACTCCCATGCCGAGTACGATGCAGCACAGCATTGTAAGAACAAGGGCGACCATGACGATGCCGTGTGAAAGCGAGACGATTGCACCAAGAAGTATGGATGCAAGTCCTGTTACCGTGATGCATCCCGAGATGATACCTGCTATGCCGCATGCGACGACTACGGTTATGGAGCTCTTTGAACCGTTTGAGAACGCATCTATGATCCAGCTGAACGAGAGACTGGGCTTTTCTCCCTCATCTTCCTTCTCGCTTCCGTCCTTTGTGAAAATTATATGAGGAATGATCTTGTGAATGACTCCGACGATCATCGCAACGAGGATGGAAAGCGTTGCTGAATATGCCATGGTGAATGTATTGGACCCTACAAGGTAGATCAATGCAATCAGGGGAAGAAGCAGATAAAGTTCTTTCATCAGCTCTTTCGGCTTGGGAAGCTGGTCTTTCGGTATTCCTTCCATTCCCGTTCTCTTGGCTTCAAGGTGGACAGCAATGAAGATGCCTGTGAAATACAGGACGGCTGGAAGAATTGCCATAAGCGCGATGCGTCCGTACGGAATGCCTGTGAACTCGGCCATGAGGAACGCAGCGGCTCCCATGATCGGCGGCATGATCTGTCCGCCTGTGGATGCTGCAGCCTCGACTGCGGCTGCGAATTCCGGACGGTAGCCCATCTTCTTCATCATCGGAATTGTGATTGATCCAGAACCTACTGTATTGGCAACTGATGAGCCGGAAGCCATTCCCTCAAGTGCGGATGCAACAACTGCGACTTTTGCAGGACCGCCTGTGAAACGGCCTACAGCGGTGTTTGCAAACCGTATGAAGAAATCGGCAACTCCGGTTCTTTCAAGGAATGCTCCGAAGATTATGAATATCACGATGTATTTCACACATACTCCGACCGGAGTTGAGAATATGCCGTTGGCTGTGTAGAAAAGTGTTCTTATAAGCTGTGTGACACCGATTCCACTTATGAAAGTGTAGATGATGAGTGCACCTGCGACACAGAGAATCGGAAGGCCCACGCAGCGGCGGCACAGCTCGACGAGGGCGAGAATGCCGATAAGGCCGACTGCCATGTAAAGCGGCTCTGCCATGATTCTCGCCGACAGTCTGATAACTGTCATAGCATTGAAGGCATAGAAAAAATAGGCTCCGGAGCCGACTACCATAATGATGATGTCATACCATGGAATGTGGTTGACTCTCTCGACTCCCTTTTTTACGGGGAAGGTGAGGAAGCCGAGGAAAATGATCATGCCCATGAAAACCGAATAACGTATTTCCTGAAGTGTGGTGAGAAAAATCGCATCAATGATGCAGTATACGGCAAAAGCCGCCATAAGGTAGCGGATTATCTTTTCAGGCAAGCCTGTCCATACCCTTGTATTCGATTCCCTGTCGTATTTTTTCATTACGGCTTCAACATCAGCCATTGTTCCTACAGAGTCGTCATGAATGAAAGTTTCTTTTTCTTTTCTGCTCAAATTCATTTCCTCCCATTATAAAGAAAGAGGCTGCCGGAAGCAGCCTCCGTTTGTTTTATTGCGTCAATCAGTTTACAGGAACCTCGATTCCCTGTTCTGAGAAGTATTTTGCAGCACCCGGATGATAGGGGACTGTTGTTATCGAGCCTGCAAAAGCAAGATCAAGCTCATTTCCCTTGTCATGACTCTGTGCGATTGCGTCCTTGTCGTTGAAGATCGTGCTTACAACATCATAGACAGCATCCTCGCTAACGTCGTTGCGTGCTATTACAACAGCTCCGACAGCAACAGTCTGACAGTCTTCGTCCGTGCCGTACACATCAGCTTCAATTGTGTAGGGGCTGTAATACGGAGAGGATTCAAGCAGGATATCGATATGCTCATCATCAATTGAAACAAGGCGCACATCATGGGTTGTTGCGAGTGTGGATACAGCCACTGTCGGTGCGCCCGCAACCACGAATGCCGCATCGATCTTTCCGTCCTGAAGGGCATCCACGCTGTCTCCGAAACTCTGGTATGTCGGATTGATATCATCTTCTGTGATGCCGTATGCACCGAGGATGTCAAGGGCATTGTAATAAACGCCTGAACCGGAAGAGCCGATTGATACGGTCTTGCCTTTGAGATCTGCAACTGTTTTTATTGCAGGATCCAGAGTGACGATCTGAACCTGTTCCATATACAGGGCGGCAACTGTTGAGAAATCGTTGATCGCGCCGGTCTGTGCAAAAAGATTGGTTCCGTTGTAAGCGTAGCTCATGACATCGGTCTGGACAAAGCCGAGCTGGTAGCTTCCCATGTCCATCATTTCAATGTTGTCCTGACTGCCGGCGCTGACGACCGCTACAACAGATGTATCCGTCTCCGATGATATTTTCTGGGCAAGCACATTGCCGAACCCATAATATGTTCCCTGATCACCGCCTGTTCCGAAGCGCAGTGTGCTGCTGCCTCCCTCACTTGCACCTCCTGCAATAAGAGGCATGGCAAAGACTGATGCAAATACAGCTGCAAGAACCAGAATTTTTTTCATAGCAATCCTCCTTCATTGACGGCATACCCAGGATTTATTGCATTTATTTCTTTATTAATAATGAAAATACGCAATAAATCTTATGTGCCGTCGGTCTTAACTATCACGCAATATGGATAATATGTCAATAGTTTTGTAAAAATATGCATGATTGTGCATAAAAATTCATTTTAATTTCATTTTGCATATGGACAGCCTGTTCTGTTTTCCTATGAAGGCAGCAGTGAATTTGTGAAAACATAAAAAAACATGAACTTTTCTGCTTTATTCATTGTCATTTTTTAATACAAAGACTCATTCCTTGTGTTACAATTAACCCAAAGAGGTGAGACTTTGGAAAAAAAACCCATTATTGAAATGAGGGGCATTACCAAAAGGTTCGGCCAGGTTGTTGCAAATGATGATATCAGCCTGGAGCTTTACTGCGGAGAGATTCTCGCACTGCTTGGTGAGAACGGAAGCGGAAAGACAACGCTTATGAACATGCTTTCCGGAATCTACCAGCCTGATTCGGGAGAAATTTATGAAAACGGTGAGAGAATTTACATTCGCTCTCCTCATGATGCCTTCCTGCATGGGATCGGAATGATACATCAGCATTATAAGCTGATAGAGGTCTTCACTGCTGCCCAGAACATAATTCTCGGTCTTGATGAAGAGAAAATGGATCTTGCGAAGACCAATGTCCGTGTTAAGGAAATCTGTGACAGATACGGCTTTGAAATTGATCCCGCGCGTAAAGTATATGACATGTCGGTCAGCCAGAAGCAGACAATTGAAATCGTCAAAGTGCTTTACAGAGGGGCGGAAATACTCATACTTGATGAGCCGACCGCCGTTCTCACTCCGCAGGAAACACAGAAGCTTTTCAATGTTCTGCGCAATATGAAAGAAGATGGAAAGGCCATCATAATAATAACCCACAAGCTGAATGAGGTTATGGAAGTTTCCGACAGGGTCGCTGTCCTCAGAAAAGGCCGCTATATAGGATGCGTTGATACAAAAGATACTGATCCTCAGGCACTGACAGACATGATGGTCGGACATTCTGTATCACTCAACATCGACCGTCCACGCTATGAGCATCCGAAAGAAAGGCTGATAGTCAGGAATCTTACATGCATTGACGATGAGGGTGTGAAGAAACTCGACTCGGTCTCTTTTTCAGCATACAGCGGAGAGATCCTCGGAGTTGCCGGTATTTCCGGATCCGGCCAGAAGGAGCTGCTTGAGGCCATGAGCGGGCTTTATCCTCTCAAGGAAGGCAGTATCCGCTTTGTGAATGATGACGGAAGCGAGAAAGAGCTTGCAGGACTTCCTCCTATGAAGATAAGGAAAGCCGGTGTCGGCATGGCTTTCGTTCCTGAAGACAGACTCGGCATGGGGCTTGTCGGATCAATGGGCATGTCCGGCAACATGATGCTGCGTTCATGGAAAAGCGGCAAGGGCATGCTGCTTCATAAAAAAGATCCCAACGAGCTTGCACAGAAGATTCTCAAGGAACTTGACGTTGTGACTCCCGATGTGAATTTCCCTGTGAGGAAGCTGTCCGGGGGCAATGTGCAGAAAGTTCTGGTCGGACGTGAGATATCCATAGGGCCGGCTGTCCTTCTGACCGCATATGCAGTCCGCGGTCTGGATATAAACACATCTTATACAATATACAATCTGCTGACCGAGCAGAAGATGAAAGGTGTTGCCGTCATATATGTAGGTGAGGATCTTGATGTCCTTCTTGAGCTTGCGGACAGAATCCTCGTTCTGTGCGGCGGCCAGGTCAGCGGAATAGTGGATGCCAGAAAAACAACAAAAGACGAGATCGGCCTGCTTATGACCCAGTTCAATTCAAAGGAGGAAAAAGCTCATGAGTGAAGAAGTCAGAACTCCTTTAATCCGCCTTGAAAAGCGAAGCGGAATGGATAAAAAGAAAGTCTGGGCCATCAGGGTTGCTTCGATTCTCGTTGCCCTGATTCTGGGCTGTATCCCCATGATCATTTCCGGAAACAATCCCTTCTCAGCATATGGCGTCATCATTCAGGGATCCCTTTCCCGTCCTGTGTACATCAGGCAGACGATAAAGATTGCCATCCCCCTGCTTGGCTGTGCACTGGCAATCGCTCCGTGTTTCAAGATGCGTTTCTGGAATATCGGGGCAGAGGGACAGATCACAATCGGAGCGATGTGCGCGACTTATTTCGCCCTGTACTGGTATGATAAGGTTCCCCATGTTGTCCTGCTGCTGATCATGTTCCTTGCGGCTGTGATAGGAGGAGGCATCTGGGCGCTGATCCCGGCTTTCTTCAAGGCGAAATGGAATACGAATGAGACGCTTTTCACTCTTATGATGAACTATATCGCCATCGGTATTGTCGCATGGCTTCAGGGCGGGCCATGGGAAGGAAGAAAGGGAAGCCAGCTGATTCCGATGTTCAATGATGCCGCACGTCTTCCTGATGTTTTCAAAGTTCACTGCGGATGGATCATTGTCCTTGTACTTGTTGTCCTGATGTACATCTATATGAACAAGACAAAACAGGGCTATGAGATAGCTGTCATCGGGGATTCGGTGAACACTGCACGTTATGCAGGCATGAATGTCGGACGGATCATGATGAGAACCATGTTCATCTCCGGAGCCATTTCCGGTCTTGTGGGATTTCTCACTGTATCAGGAGCCAATTACACGCTTTTCAGCGGGGTTGCGGACGGAGTCGGTTTCACAGCCATTACGGTAGCCTGGCTGAGCCAGCTCAACTCTTTTGCGATGATAGCAATTTCAATGATGCTTGCCGTTCTTGAGAAAGGCGCCAATACTCTGCAGACCAGACTGCAGGTGCCGGCTTCCATTTCTGATATCATCACAGGTATTCTCCTGTTCACGATGCTGAGCTGCGAGTTCTTCATAAATTACCGGATCATCTTCCGTTCCAGGACTGGCAAGGAGGAAAAGGCATGAATACTCTTGTTACATTGATTACAGCCGGAATCACATTCGGAACAGTGCTTATGTACGGCACTCTGGGAGAAATACTGACAGAGAAATCAGGAAACCTCAACCTCGGTGTGGAAGGTATCATGTATATGGGAGGTGCTTTCGGCCTGGCAGGAGCTTTCTATTACGAGAAGGCTGCAGGAGCAGCGGCCGCAGGTCCGCTGGCTATCATACTTGCACTTCTTGCCGCATTTGCGGCAGGGTGTGCCGCAAGTGCAATCTACAGTTTTCTTACAATCACGCTGAGAACGAATCAGAATGTGACAGGACTTGCACTGTCAATCTTCGGTACAGGAGTTGGTCAGTTCGTAGGTGAGCTGATGAGAGTGAAGGAAGGTGGTTACGTTGCTCTTTCAAACAATCTCAAGAATTCCTTTGCTGCTTCAATATTCCCTAAAGGGCTGATTGATATTCCTGTGGCTGGCCCCATATTGTTCAGCCATACGATTTTCTTCTATATGGCAGTCATTCTTGCTTTTGCCATGTGGTATTACCTTTCGAAGACCAGAAGCGGCATGTACCTTACGGCTGTGGGTGAATCTCCTGCAACCAGCGATGCCGCCGGCATAAATATCACACGGTACAAATATCTTGCGACAATTATCGGCGGCGGCATTTCAGCTATCGGCGGCATGGTATACATTGTCACGACGGCCGGCTGTGTATGGAACCACGAAGGTCTTTCCGGTGTCGGCTGGCTGGCGGTCGCGCTCGTCATCTTCTGCCTGTGGAGACCTCTGAACGCAATCTGGGGATCCATAATATTCGGCTCGATGATGATCATGTACCTGCGTGTGGCTCTTCCGTTCATTCCGACCCAGCTGTACAAGATCCTGCCGTATGTTGTCACTGTCATAGTTCTGGTCATCACAAGCATGCGCAACAGCCGTGACAAGCAGCCTCCCGCTTCGCTTGGATTGAACTATTTCCGCGAGGAGCGGTGAAAAAAATCCTCTGTGTGAAGAAAATGTGTTAAAATTAATTCGGGCTTAGCCCTGAAAAAGGAGATCATATTATGAAAAAGACATTGTCAGTACTGTTTGTTCTGATTCTTGCCTGTTCATTCGTCTTTGCAGGCGGTGCGGGCGAGACTGGTACATCTGCAGCAGCGTCTTCCGATACAAAGACAGTTAAGGTTGGCCTTATCTGTATCGGAGATGAGAACGACCAGGGATATACATACAACTTTATCCGCGGCCGTGATGAAGCGACTCAGATGCTCGCTGAGGAAGGCATCAATGTTGAGTGGATGACCATCTACAACATCGGAGAAGATGCAAGCTGTATCGATGCCAACATCGAAGCTGCCGAAGAAGGCTGTCAGATTATCATCAACAACAGCTACGGCTTCGAGCAGTACATGCTTGAGGTTGCCGATGACTATCCTGAGATCGAGTTCATCAGCTGCACCAACTGTGCCTCTGTTTTTGACGGAAGAGAGAACACTCACAATGCATTTGCCAATATCTACGAAGGCAGATACATCGCAGGTGTTGTGGCAGGCATGAAGCTCCAGCAGATGATTGATGAAGGCCAGATCACTCCTGAAGAAGCGGTCATCGGTTATGTCGGCGCATTCTCATTCGCAGAAGTCATTTCCGGTTTCACAAGCTATTTCCTCGGTGCAAGGAGCGTATGTCCGTCAGTTACAATGAAGGTTTCATTCGTAGGTTCATGGTCAGATGCCACAGCCGAGTCTGATGCCGCACTCGCTCTCATTGATGAAGGCTGTATCATGATCAGCCAGCATTCGGACAACACAACTCCGGCAACGGCAGCTCAGTCACGCGGTGCATTCCATACAGGTTACAACAACGATATGACTGGTATTGCTCCGGATGCATCCCTTATCGGTACAAGAATCGACTGGGGTATTTATTTCACAGAGGCTATCAGAAACTACGTCAACGGCGAGCCTATTCCTCAGGACTGGTGTGCAGGCATGGCTGAAGGCGCAGTCGTAATGACTCCGCTCAACGAAGCCATCGCAGCTCCAGGAACAGCAGAGAAGATCGCAGAAGTTGAAGCAGCTCTTGCAGACGGTTCTCTTGAAGTATTCGATACAAGCACATTCACAGTCGGCGGACAGGAGCTTACACATGCATTTGCCCTCGACACAGACGGTGACTTCACTCCTGACAGTGAAGAGGCTGTTTACGACGGTGCATTCCATGAGTCAGAATTCCAGTCAGCTCCGTACTTCACAGTACAGATTGACGGAATCCAGTGGCTCAACGCAGCTTATTGATCTGGGTATCAAGGCTCTTATTAAACAGGAAAGCAGGCTGGAATGCCTGCTTTCTTATTGATTTCAATTGTCGGGGGTTTCTTTTATATAGAAACTGTTTTTCCAGAATACTCATAGTCTTACTGAAAGAAACAGGCGATTCACTTGCAATTCTGTAAAGAATTCCTCCGGATAAGCAGTGCAGGTCATCATGTTGCTTTCACTTGCGGCTGGTGCCTTATTTCCCTTCAAAATATTTCTTCAGATCCTCTCCATGGGTTGCTGTATTGACTTTCTTATAGACCTTTTCAATAACGCCGTCCTCGTTTATGACGAAAGTCGAACGGATCACACCCATGCTTTTCTTGCCGTAAAGGGTTTTCTCTCCCCATGCCCCATATTCTTCCATTACTTGGTGTCCGGGGTCTGAGAGCAGCGTGAAGTTCAGATTCTGCTTTTCAATGAATTTTCTGTGTGATTCTCCGCTGTCGCGGCTGACACCGAGAATTTTCACATTTAGGCGGGAAAAATCAGGCATGTTGTCCCTGATGGAGCAGGCTTCTTTTGTACAGCCCGGAGTGTTGTCCTTGGGGTAGAAATAGAGTACGACCTTCTGTCCTCTGAAATCTAAAAGGCTCACATTGTTGCCGTTCTGATCATCCAATGTAAAAAGAGGTGCTTTTGTTCCTTCTGCAAGCATTTGAATATCTCCTTGCCTTAAGGATAATGCACGGGAGACAAAGAGTGAAGAGCAATGTGGAGCAAGCGGTCAGGATACACTTAAAACCGGCTCCTCAAAAAAACATGTTCAATATCATCTGAGATGTGTCTCAAAGAAGGTTCTTTCATCGGTTTTTAATATTCCGGTGAAAGTTTTCCGGATTCTTTTCCACCATTTGACAATCTTTTTTCATTTGTCTAGACTCCATTCTGCCCGGTACGGATTCGTACTGTAACGGTGGAATATGACAACTGACAGAATGATAAGAAAACTGGTAGAGGCAACCAACAGAATTGACGGTTCATATTACCTTGCATCACGCAGGCTCGGGTGTCCTGAAAATGAAGTATGTTTTCTGTATGCGCTGAGTGACGGGAAAAAGTATTCCCAGAAGCAGATCTCGCAGGAATGGCTTGTGCCTAAAACCACAGTGAACACAGTATTCCGTTCTCTGGAGGACAGGGGCCTTGTGACAAGTGAGACAAACGGCAAGGAGAAAATGATAATCCTTACGGAAAAAGGGAAGGAATACAGTGAGAAGCTTCTCTCTCCAATAAGAAAAGCGGAGAAGGCGGCTTTGAAGAAAACGCTTGAATCATATTCAGATGTTTTCATCGATGCCTGTTCTTATTTTGCGGACAGACTTGAAGAAGAACTGAAGGAAAATGAATATGAGAAACATTGAACAGCATAATCTTTTTGTCAATACAAAGCCGGGAAGGCTTTTCCTTAAAGCAGCCCTTCCCGGTGCCATAGGCATGCTCGCATCCGCAATGTACCAGACACTGGACGGTGTCTTTGTGGGTCGCTTCCTCGGCAGTACTGCCTTTGCGGCTATCAACCTCGCAATGCCTTTTGTAATCATAAACTTCTCCCTTGCGGATCTCATCGGTGTGGGCTCTTCGGTTCCGATATCAATCGCACTGGGAGAAGGAAGAGGTGAGGATGCGAATAAGATATTCTCCCTTGCGATTGTCCTTATCTTCCTCGCAGGTCTTGCAATAGGAGGAGTGCTGTTTTTCGCTTCTCCTCTCCTGATTGCGCTGATGGGAGCTGAAGGGGAATTCGCAGCTCAGGCTGTCATGTACATGAGGACGTATGCAATGCTCTCTCCGTTCACGACTATGATGTTCGCATCCGACAACTTCCTCCGCATCTGCGGAAAGATCAGGACGAGCATGAGTCTCAACATATTCATGTCGCTTTTCGGTGCCACTGTAGAATTCCTTTTCCTTGCGGTTTTCGGTTTCGGAATATGGGCAGCGGCGCTTGCCAACTGTCTGGCGATGATGACGACGACAATGTTTTCACTGCTGCCGTTCTTGTCAAAGAAGCTTGCTCTCCGTTTTGTAAGACCGCACTTCTCGCTGCGCATAATAAAGAAGATAGTCTCATGCGGTCTGCCCAGCTTCCTCAACAACATCGCGGGCCGTCTCACATCAATTGTCATGAACATGATGCTGGTGCGTTTCGGAGGCCAGAACGCCGTTTCCGTATACGGTGTCCTCATGTATGCCGACGGTATAATCCAGCCTCTCATGTACGGCTCATGCGATTCCCTTCAGCCTGCTATCGGCTACAACTGGGGCGCAGGCCAGTATTCGAGAGTGAGGAAGATCGAGAAGTACTGTTTCTCTGTTGCCGCAGGCCTGTGCGCCATGGCTTTCCTCATGTGCACTTTCGCGCCTTCTTTCATCGTACATGCATTCATGTCAGGCGCAGCTCCCTCCTATGCCGTTTTTGCGGTACATGTTTTTGCTTTCACATATGTGACACGCTGGATCACATTCTCCACGCAGAGTTTCATGCTGGCAATCGAGAAATCACTGTACGCCACGGTTCTGTCAATTTCGGCGGCACTGGTGTTCCCTCTGCTGTTCATTTTCTCGCTGCAGGGACTCGGTCTTACGGGAATATGGCTCAATTTCCCTCTCTCTTCCTTCTGCTGTGCACTTATGTCGCTGATCATCCTTATGAGGGAGAGGAAGAATATTTCACGTCCCGATCTTGCAATCTGAGATGATCGGCAATATTTTCAGTAGTGGAGGATGAAAGTGATTCTTGTCAACGGTTCTCCGCATAAGAGCGGATGCACTGCATGCGCTCTTGATGAGGTGAGGAAAACACTTGAGAAGGAAGGCATCGAAACTGAAATCTTCTGGATCGGAACTTCTGTCCAGAACTGTATCGGATGCAGACAGTGTGCACTTAAGGGGAAGTGTGTCTTTGATGACAATGTGAATGAGTTCATTGAAAAGGCAAAGACTGCCGACGGCTTTGTTTTCGGAACTCCTGTCTATTACGGCTCGGCGGCAGACGGCATAAAGTCATTCATGGACAGGGCCTTCTACAGCGGAAGCCGCTATCTTGCCGATAAACCTGCTGCGACACTCGTGTCCTGCAGAAGAGGCGGTGCGGCACAGGCTTTCAGCCAGCTGAACATGTTCTACACGATAAACAACATGCCGGTGGTGTCATCTCAGTACTGGAATCAGGTGCATGGCAACACTCCTGAAGAAGTGATGAAGGATGAAGAGGGGATGCAGACGATGCGCACTCTCGCCCTCAATATGGCATGGATGCTCAAGGCACTCTCCAGAGAGGTAAAACCGGAAAGGGAAAAGCCGGTCAAGACCAATTTCATACGCTGAGCGTGATACAGGGGGGCTGTACATTGCCCACTGATTGTGTAAAAGAAGATATGACTGACCCCGTCATAAGAGAAATACAAGTCAGAAACATTCTTACCAAGTCGGATCTGCCGGTGTGTGACTACTCCGTCAATCCGTATGTCGGCTGCACACATGCGTGCCGCTACTGCTATGCATCATTCATGAAGCGCTTCACGGGACATACTGAACCGTGGGGATCTTTTCTTGATGTGAAGTACTGGGAAAAAATTCCACATCCTGAGAAGTATGATGGAAAGGAACTTTTCATAGGATCCGTCACTGATCCGTATCTGCCTCAGGAGGAAAAGTTCTGCCGCACCCGTGCCCTTCTTGAAGAATTGCAGTCAAGCGGTGTAAGACTCAGCATTGCGACAAAAAGCGATCTTATTCTGCGTGATTTTGATCTTATAAAAACATTCAGTGATGCACGCGTGTCATGGTCTGTGAATACCCTTGATGAAGATTTCAGGAAAGACATGGGTAATGCTTCAAGCATTGAAAGAAGACTTGAGGCGATGAAAACCTTCCACGATGCCGGAGTACGTACGACATGCTTCATTTCCCCTATCTTTCCCGGCATCACGGATGTGAAGCTGATCATTGAAAGAGTGAAGGGACAATGCAACCTGATCTGGCTTGAGAACCTTAATCTCAGAGGCAGCTTCAAGGGAGCGATCCTGGATTACATCAGGGAAAAGTATCCTGAACTGACGGGTCTGTATGAGGAAATATATAGTAAAGGCGAACTTGGTTACTGGCAGAAGCTTGATAGAGAGGTGAAGGCTTATGCGGCTGAACCCGGACTGGACTATGTAACAAACGACGACAGCATGAAGCGGCCATTTGATGCTCCTCCTGTAATTGTGAATTTCTTCTATCATGAGAAAATCAGGAAATCTGCAGGGAAGAAGAAAGGTATATCACAGCCTGAATGACTTGAATCTGTTCGTGTGATATTAAAAATGCAGGAATATAGTGCTGTGAATTTAGTAATGTTCAATGTGTAATGGCAGATATGGCGAATAATCGTTGAACATGAGAATGCTGGGGATTTTTTTCGAGACTGTAAATAAAATTGAGGACATTTGAAAAAGCTCCTATGCTTGGAAGGAAGAAGGCATAGGAGTTTTTGTTATGGCAAAGAAGCCAGTGAAACAG
>CASDXQ010000029.1 GCA_949285145.1 uncultured Spirochaetales bacterium | reverse complement strand
AGCAGGTAAGCCGGATAATACAAAGACAGGCTGCTCACAATAGTCCTGTTGTCCATGCCGTCCCCGGGGTTGGGAGAGCCCTGTGGACGGTCTTTTTTTATCTATTCAGCTGCTTGCCCAGGAAAGGTCATATATTTTCAGTGCGGACCTGAATTCATCAAGGCTTATCTCCTCATCGGGTATGAATGATACGACCTTCTGAGCCGTCGGACGGATGGAGAAGAGATTCTCCGTGAAGGTTCCCTTCATCTGCCCGGCATCAAGATACACATAGAAGGCGGGGTACTTGCAGCTGACTTCACAGGTGAAGCTGCGGCCGCTCTTCCTTACTTCCACATTCAGCTGCGGAGGAAGCACATGGCAGCGCTTGGGCTCCTCAAGCAGGACAAGATCCTCTCTGTATATGTCGGGAGTGGAGAGCTTCACATAGGCAAAGGCGTCACGGGGATTCTTTATGAAATTGTATTCGGTGGAAGTGATGAAAGTGATGCTTGCTGGAGGAAGAATCTTCCTGAATACCTGCATTTTCAGTTTATCTCCGTGGAAGGATGAGAATTTCAGCGACACCTTTGCGTCGCATTCCTTCTGACTGTCGTTGACAGCATAGATTGTGATCTTTCCCTCCCTGTTCAGGCAGATCGTCGTAACCGGTGCGAATACCGCCCGCAGCTGATACATCAGCATCTTCCATTTCTGAGAGTATTCGATGGCGCTTTCATCCGCCGCAGGGTAGGAGGATACGAGTCCGTTTATGAAAAGGCCCGCACATGTTCCGCCGCAGCTTCTGTAATAGTCCGTGATTCCTCCTATGACCTCTGCCTGTGCCAGCTGCGAGAGATAGATCATCTTCTCAAGGGAATCGGGGAATCTGTAGTGGGAAAGGATGGCGGAAGTGATTATGTCGAAATCTTCCCTGCCGCTCTGATGTCTCCTCATGCTGTCTGTCGCTATGTTCATTTCCCCTTTCTCGCAGAAACCCTGTATCGTCGAAAGGGAAGGAAGGGATGGAAACGAGATTGAGGTGACAAAGCGGGGTACAGCCTGTCCTCTTCTTATCAGATCTTCAATTCTGGTGCTGTCCTTATGATAGGAAAGTCCGTACGAGACATCATTGTGTGTCCTGAGTATGCTGTCCATTGTCTCGGCACCTGAATGCGGTACATACACGGCATCCGGATGCAGCTTTTTCACACATCTTTCCAGAACCCCGTGGTTGAGCCGGTCGTAATTGATTGTTTTCTGTATATCTCCCCCGATCTCGTCTTGCGGATATATTCCACCGCACCAGAGCATTACGGAAGGATGGCTTTTAAGACGCAGTATCTGGTATTCAAGCTCGCTTTCCACATCGCTCAGGAAATCATCATCACACGGGTAGAGAGCTTCCTCAAACATGAAGTCATGCCATATGAGAAGTCCCAGCCTGTCGCAGCTGTCATAGAACAGCTCGCTCTCATATGACGATGAGGCATGGACGCGCAATGCATTGAGCCCCGCCTGCACGGCACTGTTCAGCACTTTTATGCACGCACTCTGTGTCACACGTGACGGAAGTGCCTCAAGTCCTTTCCAGATTGCACCTTTTATGAAGACGTCCTCTCCGTTCACCATTATCCTGAAGGCTCTTCCTCTTTCATCCGGATCATTTGCAATTCTGATGGTCCTGAAGGCTATCATTCTCTTGTCGCTGTAGGATGCGAAGCCTATTTCAAGAGGATACAGGTGCTGTCCTC
This sequence comes from uncultured Spirochaetales bacterium, assembly GCA_949285145.1. Classification (GTDB taxonomy): domain Bacteria; phylum Spirochaetota; class Spirochaetia; order Sphaerochaetales; family Sphaerochaetaceae; genus Bullifex. Next base: position 17,809 of record CASDXQ010000029.1, on the reverse strand, counting down.
CCATGCCGGATGGCCACCACAGTGCGACATCTTCCTCCGGGATGGTGAAAGTGTAGGAATAGAATTTCCGGTCGGGATTGACGTGAGTCAGCGTATGTTCTTTCCGTCCTGCCACCGTTATGTTGAAATCGACATCGGCATGTCTGAAGACATCCGCCGTGATGCTGACTTTCATTATCCAGTTGTGGTCCACGAGACGGGGATTGCAGTTCCAGCTTTTCACTATGAGACAGTCGTCGCTTATTATCCTGATCTCATCGTATATGCCTTCCGGCGTGACCGCAAAGGGGCCGAAATGCTTGTAGCTTTTCCTTATCAGGGCCGCATCTTTCAGCTCTGGGTATCGTTCATGCCTTTTCTCAAGCACCTGTGAAAGGTCATCGAAGACTATTTCTATGCTGTTCTCTCCGTTTTCCAGTATGTTCGTTATATTGAAAAGATACCTTGTGAAGGAGTTTGTACATCTGCCGGCGGTCTTGCCGTTTATCCTGACCTCTGCATGGGCATCCACACCTGTCATGACAAGCGTCGATACCCGGCCTTCTTCTTTTGTGAAAAAAAAGACTCTGGAGAGTCTCCATCTGCAGTGTGTTATGAATCTGCTTCTCAGGGCATTCTGTCCGACATACGGGTCATCGATGAAGCCGCCGGAAAGAAGGGAGGAATGGATGTCAAATGGAACGGATACGGATAATGCCTTCCCTGAGAGGGAAGGACAATATGTGTTTATTATATCTCTGTCAAGAGCCTCAAGGCTCCATGAGCCGTCAAGTGTCAGTGTGTCCATATAGAGAATTATAGCAGGAGAGAGTGTACAATCAATGAAAAGTTGACATCTGTCTGAAGTCCTTCTTTTGTGTTATAATTGACGGCTATGAAAGACGGATTTCTGAAAGCGGGTGCTGTAAGCCCGAAAGTCACGGTTGCCGGCATAAAGGCAAATGCAGACAGGATAATCGGGCTTGTCCTGCAAGCCTGTGAGAAAAGAATCAAGCTTCTTGTTTTTCCCGAGATGTGTCTGACCGGTTATACCATAGGGGATCTTGTATTCTCATCCGACATGCTTTTCTCATCCCTCAGTGAAGTTGAGCGCATCTGCACTTCGACCAGAGATTGCGAGACTCTTTTCATAATCGGCCTTCCGCTCAGGTTCAGCGCGAAGATCTACAATACGGCATGTGTCATCCACCATGGCCGTGTGCTTGCCTTCATACCGAAAACTTTCATTCCCTCCTACGGGGAATTCTATGAAGGGCGCTGGTTCACTCCGGCTTTCAGCGGCGTGAAGGATATCCCTTTTGCCGGTTATTCAGTTCCCTTCGGCACCGATATAATCATAAAAAGCAGGAGCATGCCGTCTTTTGCGCTTGCTGTCGAGATCTGTGAGGATCTCTGGGCGGCCGGAAGTCCGTCACTCAGGCACTGTGCTGCAGGTGCTTCTGTCATAGCTAATCTTTCCGCAAGCGATGAGCTTATCGGAAAGGATGAGTACAGGAGAAACCTTGTCAGGATGCAGAGTGCAAAGCTTATCTGTTCCTATATCTACGCAAATGCGGGAGAGGGGGAAAGCACGACGGACATGGTTTTCGCCGGACACTCTCTCATAGCGGAGAACGGCTCAGTCCTTGAAGAACAGTTCCTTGCCGGAGAGAACATCATGGAAAGCGAGCTTGACCTGTCATATATTGAAAGCGAAAGAGCCAGACATACAACGTACAGTGTGCAGGAAAATGAATCCTACCGCTATATCTACACGGATTTCACGGTTGAGGAGACTTTCCTTACGAGAAAATACCCGCGCTTCCCGTTCGTGCCGTCCAGCGCTGACGACATTGCGAAAAGGAGCAAGAGGGTAATCATGCTGCAGGCGTTGGGACTGAAGAAAAGACTTGAGCATACCAGGGCAGAAGGAGCAGTCATCGGCCTTTCCGGCGGTCTTGATTCCACCCTGGCTCTGCTTGTTACTGTAAAAGCATTCGACATGCTCGGCCGTGACAGGAAGGATATACTTGCCATTACGATGCCGTGTTTCGGCACGACGAAAAGGACAAAGAACAATGCCCAGCTGCTTGCATCTTCCCTCGGTGTGTCATTCGAAGATATAGACATCAGAAAAAGCGTGCTTTCCCATTTTCATGATATCAGCCAGGATGAGAAGAAGTATGATGTCACATATGAGAATGCACAGGCAAGGGAACGCACTCAGGTTCTCATGGACAAAGCCAATATGAGGGGGTCTCTTGTGATCGGAACCGGAGATCTGTCCGAGCTTGCACTCGGCTGGGCAACATACAACGGGGATCACATGAGCATGTATGCCGTGAACGCATCGGTTCCCAAAACGCTTGTGCGCTATCTTGTACGCTGGTTCGCCGATGAGGATTTCTCGTCATGCGGCGCGGTTCTTGAAGACATCCTCGCAACGCCTGTATCTCCGGAGCTTCTTCCCGCAAAGGGAGACGGCACGATATCGCAGGTGACAGAAGATCTTGTGGGCCCATATGAGCTTCATGATTTCTTCCTGTATTATTTCGCCCGTGCCTCATTCTCCAGGGCGAAGATAAGACGTCTGGCCTTCAGGACTTTTGAAGGCGTGTATGACAGGCGGACAATCGACAAATGGCTCGATAATTTCTTCCGCCGTTTCTTCTCCCAGCAATTCAAGCGTTCCTGTCTGCCAGACGGCCCCAAAGTCGGTTCCCTGTCTCTTTCTCCTCGTTCCGACTGGAGAATGCCCAGCGATGCGTCAAATAGTCTTTGGATGGGCAATTCATGAGAGTCACGGTACTTGGAAGCGGCACAAGCCATGGTGTCCCCGTGATAGGATGTTCCTGTCCTGTCTGCAGAGGGAGCGACAGCAGGGACAAGCGTTATCGTTCATCAGTGATGATTGAGGAGGCCGGCAGGCGTATCGTCATAGATACAGGTTATGAATTCCGTCTCCAGATGCTGAGGGAGGATGTTACAAGTCTTGACGCTGTGCTGTATACGCATTCGCATGCTGATCATGTTTCAGGGATTGATGATCTGAGAGTGTTCTCAAGGGAAAGGAATCTTCCCATATACGGAAATGCGGAGACAGTGCAGTTCATCAAGGAGCATTATGCGTATGCATTTAACAAGGATACCTTTCCCGGCAATCCCCATCTTGTTCCTAATGTGCTTTCCCCTCTGGAAGAGGTCAGCATTGCCGGAATAAAGGTGATTCCTCTTCCACTTGAGCACGGACGAGTGAAGAAAATGCCGGTTTACGGCTACAGATTTTCCTCGTTCGCATATCTTACAGACTGTACATCCATTCCCGATTCGTCGATGGATGTGCTGAAAGGTGTCAGGACAATAATGATAGGAGCATTGAGAAAGACACCTCACGGTGCCCATTTTTCCTTTCATGAAGCTTATGCGGCTGCAAAGGAGGCAGGGGCTGAGAAAATCTATTTCACACACGTGAATCATGAGACAAGCTGTGAGGAAATAAATTCATTGTACGAAGATGCGGAAAGCGCTTATGACACCATGGTGCTTGAAGTATGAGGAGAAAAGAGTGAAAGACGATCTTTTCAGCGAAGCGGAACTTGATCAGGAACTGCTTGAAAGACAGGCAGCAGAAATGGAAATTAAGAAAACGGAGAAAACCGTAAAAAAAGAGGAAGAGCTTTCTCCTCTGACAGGGAAAAAGCTGTATATCGTTGACGGCTATTCCCTTATTTACAGAAGTTACTTCGCATTCATGACCCATCCGCTCACAGACAGTCAGAAGAACAACATCTCGGCGTTTTTTGGTTTCTTCAATACTGTTTTCATGCTGATCCGGGATTACAGATTCGACTATTTTGTCATAGCTATGGACAGCAAAGGGCCTACTTTCAGGCATAAGATGTATCCGCAGTACAAGGCAACAAGGGAGAGCGCACCTCAGGATCTTCATTCACAGGTGCCTCTGATAATGGATGCGCTCGAAAAGCTCAATATTCCGTATATAGCCAGAGAGGGATTTGAAGCCGATGATCTTATTGCGACACTTGCCTCCAATGCCTCAAGACTCGGAGTCGAGACCGTAATGGTCACCGGGGATAAGGATCTTCTTCAGCTGGTAAATGACAGGGTGAAGGCTCTCCGTCCTCCTAAGAAGAACCAGCCTAAATATACTCTCTTCGGTGTCGATGAAGTCAGAAGCGAATTCGGCCTGGCTCCATGCCAGATTGCAGATTATCTGGCTCTTCTGGGCGATTCATCAGACAATGTCCCGGGGGTGAGGGGAATAGGGGAGAAAAGTGCGGTGAAGCTCCTTGAGGAATATGTTTCTCTTGATGGTATTTACAGACATCTGGATTCTCTTTCAAATTCTCTCCGGGTGAAACTTGAAGAAGGCAGGAAGGATGCATACCTTTCACGTGAACTGGTCGTTCTTCATGACGATCTGTTCGCCCTTGATACATTTGACAGCCCGGAATACCTTGTTTCCACCATAGATTATGCATCTGCAGCCGAAATATTCAGAAAGTACAACTGCATGTTGCTTGTGAAGACAGCTCTCTCTCTTGCCGGCAAAGGCGGAAGGGATGCCGTGAAAACTTCCGGGAGCGCTTATGCGGAAAATGATTATGAGTCTGCCAGCGAGCTTACTCAGGACAAGACACTGCTCGGACTCGGGGAATACAGATGTCTTACCGACATAAAGGAAATAAGAGCATATTTCGAGGATGCTCTGAGAAGCGGAGCGGTAATGGCCTTTGACTGTGAGACCGACAGCCTTGATCCGTTCACGGCATCTCTGGCGGGCTTCTCATTTTCATACGAGAAGAAGAAAGCTTTCTACTGTCCTCTGACCGCAGGCGGTGTGAAGTATCTCGATAAAGCTGATGTGATAGATCTTTTCAATGATTATTTTTCAACCGGACGTCTGCGTCTTGTGGGGCAGAACATCAAATTTGACATGGAAGTGCTTTACGCAAACGGTGTCAGGAATATTGTGATTGAAAGTGACACGATGATCAGTGCGTGGCTCCTTGATTCGGAAGCAGGAAGTTTCTCCCTTGATGCTCTTGCTGTCCGCTATCTTGCCTATGAGACCATCAGTTATGATGATGTTGTCGGCAAAAATACCGACTTTACGGAGGTCAGTCTTGAGGATGCGACACGCTACAGCGCGGAAGACAGCGATCTCACATGGAGACTCTATCTTCACTTCAAGGATGAGCTTGAGAAAAAAGGACTCGACAAGGTCTTTGATGTTTATGAGAAGCCTCTCATACCGGTGCTTGCCGACATGGAGAAAAACGGAGTTCTCCTTGACAGGGCTTTCATGAGGAGCCTGGATGAGACGCTGTCCGGAAAACAGGAGGAACTTGAGAAGAAGATAATCAGCAGGGCAGGTCATGATTTCAACATAAATTCGACACAGCAGCTTGCCCGCGTGCTTTTTGAGGAAATGGGTCTCAGGACGGGAAAGAAAACGCAGAGAGGATATTCAACTGCAACCGATACCCTGGAAGCTTTGAAAGGCGAAGATCCGATCATTGCGCTGATACTTGAATACCGCGGCGTGACTAAACTGCTCAGCACCTATGTGGACACGCTTCCTCTTCTGACTGATGAGGAAGGGCGTATTCACACCTCTTTTCTTCAGACAGGAACCGCCACCGGCCGGCTTTCAAGCAAGAATCCGAATCTGCAGAATATCCCCATCCGGAGTGAGGACGGGCGCATGATACGTTCCGCTTTCAAAGCGGGGGACGGCTGTATTCTGCTTTCCGCTGATTATTCCCAGATTGAGCTTGTGATGCTTGCCCACCTTTCGGCAGACGCGGAGCTCAGAAAGGCATTCCTCAATGGCGGGGATGTGCATGCATATACTGCCAGCCTCATTTTCGACAAGCCTGTTGAAAGAGTGACACCGTCTGAAAGAAGGATTGCCAAAACGATAAACTTCGGCATCATGTACGGCATGTCTGCATTCCGGCTTTCAAATGAGCTTTCCATATCACGTTCCGATGCCGTATCCTTCATAGAAAAGTATTTTGAGCGCTACAGTGCTGTCAGGACTTATGTCGATAAAGTCGTCAGTGAAGCATCTGAGTGCGGGTACGTGAAGACTCTGGGAGGGCATATCCGGTCTGTTGCGGGAATTAACAGCCGGAACAAGACTGTGAAGGCAGCAAGCGAGAGAGTGGCTCTTAATACAATAGTCCAGGGCAGTGCTGCTGAGCTCATGAAAAAAGCCATGGCTGCAGTGTTCTGCGAGATGAAGAAGCGTTCCCTCAGATCCAGACTGCTTCTGCAGGTTCACGATGAGCTTATCTTTGAAGTTCCTGAAGCCGAACTTGAGGAAATGAAGATCCTTGTCCGTGAATGCATGGAAAAAGCAGATGCCCTTTCTGTTCCGCTGAAAGTGAGCATTGAAAGCGCAAAGCGCTGGGGAGATATGCACTGATGGTTATCGGACTGACTGGAAAAAGCTGTGCCGGAAAGGATGAGGGAGCACGCTTCTTTGCCTCAAGGGGGATTGATGTCATTGATGTTGACAAGCTGGGACATGAGGCTCTTGCCGTGAACAGGGACAGGATCGTCTCCTCGTTCGGAAGAGAAGTCCTGTCTGCTGATGGCTCCATAAACCGCAGAATCCTCGCTTCAATCGTCTTCTCATCACATGAAAAGCTTGAAGAACTCAACAGCATAAGTCATCCATGGATGAAGGAAAAAGTTGCCGGATTCATAAAGGACAGGCAGGTCAGTGTCATAAACTGTGCCCTGCTTGAGAAGATGGATCTCGTGCGCCTTTGCGATGAGATACTTTATTTCTATGCGCCATTCCGTGTAAGGGCAGAACGTGCATTGAAGAGGGACGGTATAAGCGCACAGGCATTCAGAGACAGGGATGAAAGCCAGAAAGATATCGGATGCACGCTTTTTGAAAGCGGCAGGAAAGTCATCACAATACTCAATGATTCAGATAAAGAATATCTTTATCGACAACTTGCTTTTTATTATGATACACTACTAAGCAGAGGTTACATTTATGGGTAAGTCTTCTCGTATTGTTGTATTAAGTGTTCTATCAGTACTGACACTGTGTGTGTTCCTGGTGCTGCTTGCAGTCCGGCCGGGAAATGAGAATACAGTTCTCGCACAGGCCAGAGCCAGACAGTCACAGAGTCTGGTTGATGTCAATGAACCTCTTGAAACCGATCCGCAGACAGTCAGCGAGGCCGAGGCTTTTGCTGAGGAAGTCCGTCAGATGCTTCTTTCCGATGAGTCTTTCAGAAACGATATCGCTCAGGCTGTGGCTTCAGACCCGGCTTTCACCGAATCCATTTCCTCAATGGTTCGGGAATATGTCTATTCTTCCGCTGACGCATATATCGCGGAAAACGGAGAGGCTTTCCTGTCTGCTGTCGATGAGAAGATCGGAAACTATGTGGAAGACAACTATGCTGCGGCGCTTTCTGTCATAAGAAATGAAATTGAAAGTTATGTCAATGAGAACTATGATGCGGCCATTTCCATAATAAGAGATGAAATAGGCAGTTATGTTGCCGCGAACTATGATGAGCTGCTGAGCATCATAAGAAAGGAAGTCATCGGGGAGAGAATTGATGAGGAAGAACTGGTCAGTCTGCTGACAGAGCCTGTAAGCGAGGAGGTTCTTGCCCGTCTTTCCGCCTATATTGATACTATCGATTTCGAAGCTCTCAGAGCTGAAATACAGGCAGAGGTTGAAGCTTTCGCATCACAGCTCAGGGAATATGTTGATTCTGCCAGACTGACTGATGAGGAGCTTGAAGCTGCAATAGAGAAAGTGCTTGCACAGTGGCAGGCCCGTATTGTCGAAGAGATAGCATCACAGACATCTGGACAGCCTGCTGCGGAAGAAGAGCAGGTGCAGGAGGAAGTGCCTTCTGAGGATGCGGAGCCTTCTCTGGAAAAGAGGGTTGTGAATACACCTGATTTCACGGGGATTCCTGAAGTTACCGATACACAGGAGTATCCGTCAGCAAGGGAAAGCGCACGTGCCGGAGCAATAGAAGATCTGTTCGCGGCGCTTGGCATCTGAGTCGATGATTCAGATGAGGAAAGATGCCTGCAGACCGGAAATCTGCAGGCATTTTCATTGAGAGGTTCAGATGATAAGATTCACGGCACCTTATTTCCATCTTTCCACGGCGGGTACTTCCTATGTTATGAAAATCTCGGAACAAGGCTTTCTTGAGCATGTCTGCTACGGTGTCGGGATTGAAAACGATGAACATATCCCGCTGCTTGAGGAAAGCGGCAGGATAAGGCTCGGCACTGTTCCTTATACAGACGAACAACATCAGACTGTTTTCCCTGATAACATTCTTGCGGAGATTGCCAGTGCGGGTCGTGGCGATTTCCGGTCATCATCAATTGAATTATGGAAAGACGGTTCAATGCTTCTTCCTGAATTTCTTTATGAAAGTTTCAGGATCTTTGAAGGAAAGTCCGCATCCTTTCCGGCTTCGGCGCTTGCGGACAGAACAGTCAGCACACTTGAGATAACACTGTCTGACGCTGCCTGCTCGATTGCCGTCATTCTCCGCTACACTGTTTACGAGGAAGATGATGTGATATTGCGTTCGATGAGAATCGAGAACAGAGCCGGAGGAAAAGTTGAAATCAGGCGCTCCTCATCACTTCTTCTCGACATTCCCTTCGGTGATTACACTCTTTATTCCTACGACGGTGCATGGGCAAGGGAAAGGCATGAGACGGCTCATGTCCTGAAGAGCGGAATGACTGTGATTGACAGCAAGCTCGGCATTTCGGGAAATGAACACAATCCTCTGGTTTTCCTTGAGAACACGAGGGGAGAAGCATATGGTTTCAATCTGATATATTCCGGCAATCACATGGAAACTGCCGAGGTTTCGCCTTTCGGCCGTATAAGAGTTACGGCAGGAATGAATGTATATGCCTTCCAGTGGAATCTCGGGCCGGCAGAAGCGTTTGAGACACCGGAGGCAGTGATGACCTATTCGCCTTCCGGAAGACAGTGTGCTTCTGCCAATTTCCAGAATTTTGTAAGGAAATTCATCATACGCGGCAGGTGGAAGGATAAGGAACGGCCTGTTCTTGTGAACAACTGGGAGGCTACTTATTTCGATTTCACCGGGGAGAAGCTTCTCCGTCTTGCAGATGAAGCCGTATCCGGCGGGATTGAGCTTTTCGTGCTGGATGACGGATGGTTCAGGGGACGGAGGGATGATACCTCCTCTCTGGGTGACTGGGAGCCTGATGAAGACAGGCTTCCGGGCGGACTCAAGGCTCTGGCAGACAAGATAACCGCGAAAGGACTGATGTTCGGGCTGTGGGTTGAGCCCGAGATGATCAGCAGAAATTCATTGTTGTTCTCCCGCCATCCTGAATGGGTCGTGAGAAGGAAAGAAAGAGAGCCTCTTGTCTGCCGTCATCAGTATGTGCTTGATCTGACAAAAAAGGAGGTGCGGGATTATCTTTTTGAAAAGCTTTCCGCTGTTTTCTCCTCCTGCAGTCTTTCCTACGTGAAATGGGATATGAACCGTACCATAACCGACTATCCGGATCCGGATAACGGAGAGTTCCTTCACCGTTATATCCTTGGGCTGTACAGCCTGCTTGACAGGATAACTTCTGCTTTCCCTGATATACTTTTTGAAGGATGCGCATCGGGCGGGAACAGATTTGATCTGGGGCTTTTGTGTTTCATGCCACAGATCTGGACAAGTGACAATACGGATCTGCATGACAGGATCGCGATCCAGGAAGGAACTCTGATGGGTTACCCTTCATCAGCCATGACGGCCCATGTATCGGCATCGCCTTCTCATCAGTGTCTCCGCCACAGCCGGATCGAAAGCCGTTTCAATATTGCCGCATTCTCTTCCCTCGGCTATGAACTTGATCTTTCCATGCTCTGTAATGAAGACAGAATGGCCGTGAAGAGGCAGACGGCTTTCTATAAGGCTCACCGCTGCACACTGCAGAAAGGAGTGTTTTCCAAACTTGTGATTTCTTCCAATCAGCGTTTCTGGTATATGACATATGGGAAGGAAACCATTGCCGCACAGATACAGACGCTCAATGAATGTCACAGCGGAAGAGAAGACAGGCTGTTCATGCCTTTTGCAAAGGATGAGTGCATGTATGAAGTCGAAGCGAGAAGGGAAATCATTCCGCTTTGCGAATACGGCACCATTTCAGGCGTGCATGAGTGCGGAGAAAGCGAAAGATTCTTTGCTCTGGTTTCCGGAAGGATATTGAAACACTACGGTCTCCCGCTCGGCCCCCAGTTTACTGGAAACGGCATGTCTCCTTCCTTCAGACTGCTCGGTGATTTCGGTTCAAGACTGTATGTTATCAGGGAGGTGTAGAAAAGTATGAAAGCTGTTGCTTTCGGAGAGGTGCTCTGGGATGTGAACGGGGATGAGAAAACGCTCGGTGGGGCTCCGTTCAATGTCCTTGCACATATGAGGAAACTCGGAGGACAGGTGCAGATCATCTCTGCAGTAGGTCAGGATGCACTCGGTGCGCATACCCTTGACTGTATTGAGGACGCCGGCATTTCAGGTCAACTGATCAGGATTTCACCGTTTCCGACAGGACGTGCCGATATTACGATTGTTGATGGAAACGCGTCATATGTTTTCAATATGCCATGCGCATGGGACGACATACGCCTTTCTCCGGATCAGTATATGGAACTGTTCAATGATGAGTTTTATGTATTCATTTACGGAACGCTCGCCCAGCGATGCATGACAAGCGCTCTCACTCTTGAAAAGCTGCTGGATGTTGTTTCCGCACAGGAATATTTCTTTGACGTTAATCTCAGAGGCCGTTTCAGTACCTGCAAAAGCATAAGAAGAGGGCTGGAAAAAGCGACAATACTGAAGATGAGCGATGAGGAGCTTCCTGCAGTTGCCGCCATGCTTTCAGTTGACAGTGAAAAACTTATAAAATGGCTTTTTGATAACACCGGTGTGCGCAAGGTTCTTGTCAGTGAAGGAAGCAGAGGAGCTTCCTGCTATGAGAAAGACGGCGGTTCCTGCCATGCCGGCGCACCAGAGGTCAAAGTGCTTGACACTGTGGGAGCGGGGGACAGTCTTTCCGCTGCTTTCCTTCATTTCCTTTCCCGGGGTGAGAATACAGGCAGTGCTCTTGAAAAAGCCTCGCTTCTTGCAGGGTATGTTGTGACGAAAAGAGGTGCTGTTCCCGAATACGATGAGGAACTGCGTGCACAGCTCAGTCTGCAGGGTAGCGTCTCTTCTGCCCGTCCGGAGTAGAAAAGACAAGCATGTCTCCCTCTCTTCCATCAAGATAGTCTGTGGTGAGGATGACCTTGCCTCCGCCTTCAGGCAGGTCGATTGTATACTGTGGCATCGCAAGACCGGAGACTCTCTTTCTGAGCTCCTTTTCAAGCTCCAGGCCTTTCTCAACGCTTACCCTGAGATGTTCCGTGCCTTCAACAAGATCGCACTGGAAGAGGTAATACGGTTTTATACGGTTGTAAAGCAGCTTGTTGCACAGCTCCTCAAGCGTGTCAACGCTGTCATTGACACCTTTCAGAAGGACACTCTGATTGAATGCGGGAATTGACAGAGCGAGAAATTTTCCCACGGCGGCGATGCTTTCCTCAGTAAGCTCTCTGGGATGGTTGAACTGTGTCAGAAGCAGGAGCGGACCCTTATGATTGTATTTTTCGATGAGTTTCATCAGCTTGTCATCAAAACGGGAAGGACATGAAGCCACAGCTCTGGTGCAGAGCCTCAGAACAAGATCTTCCCTTGCATCCCTGATGGCATCGAAAAGCTGATCAAGGTGCTCGTCTGAAAGGGTGAACATATCGCCCCCGGTAAGAAGCAGTTCATGGATTTCCCTGTGTTCTTTCAGATAAGATGCGGCCTTTCTTATCTCTTTTGTGCTGATAGGCCCGCTTTCAAGTCCGGTGAAACGCCGGCGGAAGCAGTGGCGGCAGTAGGAAAAGCATCTGTCAGTTGTCAGAAGCGCGGCTCTGTGCTCATAACGGTGTATGAGGCGTCCGGTGACAGAATGTTCTTCTTCCGCGAGAGGATCAACTGATCTTATCCTTATATTCTCCCTCACATCGGGCACAAACTGGCGTCTTATGGGATCATCCGGATCGTCAGGCATGATCAGCTTCTCCATCTGAGCGGAGATCAGCAGAGGCAGGGAGGAAGGATCATCAAACCATTTCCTCTCGTTTTCCGTAAGCTGGAGTTTTCTTTCAAGTGCGCATCTGTCGGCTATCATAACAGGAAAGTTTTACAAAAATCTGCTTTTTATAGCAAGATTATCCTGTTCATAATATGGTAAGCTTGCTTAAAGGAGGCAGTTATGGCAGAAAAGAAAAGTCTTAAGGGCTATTACCTTACAACATTCCTGATAGGACTCGGCTTCTTCACAATGGGGCTGATGGATCCTCTGTATGATACATATATACCTATTTTCCTTGGCAAATTCATCGACAGCGCCAGTGTGATAGGGCTTATCATGACATTTGATAATATTCTTGCAATTTTCCTCATTCCCCTTTCTTCGGCGCTGAGCGACAGGGTTTCCACCAGGATCGGGAGAAGGATGCCGTTCATTGTGACGCTGCTGCCTCTCTCTGCGCTTCTTTTCGGATTCATTCCGCTTGCAGCATTGTCTTCCCTGGCATTGCTGATCACTCTTGTATTCTGTTTCAATCTGAGCAAGCAATCAGTCAGAGGCCCTGTTGTAGCCCTTATGCCGGATATGGTTCCGGGCGATCTGAGATCGGAAGCCAACGGAGTCATCAACACAATGGGAGGAATCGCGACAATTCTGGGAACGATAGGGCTTGCCAGACTGATGGATGTCCCAGTCAGGCTTCCGGGTTCAGAAGAAAGCGTTAAAGATATCCTCGCATTTCCGGTGGCTTCTGTATTTGTCATCATCGCAGTAGTTCTTCTTTTCATTTTCGTGAAGGAAAAGAATTCCACGGTGCCGAAGGAAAGCTCAAAAAAGGAAAGCGAACCGATACTTAAGAGTCTCAGAGTTGTTCTCGGCGAGAAAGACAAGTCCGCGCTCTTCATACTCATTTCCCTTCTTTCCTGGTTCATCGCGTATCAGGGAGTTCTTCCTTTTGTCGGTATGTACAGCATGGAAGTGCTCGGCACTTCATCCGGAACCGCATCTCTTGCTGCAGGTATGGTCGGTGTCGCCTATGCCATTTTCGCAATTCCCTCAGGAAAGGTGGCACATCGTTTCGGACGTAAAAAAACGATCAGAGCCTCTCTTGCCGCTCTTGTGATTGTGACACTGCTTGTCTTTGCACACAGCTATATTACATCAGGCTGGAACAGCACAGTGCGCCTTGTCACATTCTGGGCTCTGCTTTTCTGTTTCGGTATCTTCTGGGTTTCAGTTGTGACGAACTCGTTCCCGATGCTCTGGCAGATGTCCGATTACACGACGATCGGAATCTATACAGGTCTTTATTATTTCTTCAGCCAGGCTGCAAGCATCATCGCTCCTCCGGTATCAGGAGCATGCATCGATCTTTTCGGTTATCCTTCTCTTTTCCTTTTCACTGCGTTCTTCATGGCAATTCCGTTCTTCACCATGGGAAAAGTTGACAGGGGCGAGCCTGATGACCTGAAAAGCGAGAATTGAAAGTCTGCATGAATAGATTGTAGAATTGAATTTAACAAAGGAGATTCAGAGTGAAGAAAAAACTGTTTCTTGTAATCATAGCGGTTCTTGCCGCACTTTCCGGTGCATATGCATCCGATTTCAAATTCGTGTTCGGAGATCTGGGGCAGCATGCCGAAGTGCTTGCGGGTTTTGTCCCATCCTATCTCAAAGCCGGAGCAGGATACACAGGCTTGAGCCTGATTGATGGAAATACGACAGAAATAGATCTTCTTGTCGGTGGCGGTTATAACCAGAGAAAGGTCTGGCAGAATCCTGAAACAGGAAAGGTCATGAGAACAGATCCTGTTGTATATGATGTGATCCAGACGGAATGGGAGCTCCGTTTCTCTCAGGGCTTTCTGGGCTCTGCTGTGGAGGGAAAAGATCTTCTGACTCTCACAGCCGGCTACAGCGGACGCTTTGAGGTGAACAGGGATTCTTTCAGAAAAGGACATGTAAGACAGAATGGCGGTGATTTCCCGATCAGATCACTCGATGAGTATATAGGATCTGATTACCAGGGGGTCGTTTACCCGGATCTGAGAGGAGTCAGAGAGCATCTCGGCACAGAATTCTACCTTGAACTCGAGCTTGACATGATGGATGATCAGAAGATGTACAGTAATGGTTTTGTTGCAAGTCTGGAAGCAGAATGGGGGCCGGGACTGCTCAACAGTGCACTTGACGGAAAAGCTGACTATTATTCTCTTACTTTCAATGCTGTCGCAGCCTATACTCCGTTCAGCTTCATTGAGGACGGCCAGCACTGGTTCAGCATAACATTCGTTGACAGAGTGAATGTAAACTGGACAGACGGAAGCGAGGTTCCCGTATATATTCAGGGGCCGGTGTCACTCGGCCGCAAGGTGCGCGGTTACAATACCTGGACATACAATACCCAGTTCACAGCTGTCAACAACTTTGACATAAGATTTGCAGGCCCTTCCTGGAGCAGCATCTTCCCGCGTGTGAACTTGTTCCTTGATGTCGGTTACGGCTTTGGCGATTATTTCAACAGTGATGAGAAGGGAAGCAACTTCCTTGCAAGCACCGGCATACAGATGACAGTGAGCTTCTTCGACTTCATAGATCTTGGTTATCAGGTAGCGTATCTCTTCACGGGAGAGAAGTTCACGGACGGAGATGCCAACATCACAACATCGTTCACATTCTTCCTTGATTTCTGAAAAGAGAGGATGTCCAAGCGGAAAATGTCAGGTTTCGTGCCTGACATTTTTTTGAATGCAGTGTGTTCTGGAAAATATGACGGATCACACTGCGGCATACTTTAGTGCGGAGACAACTCCCTGTGACAGTACAACTGCTCCAAGTGTGACGGCGCAGCAGGTCTTCACTATATAGCTGCAGTCATTCTTTGTTGACGGTGCAGATGCTGAGTACGCATGATGATTATCCGACACATAATCTTTCAAAGAGGTGTTCAGCATACCGTATTCAAAGATGAACGGCTTTTTGAGTTCCTCCGTGAGTTCCTCATGCAGCCTGTTCTCGTATTCAAGATGTGTTTTCACGTCCACATCAAGAATATCCGTATTGTGGACAGCAGTGAAGCTGTCTGCGATGTAATGCACCGCAATGCCCAGAAGGAAACAGTCATAGCCTGATGTCAGTCCTCTTTCCTCTATCTTTCCAAGCAGTTTTTCCAGATGAGCTCTGCAGTTTCCAGCGTTATGTCCGTGGAACTTCTTTTCCTTCCGGCTTCCCCTGAGGTAAGTTAACACGTTCAGATCGGGTTCTATGCATCCGGCTGTGAAAGCTGCACTGTGAAGAGTCAGCACGCTTGAATCAAACAGATCAAGAATGAAGGATGCAAGCAACAGATGGTCTTTCTTTTTCAATCTTTTCCACCCCTTTATTCATTTTTGAATGTAACCTTTCTCTTTGAAGAGAAGATTAAGTTGATGTGAAATTATTCCAAAATGGAAAAGCTGTCTGCACCGTGGGAAAGAAATGCTTTTCCTGCTAGAATCTGCAGAGTGTGAGGAAATGTGTTATGAAGGAAAGAAATGAATTCAGCTGGACAAGGGTGAAAGTCTCGCTGATGAATGTGAATACAAGAGAGAAGCTTATCCTGAAAAGACTCGGAGGTGTCACAGGTCAGACTGTTTCAAGAGAACTTGTCATTCCTGATGACATGCCGCTGTGGGCGCTTCATTATGCCATCACAGCTTCCTTCGGCCTTCTCAATAATCATACACACTGCTTTGAGCTTACGGAAAAGGATTATGAGAAGATTACAGGCAGCTCATCATTGAAATGGGCCGGGCTTGCCGGAGTGCTTTTCAGGAATCCGTATATGAGCGATGAGGCAAGAAGATGGGCTGATTCTTCATCTGATTCTCTCCAGTCCTGGAGAAGAAAGAAGTATACAGGGCCGTATAAATACCACGGAAAAGAAGAGGATACGGCATCCTGCCGCAAGGCGGTTTCATCTTTTACTGAGGATGACAGCCAGCTTGTCGCAGTCTACAGGACAAGCGGTACGCGCGAGACTCTTTCATACGTGTGCAGGCTGGAAAATTACAAACCTTACAGCAGTGGAAAGGAGCGGACTGAGACACTTCGCTTCAGCTCACTCAGCGTACAGCAGCTGGGTGCACTGTTTGAAGACAGATGCTTTGAGCTCATTGAGAAGATGAGCGTGAAGGATTTCACATCCAAGTGGGCTAGCAGGCTTGTCTATAAATACAGAAGCAGTGACAGCTGGACTTTCCTCATTGAATTCAGCAGCGAGGAACCTCCTAAGGATGCAAGGGTGAGATGTCTTGACATCCATCGTTCTGTGATGATCGCAGCTGACGGCCTGAATCTTGTTGAGGATATCGGGGGAGTGCACGGTTACTGTCAGTTCCTGCTTTCACTTTACGGCTCGGAGAAGGATAAATACGATTTTGAGGGAGTGAAATGTCCTCCTGCCACATCGGATGAATTCCGTGATGACGGGTACGGGAACTTCAGGTGCAGAGCCGATGCGCTTGCCTTTGCGGAAAAGAAGATGTGGAGCGAGAAGCTTCCCGAGCTGGCCAAAAGGCTTTAAGTCAGCTGATTTCCTTCTTTTTCATTTCCGGACGCCTGATACTCTGCGACAGGATGAGCCCCGCAAGTGTAAGTGCCGTGCCGCATATAACCATAAGTGACAGTGGTTCATGAAGGAAGATGAAGGAGAAGATTATTGTCACGACCGGGACAAGATAGACATACACGCTTGTCCTGATCGCTCCGAGACTCTTCATCGCGTAGTTCCATTTGACGAAACACAGTGCGGATGCACAGATGCCGAGAAAGAGTATGTTGAGAAGATTGGGCGCTGATGCAAAACGGTTAAAATCGAAACGGCCTCCCATGGCGATGTAGAAGGGGATCATGAAGAGGATGCCGTATGCGAATATTCTTCTTGTTGTGAGTATTGTGCTGTAGCCGAAAGTTCCCGCCTTCTTTGTGATGATAGAATAGACTGCCCACATGAATGCGGCAAAGAGGGCAAGAAGATCCCCAGCGGGATTGAGTGACAGGCGGCTTCCGTTGAAGCTTATGAGACGGGCCTGTACGATTCTTTGTGTAATTAGAAAATGCTACTGTAAAAAGGAAAGACAGCAGATGACCAAGAAAAGCACAAAGGAAAAGGATGTAATTGATCAGATTCTCGACCAGCTGGATCTGCATGGCATGACTCAGGAAGAGCTGTTCGGAGCAGACGGGCTTGCGAAGAAGCTCACAGCAAGACTGCTTAATAAGGCACTCGAGGCTGAGATGGACACGCACCTCGGCTACAGGAAGCATTCAAACGATGGAGATGGCAGCGGAAACAGCCGGAACGGCTACTCGGAGAAGACCGTCATCACCTGAGATGGAGAGGCGCAGATAAAGGTGCCCAGAGATCGCAACGGGGAGTTCGAGCCAGAGATTGTGAAGAAGCACGAAAGAAGGCTTCCGCTGTTCAACGGGCAGATCATCTCGCTCTACTCCCGGGGAATGACGACAAGGGCTCTCAGTACCGCTCCAGGATCTTCAAGAACCTTGCAAGGAAGCGTTCCGTAATCCAGTCCTTCACTTCCATTGGCCATTCCTGCGATGAGAACGCTGCTCAGGAGAGCTTCCATTCCACGCTCAA
>CASDXQ010000028.1 GCA_949285145.1 uncultured Spirochaetales bacterium | reverse complement strand
AGTTCATCTGTCAATGCGGAACCTCCGCTGTAATAAAGATTCGGAACTCTTTTTGTGTTCCATATCTCTATACAAGGAAATGTCGGTTTTTGGCTAAAAACAAAAGGGACAGCCGGATAAAGCCGTCCCTTGAACGAAAATAAATATGGTTATCACTCGAGCTCGAAAGCGCCGGTATAAAGCCGGTAGTAGACTCCTTTTGCAGCCAGAAGCTCATCATGAGTGCCGCGCTCGATGATTCTGCCGTGGTCAAGAACCATGATGCAGTTGCTGTTGCGTACCGTCGACAGACGGTGAGCAATCACAAATACGGTACGTCCTTCCATCAGACGGTCCATACCGGACTGAACGAGAGTCTCGGTGTGGGTATCGATGCTGCTTGTCGCCTCATCCATGACAAGAACGGGAGGATCCGCAACTGCGGCACGGGCGATGGACAGCAGCTGGCGCTGTCCCTGCGAAAGTCCTTCTCCGTCGTTTTCGATCATGGTATTGTAGCCATCGGACATCATCATGATGAAGTCATGAGCGTTGGCAAGCTTTGCGGCGGCAATGACCTCGTCATCAGTTGCGTCAAGCTTTCCGAAACGGATGTTCTCCATGATCGTACCGCTGAACAGATGGGTATCCTGAAGGATCATGCCCAGGGAATGACGCAGATCATCCTTCTTTATCTTGTTGATGTTTATGCCGTCAAAACGTATTTTTCCGTCCTGAATGTCATAAAACCGGTTGAGAAGATTCGTGATGGTCGTCTTTCCCGCACCGGTGGAACCGACAAATGCTATTTTCTGACCCGGCTTTGCATACAGCGTTATGTCATGAAGCACTATTTTGTCCTGCACATAGCCGAAATCCACATCGTGCATCTCAATTGAGCCCCTCACCGGAGTATATGTGACGGGACTGCCGTCCGTATGAGGATGTTTCCAAGCCCATTTCCCCGTTCTTTCTTCTGACTCCGTCACATTGCCGCTCTCATCTTCAGTGCAGTTGACGAGTGTCACATACCCGTTGTCGACTTCGTTTTCCCTGTCAAGGAAGTCGAAGATGCGCTCTGCGCCGGCAAGTGCCATGAGAATGAAATTGGCCTGCTGTGCGATCTGGCTGATCGGATTTGCGAAACTGCGTGAAAGCTGGAGGAATGCGGCAAGCATGCCGACGGTATAGCCGGATGCGAAGTCCCCTGCCATTATGCAGATTGCAGAACCGATGAA
The DNA here is from genome assembly GCA_949285145.1 of uncultured Spirochaetales bacterium. Taxonomy (GTDB): domain Bacteria; phylum Spirochaetota; class Spirochaetia; order Sphaerochaetales; family Sphaerochaetaceae; genus Bullifex. Next base: position 32,781 of record CASDXQ010000028.1, on the reverse strand, counting down.
GACAAGCACGACGTACTGCAGGTTCCCGATATTCATTGTTATGGGCCCCATGACGTTGGAATAGCTTCCGGCCCTGGTCATTGTCTCGCACAGCTGTTCGTTTATGGCATCGAAGTCTTTCTCGCTTTCCTCTTCATGACAGAATACCTTCACGACCTTGCTGCCGTTTATCATTTCCTCGATGAAGCCGTTGACTCGGGCAAGATTGGCCTGCTGTGCGGCAAAATTGCGTCCGCTCTTCTTCGCAACCGATTTCGTCACATACATAAGGATAAGGGTTGCGGCTATGACTACAAGAGTCAGCTGCCAGCTGTTCCTGATCATAGTCACAAGCACCATTATGACAGTAAGCAGGGATGATACGATACCGACAAGGGACTGTCCTATCATCTGCTGCAGGGTGTCGACATCATTCGTGAAAAGAGACATCGTCGCACCGTGCTGTGTCTGATCGTAATAAGAGACGGGAAGACGCTGCAGTTTCTCAAACATCTTGTCCCTTATGTTCATCAGCGCATCCTGCGCTATCGTCACCATTATTCTCGAGTAGACATATACTGACAGGACACCGCATGCCATTATTGCGGCCCAGCGGGTCATCGCGGCAAGCAATGGTGCGAAACTGTCAAGTCCTCCTGTGATGAGCGGTGTGACATAATCGTCGATCAGGGTCTCGATCATCGATGAGACGAAGACCGTCACGAGTGCTGAAACTATGATGCAGGCAAATACGACAGTCAGAGAGAGGCCTTTGCCGCAAAAGACCTCGGAGAAAAGTCTCCTGAAAGTCTTTCCGCCGTGCTTTACCGTGGTTGCACCCATTCTTCTATTCATCGGTTCCGGCATTTTCCTTACCTCCCAGCTGTACGTTTACAAGTGCCTGATAGACTTCATTTCTTGCCATCAGCTCATCGTGTGTTCCCACATCCTGGATGCGGCCGTTGTCCATGATTATGATCTTGTCGGCATCAAGTACTGAATTGACGCGCTGCGAGATGATGATCTTGGTAGCGCCTTTCACATCATTTCTCAGCGCCTGCCTGATCTGTGCGTCCGTAGCAGTGTCAACCGCGCTTGTGGAATCATCGAAAATTATGACCTGCGGGTTCTTGAGCAGGGCCCGGGCAATGCACAGTCTCTGCTTCTGTCCGCCGGAAAAGTTGTTTCCGCCCTGCTCCACGACGCTGTCAAGACCGTCTTTTGCAGAGAATACGAAATCAGCATTGGCAACAGTGAGCGCCCATTTCATCTCTTCTTCCGTCGCATCCTTGCTGCCCCACTGCAGGTTGCTTCTCACGGTTCCGGAGAAAAGGGTGTTCTTCTGGAGGACAACTGCAACACTGTTTCTCAGAGCAGTCAGATTGTATTCACGCACATCATGATCGCCGACAAGGACAGAACCTTCCGTAACATCGTAAAGACGGGCGATAAGCGATATGAATGAGGATTTGCCGCTTCCGGTGGGTCCGAGGATTCCCACCATCTCTCCCGCATTGATCTTTATGTTTATATCCTTGAGACAGAGGGGCTGTCCCCTGCCGCCATAGGAGAAGCTTACATTCCTGAATTCGATGTCTCCGTTCCCCACTTCCTTCAGCCCCGGGCCGTCAAGTTCCATATCCGCTTCAGTTGCCAGCACCTGACATATGCGCTCGGCGGATGCACGGCTTATGGAAAGCATTGTTATGATCATTGCAATCATGACAAGAGATGAAAGGATCTGCATGGTATATGTGAATGTGGACATGAGCTGTCCCGTGCCCATCTCGCCGCCCATGATGAGGTGGGCGCCGAACCAGCAGATTGCCAGCATGCACGTATAGGCAACCGCCTGCACCATCGGGTTCATGAGTATCATGAATTTCTGGGCTCTCACGAAATCATTTCTTATTGATGCGGAGGAATCATTGAACTTGTCAATCTGATGGGCTTCCCTCACATAGGCCTTCACCGTTCTGATACCGGTAAGGTTCTCCTCGACAACCATGTTCAGTTTATCGTAATTTCTGAAGACACGGTTGAAAATAGGATGAACCTTTCTCATCAGCAGATAGACAAGCACTGCGATCACAGGGATGGCAACCGCGAAAATCACCACGAGGGAACCTCCTGTGTTCGCAACCATGACGATTGCGAAAATGAACATCACGGGAGCACGGAAGCAGATTCTTGTCAGCATCTGGTACGACTGCTGCACGTTCTGCACATCAGTCGTCATCCTTGTGATGAGAGATGATGTAGAGAAAGAATCGATGTTCCTGAAAGAGAAATCCTGCAGATGGTAGAAGATATCATGTCTGAGATTTTTTGCAAAACCCGAAGACGCTTTTGCGGCGGTGAATGCACCGCCGACTCCGAATGACAGAGACAGAAGCGCAGCCAGGACAATGAGAACACTCATGCGCACGATATAATCCATATCGCCGGCATAGACACCGTTATCTATGATGAGGGCCATAAGCATCGGTATGAGAACTTCCATGGCAACCTCTCCGATCATCAGAAGCGGTGTAATGACTGTAGGCACGATATACTCCCTGATGCTCTTAGACAGTAACTTTAACACTTGCCAACTCCAATATTTTATCCAGTTTTTCCACGACGGCACTGAAAAGGCCCAGCTCCTCACTGCTTATCGTGACACCTATTATTCTGTAAATATCCTTAAGCTGCGCTCCGTATTTCCTGACAGCGTCATCGCCTTTCTCCGTCAGCGTAACAGTGCGCATTCTCCTGTCGGAAAGTGAAGCATTTCTGACAGCAAGACCTCTTGAAACAAGATTGTCGACAAGAAAGCTTACGGTCGGCCTTCTCAAACCTGTGAATTTCTCAATCTCCTTCTGGCTGACGGAGCCTCCGCATTTCTGGATGAATGCACAGATTCTCAGCTGCTGGAGAGTGCAGGAACCTGACTTTCCGGCTGCATCCTCGCTTATCCTCCTGATTTTGTCAGAAAGAGAAACGACCTCCTCCATGATATTCCCGACATTTCTGGTATCCATAAAACTCTCCGGTACAAGCTAAAACGTAACAGGAGAAAAAACAATCGTCAACCATGTTTCCGATATGGGAAAGCATGAAAAACAGCTGCACACCGATGATGCACAGCTGCAGAGGCAAATGAAAAAGTTTCTCTTCTTTCGTCAGCCGGTCAGGCAGTCAAGGGGGAAAGAAACAATGAATGCGGAGCCTTTCCCTTCACTGGATGTGAGTTTCACCTGAGCACCCAGCACAAGAGCGGCATGCTTCACGATGGAAAGTCCGAGACCGGTTCCGCCTGTCGAGCGGGAATGGGATGTATCCACGCGGTAGAATCTCTCGAAAATGCGTGCCTGATGCTCGGAGGGGATTCCTATTCCGTTGTCACGTACCGAGACGGCAATTGCATCAGGGCCTTTCTTTATGGAAAGCTCAACATATCCGCCTTCCCTGTTGTAGCGCACGGCATTGTCGCAGAGATTGAAAATGATTTCGTATACAAGACGCGGAACGCTGTTTATCTTTATGTCATCCACATCCTTTTTCAGCGTTACATGCTTCTCGTCCGCACTCTTTGAAAGGGCGTCAAACACTGACGACGCTATTTCAGCAAGGTCAACCGGCTCTTTCGGGAATTCCTTTGTCTCGTCAAGCTGGCTCAGCCTGATTATGTCTTCGACAAGAGTGACGAGGTGCCCGGCCTCGCTGTGGATCCGGCTCACAAAGGAAGCCTTGTCTTCCTCCTTCACAAGGTTGTTCATCAGAAGCTCGCTTGCGGCGAGGATTGAATGCAGAGGTGTCTTGAGCTCATGGCTCACATTGGCGCTGAATTCCCTTCTCATGCCCTCGGAAAGGACTTTCTCTGTCTCGTCAACTATGAGGATGCAGGTCCCGATCGTCTTGTTGCTCTTCTCGTCATGAATGCGGTTCGCGATAATCCTGTTCACGAAACCGTTGCGTTCGAAGAAGTATTCGCTTCTGCCGTTTTTCTTAACTTCATCAAGAGCGTTCATGAACTCCACTGAGCGCTCGAGCACAAGTATGTTCCTGCCCACAACGGCCTGACTTCCCCCGAACAGCTTAACCGCTGAGGAATTGATGCTCACTATGAGATCCGCACTGTTCAGGATGATCATTCCCTCCCTCATGTTGTCCGTGATGGCATTGAACTCCTTCTGACGGTAGCGGATAGTATCGATCTGTTTCGCGATCTGCCTGTTCTGGTTGTCGATTCTGACCAGCAACGGGGAAATTTCCCCGTATGTCTCGTTGTCAAGCGGATTGTCAAGATCGAGATTGTTGAGAGGTTCGATGATTCTGCCGGAGATCCACTTCGAGATGAACATGCACAGAATGAAGGCAAGCGCAAGGACAGCGAGCATGTAAGGAATGACACCGAGCGTGAGACGGAAGACAGAATGCTGTGTCAGGGACAGACGCACGACAGAACCGTCATCTATGCGGACTGCGCTGTAAAGCGTCTCTTCGGCTATCGTATCGGAAAGTCTTCTCGACTGTCCGTAACCGAAGTGCATCGCATCGATTATCTCCTGACGGGAGGCATGGTTGTCCATGCCGGAGGCATCGGCCGCGGTATCGTAGATCACTGTGCCGTCCTTATCTATCCATGTCACACGGTACACATCACTGTCAAAATCATCAAAAAAAGTCGCCCCCGCCTTTTCTACAGCCTCTCCCGTCAGCTCAGCCTGAGCCTGAAGAGTCGCGAACTCCATTCCAGTGAAATAGGAATTGAGAAAGAAAAGCGTGAAGACAAGACTGAAAACCATAACTATACAGCATGAAAGCAGTACGGCACGGAAAATGGTTTTATTCATAAAGTCACCTCTTATCCTTCAATACGGTAGCCCACACCTCTGACAGTCTCGATGAGGGCACCTGCACTGCCGAGTTTCTGCCGCAGTGTCTTTATGTGGGCATCTACGGTCCTTGTCTCGGTACCCGCACTCTGCATCCATATTCTGTCAAGCAGCGTCTCCCGGGTGAATACGATGCCCGGGTTTGACATGAGAAGCTCAAGAAGATCGAATTCCTTGAGCGTAAGGGCAATCTTCCTGCCTTCAACCATCACGACATGTTCGGCCTTGTTGAGGGTTATGAGGCCGAGCGTTAGCACGGAAGTCTCCTTTTTCCCGCTTCTTCTCAGCACGGCCTTGACCCGGCTGACCATCTCCATCATTCCGAAAGGCTTGACAAGGTAGTCATCAGCGCCCGCATCAAGGCTCTCTACTTTGTCATATTCACTTCCCTTTGCCGTCGCCATGATGACCGGTATGTCGCGGTATTCATGAGAAGCTTTAAGCCGGCGCAGGATACCGACGCCGCTTTCCCCGGGAAGCATTATGTCCAGAATGATAAGGTCGGGAATGGTTTTCTCCAGTGCTTCAAAGAGAAGCGAGGCATCGGAAAAACCCTGAGCCTTGAAGCCCATGCTGTTAAGTGTGTATATCTCTATTTCCCTGATGCTCTCATCATCTTCAACCGCGAAAATCATTCCTGTTCATCTCTCCTGTGTATGCCGGTGACCGAATATTCAACCCATTCGGCAACATTGACTGCATGATCTCCGATTCTCTCGAAATACTTTGCGATCATCAGAAGATCACTTGCATACTCACCGTCAATCTCTTTCTGGTTGATGGCCTCAATGACAACTTTCTTCAGCTGCACGAAAAGCTCATCAACGACATCATCATATTTTATCACGGACAGTGCGAGATTCTCATCCTGCTTCACAAAAGCATCAATTGAATCGCGGACCATCTTCTTGGTTGCAAGACCCATTTTCTGGATCAGGCTGTATTCGCCATGCTGATGATGAGCCGTGTATGCAATCATCTCCCCGATATCATCTGCCTGGTCTCCGATTCTCTCAAGGTCAGTGACCATCTTGAGCGCCGCACTGATCTGGCGCAGATCGCTTGCCACAGGCTGCTGATGCAGAAGCATCTTCATGCACAGCGCGGTGATCTCCGATTCCTTCTCATCGATTTCCCTTTCTCTCTGGGAAACAACCTTCACAAGTGCGGTATCGCCGTTGATCAGAGCATCGACACAAGTATCGATCGCACTCTCGCAGAGGCCTCCCATCTGGATCATCTCGTTATTCAGATCAGTCAGCTGTTCTGTAAATTTTATTCTTGTCATAATATCAACCGAACCTTCCTGTAATGTATTCTTCTGTCTTCTTCAGCTTAGGCTTGCTGAACAGTTCCTCCGTATCGCCGGCTTCAATCAGCTCGCCGAGAAGGAAGAAGGCAGTCGTGTCACTTATTCTCAGCGCCTGCTGCATGTTGTGGGTGACAATGACTATAGTATAATCTCTTTTAAGTTCCATAGCCAAATCTTCTATCTTGCTTGTTGAAATCGGATCAAGGGCGGAAGTCGGCTCATCCATGAGAAGAACCTTAGGCTCAACCGCAAGGGCACGTGCTATGCACAGTCTCTGCTGCTGCCCGCCGGAAAGCCCGGTCGCATTCTTCTTCAGGCGGTCCTTTACCTCGTCCCAGAGAGCTGCGTTCTTCAACGAACGTTCGACAATCTCGTCAAGCTTTGCCTTCGACTTTATCCCGTTTGTCCTGGGACCGTAAGCGATATTGTCATAAATACTCATCAGAAACGGATTCGGCTTCTGGAATACCATGCCGATATCTCTTCTCAGTCCGTTGACATCGACTTTCGGGCTGAAAATGTCCTGCCCTTCGTAAAGAACCTGTCCTTCAATCCTCACACCGTCGATCAGATCATTCATTCTGTTGAGTGTTCTCAGATAAGTACTCTTTCCGCAGCCTGAAGGTCCGATGAGAGCTGTTATGCTCTTCTCCTCGATGTCAAGATTTATATCCTTAAGAGCCTGACTCTGGCCGTACCAGAGATTGAGGTTGTGTGTTTCAAGAATTTTCACTGTCCATTTCTCCTTTCCATGAGACGTCCCATGAGAGTTGTTGCAATGTTTATGAGAATCGTCAGCACCATGAGGATTGCCGCAATCGCATATGCAACTTCAAACTCGCCCTGTTCCTTTGCGTATACATACAGGGCAACTGTGAGTGTGGCACCGGAAGATCGCAGGCCTTCGATGAAACCGTTGAGATTGTGTGCGAAACCTGTCGTGAAGAGCAGCGCGGCACTCTCGCCCAGAATACGTCCGATCGCAAGGATACAGCCTGTGACGATTCCGTTTATGCAGCTGGGAAGGACAACCGTCCTTATGACTCTCCACTTTCCGGCACCGAGTGCGAATGCCCCTTCCCTGTAGCTCTGGGGAACAGTCTTGAGGGCTTCCTGCGTTGTTCTGAGGATTGTAGGCAGGTTCATGATCACAAGAGTCATCGAACCGGCAAGCAAAGATGTCTGCAGACCCATGAACTGACAGAACACCAGCATGCCGACAAGGCCGTATATGATTGAGGGAATGCCGGAAAGAGTCTCAGCAGCGAATTCGATGAGCTCGACGACTTTCCTGTTCTTTGCATACTCAGTGAGGTAGATTGCGGCACCGACACCGATAGGAAGAACCATCACAAGCGTCGCGATCACGACATAGATAGTGTTCATGATATCAGGAAGGATGCCGATCGTGTGCCTGAGATAGCTGGGGCTTGTGGAAACAAGAGACCAGGTGATCTCAGGTATGCCTTTGTAAAAAATATAAAGTATCATGAAAAGCGTGAGGGCCGTCACGGCTGCTATCGAGATGTAGCAGAAAGCCTTCATCATATTGCCCCATGCCTTTCTTCTGTTTGACAACTGCTGGATCATACGCTCTGACTCCTCTTTTTGATCAGCATAAGTGTTGCGTTGATGAGCATGATGAAGAAAAAGAGAACAAGTGCGATTGAGAAAAGCGCCTGTCTCTGAAGTCCTGATGAATAGCTCATCTCACTTGCAACGGCGGTTGTAAGGAATCTTACGCTCTGGAAGAGACTGGGCATGTTTGCGACGTTTCCCGCAACCATCATGACAGCCATTGCCTCGCCGATTGCACGTCCGATGCCAAGTACGATTGCCGTGAAGATTCCGCTTTTGGCAGCCGGAACCGTCACTTTGAAATATGTTTCCGTGTCTGTCGCACCAAGTGCGAGAGAAGCTTCCTCATATTCCCTGGGAACCGCCTGAAGAGAACTCAATGACACCTTGATTACCGAAGGAAGAATCATTACGGCAAGCACTATTATAGCGGCAAGAAGGCTTGCACCGTCAGGCACGTTGAAAATTGCCATGATACCCGGAACAAGTATGAGCATGCCTACGAGGCCGTAGACAACTGAGGGAATACCAGAGAGAACTCCGATACAAAGTTCCATTACCTGACAGACTTTCTTTGGAGCCATCTTCGCAAGATAGACCGATGCGAAAAATCCTATTGGAACGCCGATGATGATTGCGCCAGCCGTACCGTAGATACTTGTCAGGATAAAAGGAAGAATTCCATACTCAGGCTCAGCTGCAGTAGAAGCCCAGCGTTTTCCGAAAAGGAAATCCGCCAGGCCTATTTCCCTTATGGCAGGCAGCCCGGAGATTACCAGATACACCGTGATAACGTGATAACCAGAACCGAGCCGACCGCTATGAGTCCGAGGATCAGGAATATGAAGTGAATTACATCTTCTTTAGCTTTTTTTGCGTTCATTTCCCATTCCTACGTTATTCTGCTGATTGTTTTCTTACTCTGCTACAGGAACTGCACCTGCACCTGCGATGATTTCGTTGGCATCAGTGCTTGTGATGTAATCGAAGAATGCCTGAGCTGCATCGCTGAGAGCATCATTTGTTCTTGTTGCGAGCACGAACGGGCGCTGTACGAGGTAGGAACCGTCAAGAACCGTAGCTTCACTTGGAGCAACACCGTTGACTGTAACAACCTTGACGCTGTCACTTACTGCAGAAAGGGATGCATAACCGATTGCGTTGACGTTTGTGGAAACTGTTGTGATGACATCACCTGTGCTTGTGAGCTCCTGGCGGTACTGGCACATATCCTCGGTTCCTGTGATTGACTCGAAACCGTCTCTTGTACCGCTTCCGGCTTCACGTCCGATGAGAACGACAGGTCCATCATTACCGCCTACTTCGGACCAGTTTGCAATCTCTCCTGTGTAGATAGCAGCGATCTGCTCAAGTGTGAGATCATTTACGGGGTTTTCGTTGTTAACGATGATTGCAATGCCGTCAAGAGCGAGGATTGTCTGTGTAAGACCGCCGGCAATCTCAGCATCCTTGAGAGCGCGTGAAGCAAGACCGATGTCGCAGCGGCCTTCTGAAACAGCTGTGATACCCGAGCCGGATCCTGTCGGGTTGTATGTGACTGTCACTTCCGGATGATCCATCATATATGCTTCAGCAAGAGAGCCGATAACTGATTCCATTGATGTTGAACCGTCTGTGGACACGATCTGTGATTCCTCACTGGAACCGCCTGCGAAAACCGGGGCAAGTGTACAAAGAGCAACAAGTGCGATTAACCAAATTTTTTTCATTTTTTCCATTCTCCTGAAATTGGTTTTCATATTTGATGGCTACAATCTATGATGAGAATGTGAAATGAACCGGCAATGTTGTGTAAAATCCGTGTAAAATGAGTAAAACGTTACTGTATAACTAATTATTATAAATGTAAAACAAATTCAACCCAAAATTCAGATGAATTTTACATAAAAACACGGTTTTGTCCTGCCTCTGAATCCGATAAAAAAGACCGGCTGAAAACATTCAAAGCCGGTCTTTAACCTGTTATGAAATTTCTCGTCTTCTTTCTTCAATGCGCCTCTTTTCATGAGGGCAGCCGGAAGGCGCATCTTCTGTTATCTTCCTGATCAATTAGGGAATGGCGGTCAGAAAGCAGAAGGTCCCAGTATGTGGCCAGGTCCAGAGAAAGAAGGAATACTCTTTCCGGTTATTACTTACTGTAGTATTCGACTACATACTGGTCGTTTACTTCAATTGGAATTTCGTTTCTTTCAGGAAGTCTTGTGAGCTTTCCGCTGAACTCTTCATCATTCTTCTCGAAATAAGGAAGATTGAAAGCCGGATGACCGAGGAAGCAGTCTCTGAAGTGCTCGTTCTTTCTTGAGCTCTCCTTAAGTGAGATCACATCGCCGACCTTGACTTCATAAGACGGGATGTCAATCTTCTTTCCGTTAACCAGGATGTGTCCGTGGGAAACAAGCTGACGGGCCAGGCGGATTGAATTGCCGAATCCGATGCGGTATACGCAGTTGTCAAGTCTGGTCTCAAGCTGGATAACAAGTGCGTCACCTGTCATCATTGTGCTCTTGAGAGCCTTTTCATAATAGTGATGAAGCTGCTTCTCAAGTACACCGTAATAAGCCTTGAGCTTCTGCTTCTCTGTGAGCTGCTTACTGTATTCAGTAGGCTTTCTTCTCTTGGCGAATGCCGGAGAATTTGCTCTTTTCATTGCCTTGGGATGTCCACATACATTAACACCAAGTCTTCTGCACTGTTTAAATCTAGGAGCCATGTTTCTTGCCATTAGATTTATACCCTCCGAAAATATTATGTGCATGGTAAAAACCAAGCTTGGTCAGAATAAGCTTTTAATGCCGCGTTAGTCAATACAAAAACAGGAATTAAATGCACTGTCAGATGAAAAAAGGACGGCCTGCCGCCGTCCTGAACGGAAAAGTGCCTCAATCTGTCATACATTGAAGCGGAAATGCATTATATCACCGTCCTGAACAACATAATCCTTGCCTTCCAGCCTGAGGCGTCCCGCCTCCCTTACCTTGATTTCACTGCCGTATGTGAAAAGATCCTCACAGTTGTAGACCTCCGCTCGGATGAAACCCTTTTCGAAATCCGTATGGATTATTCCGGCACAGCGGGGAGCCTTGTCGCCTTCATGGAATGTCCAGGCTCTGTCCTCATCGCTTCCGGCCGTGAAGAATGTTCTCAGCCCGAGTGTCCTGTAGGCGCTTCTGATAAGATTGTTCAGTCCGCTTTCCTCCAGTCCGACAGCCTCAAGGAATTCACGCTTTTCCTCTTCGCTGTCAAGTGCGGCTATCTCGCTTTCTATCTTACCGCAGATGACTACGACCTCAGCTCCTTCCTTTTCAGCAATGGAACGAACTGTGCTGACGTACATATTTTCACCGCTGATTGAATCCTCATCCACATTGCACACGTATATCACAGGCTTCATAGTGATCAGGTGAAGATCATATAAAGCCTTCACCTCGTCTTCATCGTTTATGACGGAGCGGGCGGCCATACCGTCGCCAAGAGCCTTTCTGAGACGCTCGAGCACAGGAATCACGAATGCATTTTCCTTCTGCTGCTCCTTGTCCACCCTTGACATGCGCACAAGCTTGTCAAGCCTCTTTTCCACTGTCTCCAGGTCAGCAAGCGCAAGCTCTATGTTTATTGTCTCGATATCCCCGGCGGGATCGATTCTGTTGTTCACATGAATGATGTCGGGATTGTCAAAGCAGCGCACGACATGAGCAATGACACCGACTTCCCTGATCGACGCGAGAAACCTGTTGCCAAGTCCCTCTCCCTGACTCGCCCCCTTCACAAGTCCGGCTATATCCACGAATTCAACTGTTGCCGGAACCACCTTCGCAGGAGGAATGAGAGAAACGATTCTCTCCAGCCTGTCATCGGGAACCGATACGATTCCGACATTCGGATCTATAGTGCAGAACGGATAGTTGGCAGCTTCCGCAGGGGCGGATGTGACTGCCGAGAAGATCGTTGACTTGCCGACGTTCGGAAGTCCTACAATACCACAATTCAGAGCCATATTCAAAAACCTCGTGACAAGATTAAACCAATTCGTCTCAGCTTGCAAGAATGAGAGGAGTCTGCAATCATTATGCTGATGATAGAAACAGTACAGGATGTAGAGAGAGCCCTGATCGTAATAATCAGCGAGTACAGAGAAAGCGAATACCGTCTCAAAAGACAGGAAGATGAGGCTGTCAGCCTGCTTGACACTCTCGGCATACAAAGTCTTTCCACACTCTTCTTCAATGTGAAGGAAAGAAACAGCTCAACTCTCATCGGACGGGGTCAGGCGGAGGAAGTGAAACAGCATGCTCTCTTCTTTGAAACCACCCTGGTCTATTTCGACACATCCCTCTCTCCCCGCATAAGCCGCAACCTTGAAGCATATCTGGACCAGCCGGTTCTGGACCGCAACGAGCTTATCATCGAAATCTTCGCAAGCCGGGCAAGAAGCAGGGAGGCCCGGCTTCAGGTTGCCCTTGCAAAGGCGCAGTTCCTTCTTCCCCGTCTCAAGCAGGGAATAAACCCGTATTCACAGCAGCGCGGCGGTGTCAGAGGTGCCAAGGGAGAAGGAGAAAAGCAGATAGAGCTCGACAGAAGACAGCTTGAGAAAGTGATAGTAAAGCTCAGAAGGGAAATTGAGAATGTCAGGAAAGACCGTACGACACAGCGTAAAAAACGCCTTGGATCCGCTGTACCGTCATTTGCGCTTGCAGGCTATACCAACAGCGGGAAAAGTTCGCTTTTAAAAGCGCTCACCGGTTTTGACACTCTTGCCGAGGACCGGCTTTTCGCCACGCTCGATCCACTTGAAAAAACGCTGCAGCTTGATGACGGTCTCTCCGTAATTCTCTGCGATACTGCCGGCTTTGTCTCAAACCTGCCTCATTTCCTCATCGATGCATTCTCATCAACGCTTGAGGAGGCCCGGCTTGCGGATGTGCTCATACTTGTCCTTGATTCATCCAGCGAGGATGTCATCAGCAACTACGAGACGACAATGGAAGTCCTCACTGAACTCAGGGCACTGGACAAACCGGTGATCACAGTACTCAACAAATGCGACATGGAAAACCCGGATGATATCGCACTTGCAAGGATAAAGGCAGAACATCCCGATGCGATATCTGTTTCGGCAAAGACAGGGGAAAACCTCGGCAGTCTCATCCTGAGGATGAAGGAAGAGGCGTGCAGGCTGCTCTCGCTTTCCACACTCACACTCAAAGCTTCTGACAGCGCTGCGATAGAAGAAGTGTACAGGACACGACAGGTGGTGAGTGCGAAATACACTGAAAACAGTGTCACATTCCTCATCAGAGACAGAAAGAGACCCGCAAGCGGGCCTCATTCTGATTAAAGTATTAATATAAAGAACAGTGCAAGAATGACCATGACGATGAAAAGCACACCGAGACCTACAGCAAGAAGCCCCCAGCGTGAAAAGCCCATTGTGACTGCCTCAAGAACATTGCTCATTGGCTGAAATGTCATACCAGACCTCCTCCGAAATAACTGAGGATCAGGCCGCCTGCGAGAACTGATGCGATCTGACCGGATACGTTTGCACCGAGAGCGAACGGCAGGAGATATACCTGCTTGTCTGCTTCGTTGCCGACCTTATGAACAACACGGCTTGACATCGGGAATGCGGAAATACCTGCACCGCCGATAAGCGGGTTGATTTTCTCTTTTGTGAAAAGGTTCGCGATCTTTACGAAGAACACGCCGCATGCAGTATCGAAAATGAATGCGAGAAGACCGAAACAGATGATCATGAGTGTTTCAGGCTGCAGCAGTTCCGGACCGGACATTGTCGGTGCGATTGCAAGACCGAGAAGAAGCGAGATTGTCGGTGAGAGGATGTCCTGCGCAGCTCTCTGGAGAGAACCGAGAACACCGCATTCCCTGATGAGGTTACCGAACATCAGCATGCCTACGAGTGCGACTGAATCCGGTGCAAGAATGCCGGAAACGAGAGTCACCACGATCGGGAAGATGATTCTTGTCGTCTTGGAAACCGAACTGGGCTTGTAATGCATCTTGATGCATCTTTCCTTCTTTGTGGTCGTCACCTTGAGGACTACCGGCTGTATGATCGGCACAAGAGCCATGTAACAGTATGCAACGATGAGTATCGGAGCAAAGAACTGGCTGTTCAGCCTTGTGCTTACGAGAATCGCGGTGGGACCGTCAGCAGCACCGATGATACCGATACTTGCAGCATCGTTCAGAGGGAAGAAGAAGCTTGCGAGCATCATTGAGAGGAAGATACCGCCCTGACCTGCAGCCCCGATGAAGATGAGCCATGGTTTCGAGAGAAGCGGTCCGAAGTCGATCATCGCACCGATACCGATAAACAACAGGAGCGGGAATGCTTCTGCGCCGTTGATGCCCACATCCATGAGCCAGCCGAGAAGTCCGTGAGCCGCGGCATCACCGATTGTGCTTCCCGGAAGGTTTACGAGTATGGCACCAAAACCCATCGGAAGAAGGAGTGTCGGCTCCATCTCTTTCTTGATTGCCAGATAGATGAGGATACAACCTACGGCAATCATAATGATTTGGTAAATAAGTTCTGTGTTCATAATGCCCATTTTATACCATATAGAATTTTTGTTGGCGATATTCGCTCCTGCCAATATCAATATTGTTCAAAATATATCAAAAGCTTAATATTGCCGGCACAGTGCGGAAAATTCCATAAAATTTTTGTTGACCGGTTTAGAAAACCGATTTAGCATGAAATCAGAAAGCGTAAGCGGAGACAGGACGGCAAATCCTCTTCCGCACGGTTTCCAATCGAGTAGCAATCTAAAAAAGGAGAAACAAATGAAAAAAGCATTGACAATTCTGCTCATCGCTTTGGTCGCTGTCTCCTCTGTCTTCGCACAGGGCGGCAGTGAGAGTTCATCGAAGACCGAGGTTTACTTCATGAACTTCAAGCCGGAAATTGCAGACGTTTATACAAGTGTTGTTGAACCTGCATTCGAGGCTGCATATCCGCAGTATGACCTCAAGGTCGTCACAGCTGCATCAAACCAGTATCAGCAGACACTTCGCAGTGAGCTGACAAAGTCCAATCCTCCGACAATATTCCAAGTCAACGGACCTGTCGGTATTGCAGAGAATGCGACAACAGTCGCTCCTCTTCAGGATACAGACTTCTACAACCTCCTTGCTGACAAGACAATGGCTCTCTCACTTGATGGCAATGTTGTTGCAATCCCGTATGTTGTTGAAGGCTACGGCATCATCTACAACGACGCTATCATGAGAAAGTACTTTGCCCTACCCGACAAGGCTGTAAACATCTCAAGCGCAGAGGAAATCACAAACTTCGAGACACTCAAGGCAGTTGTCGAAGACATGTCAAAGCACCTTGACGAGCTCGGAATCCAGGGCGTCTTCGCTTCCACATCATTCATGCCGGGCAGCGAATGGAGATGGACAACCCACCTCGTGAACCCTGCCCTTGTCGCTGAATTCGGCGACCTTGCAACATCAAGTTCAGCTGCCACATTCGACTTTGTCGCAAGCGAGAACTTCAAGAACATCTTCGATCTCTATCTGAACAACTCCATCACCGCAAAGGGTATGGTCGGTTCAAAGGCTGATGCAGACAGCATGGCAGAGTTCGCACTCGGTCAGGTCGCAATGGTCCAGAACGGCAACTGGGCGGCAGCTCAGATTCTCGGAACTGCAGGTAATACAGTTGCAGATGATGACATCAAATTCCTCCCGCTTTACATGGGAATCGAGGGAGAGGAGAACAAGGGACTGTGCATCGGTACAGAGAACTACCTCGCACTCAACAAGAACGCATCTCCCGAAGCCCTTGAAGGCGCTGACACCTTCCTCACCTGGCTCTTCAGCAGCGAAGAAGGAAAGGAAATTGTCGCAAGCCAGCTGATGTTCCTCACACCCTTCTCATCCTTCTCACCTGAAGAAGTACCAGACGATCCTCTTGCACGCCAGGTCAACATCTGGATGAACAAGGACGGCATCACAGCTGTTCCATGGATTTTCGGCGGAATTCCTTCAGAACAGTGGAAGGCAGACTTCGCACAGGCCATGCTCGAGTACATCAACGGCCGCTACACCTGGGATCAGGTCACAGCAGCAGCTCAGGATGCATGGGCACGTGAGGCATCACTCATCGGAAGGTAATAGCCTGATGTAGAGAATGAAAGCCGTCATCATTAGCTTTCCCTAATATGGCGGCTTTTTTCATTAGACAATTCCATTTATGACAACAGGGGGTCAAAAAAAAAATGGAAAAATCACTTAAAAAATATTTCCCTCTATTCGCCCTACCCGCACTGATATGCTTCACGCTCTCCTTCCTGATTCCGATGATCTGGGGATTCGTGCTGTCTTTCTGCGAGTTCACAACCATCACTGATGCCACGTTTGTCGGCTTTGACAACTACGTTAAGGCATTCACAATTGACAACTATTTCACACAGGCCTTCTGGTTCACTCTTGGTTTCACAATAATCACTGTAATCACAATCAACATCCTGGCTTTTACTCTGGCCCTGATTCTCACGAAGAGCGTTCCCGGAACAAATGCGTTCAGAACAGTATTCTTCATGCCGAACCTCATCGGAGGCATTGTCCTGGGATGGATCTGGCAGGTTGTGCTCAACGGCGTTCTTGCCGGTTTCGAGCAGACATTGCTTTCTGATGCCAAGTATGGCTTCTGGGGTCTTGTGATACTGATGAACTGGCAGAATGTCGGTTACATGATGGTCATTTACATCGCTGCCATACAGAATATCTCAACAGACATGCTTGAAGCCGCGGCCATTGACGGTGCCAACGGCAAGACCACCCTCTTCAAGATAATCATCCCGTCTGTCATGCCGAGTATCACAATCTGTCTTTTCCTGACGATGACAAACGGTTTCAAGCTTTACGACCAGAACCTCGCTCTCACAAACGGCGCACCGAACCATCAGACGGAAATGCTGGCGCTGAACATATTCAACACCTTCTACTCGAGAGTCGGCTTTGAAGGTGTCGGTCAGGCAAAGGCCGTAATCTTCACTATCCTAGTTGCCGCAATCGCACTCGTGCAGCTTGTCGCAACAAGAAGCAAGGAGGTCGAGAACTGATATGGCACAAGTTGGAAAGAAATACACGAAATGGATTCTGTTTGCAATCCTCATTGTAGTCGCCGCGTTCATCATCTTCCCGATTCTCATCGTCCTGATGAACTCCTTCAAAGGCAATCTCTTCATCTCGTCAGCAGGAGCATTCAAGTTCCCCAACGAGCAGAGCTTTGTCGGAATAAGCAACTACACAAACGGAATAGACAAGATCAACTTCTTCACGGCATTCGGCTATTCACTGTGGATAACGATAGCATCGGTTGTCTGCATACTGCTTCTGACCAGCATGCTCGCCTGGTACATAACCAGAGTAAAAGGAAAAGTCACCACAATCATCTACTACCTTCTCGTATTCTCGATGATCGTGCCTTTCCAGATGGTCATGTACTCGATGAGCAAATTTGCAAATATGATTCACATTGACAATCCGGTGGGAATCATAGTGCTTTACGTCGGCTTCGGCTGCGGTATGAGCACATTCATGTTCTCGGGATTCATCAAGAGCATTCCACTCGCACTTGAGGAGGCTGCGATGATTGACGGGGCGAGTCCGGTCAGGACATTCTTCTCCGTCGTGCTCCCGATGCTCAAAAGCACGGCAATCACAATCGCAATCCTCGAGACGATGTGGGTGTGGAACGACTATCTGATGCCCTACCTCGTCATCGGAACTGAATACAGGACCATACCTGTTGCAATCCAGTATCTGAGAGGAGGCTACGGATCTGTAGACATGGGCGCAATGATGGCAATGCTCGTACTTGCCATGATTCCTGTCATTGTTTTCTTCCTTACATGCCAGAAGTACATCATCAAGGGTGTGCTTGCAGGTGCTGTCAAGGGCTGATGAAAAGGAGGGTGCATATGAATGCAAATGGAAAGAAAAGGATCACCATTGCCGATATCGCAAGAGAATCAGGATATTCTAAAACCGCGGTTTCATTTGCCTTCAATGCTCCTGAAAGGATCAGCACAAATGCCAGAGAGAAGATCCTCAGAACTGCCGGAAAACTCCGCTATATACCGGATCCGACAGCAAGGAACTTCTCTCTCGGCAGGCATTCTTCTATAGGCTTTCTCCTGCCCCAGAGTATCGACACATGTCTTCTCAACCCATACATCATAGATGTTATGGGAGGCCTTGGTACTGTGTGTCAGGAGAACGGCTATATGCTTACAATCATACCGCCGCTCAACGACTCGCTGTATGAAGCCGTGAAAAACGCCACTGTAGACGGTCTGATAACCATGGGCTACCTCATAAGCGACGGTGTCGGAAGTCTTGTGGACGTCAGGGCGATGCCGCTTGTGATGATCGACGGCGGAGATTCCGACAGATTCCTTTCCGTCAATATCGATGATGAGGCGGCTGCATACATCCAGCTTTCAGCGGCGCTCAAGGCCGGACACAGAAGGATAAGCATCGTCAGCCTTCCCGCCCCCACCCTTACGCCGGACTTCAATGAAAAAGGCCTGATCGCCCGGCGCTTCCGCGGATACAGAAAGGCACTTGATGAGTTTTCTGTGGATGAAAACAGTCTCTGCTACTTCCAGGGTGAAGCCACTTACGCATCAGGACTCGCTCTTGCAGGTGAGATAATGAAGACTGAACCCACATGCATCATCACGATGAGCGATGCCCAGGCTTACGGAATAATGGACAGGCTGTCATCAGATGGATACCGCATCCCGGATGACATTTCGATAATAGGATTTGACAACATCCAGCAGCATGGCTGTGTCAGAAAGCTGACAACCATAGACCAGCCCGGAATCGAGAAAGGCTCTCTGGCCGCCAGAACGCTTTTCTCAATAATGAACGGAAAAAAATTAACCAAAGCCCCGGTGGTTCCGCACCGCCTGATAGAAGGCGGAACGCTGAAGACTTTGTAAAGGAGAGATATGGAAATAACGAATGCCCGGTATGCGGGAATACTCTTTCACCTGACCAGCATACGTACAAAATACGGTATAGGAGATATGGGAAAACAGGCCTGCCACTTTGCCGACAAGCTCCACAGGACAGGTGCAACGCTCTGGCAGATACTGCCGCTCGGTCCGACAGGATACGGCAACAGCCCGTATGCATCCCGCTCGACATTTGCGGGAAACGAGCTTCTCATCGATCTTGAAAGCCTTGTTTCAGAGGGATTGCTTTCATCCGGGGACATAGCATCTCCGCCCCTTTTCGATGAAGACCATGTCGAATTCGACAAGGTGAGGGCATATAAGCTGCCCCTCCTGAAGAAAGCCGCATCGGCTTTTCTTGAGAAAGGCGGAAAGAATGACAGAGAATACAGGAAATTCAGAAAGGACAATGCTTTCTGGCTTGACGGCTATGCTGTTTTCATGACGCTGTACGACGAAAAATATCATGACGCACGCTGGATGCTCTGGAGTGACAGATACAGCCCGCAGACACTCAGGAAATACTCTGCCAAAGCCGAGACATACAGAGTACTGCAGTATTTCTTCCTCAGACAGTGGCTGAAGCTCAAGGAATATGTCAATAACCTCGGAATAAAGATCATCGGAGACATCCCGATATTCGTCGGTGCCGATTCTGCTGATACATGGTCGAACATAGAACTGTTCAAAACAGATGCGAAAGGCGGCTATTCTGCGGTTTCGGGAGTTCCGCCTGACAATTTCTCACCAACGGGACAGAGATGGGGAAATCCGGTGTACAACTGGAAAAAACATGAAGAAACAGGTTTTGCATGGTGGATTGCAAGAATCAGGAAACAGCTTGAGTTCTGCGACATCATCAGAATCGACCATTTCCGAGGGTTTGATGCTTACTGGGAAGTAAAGGCATCCTGTCCGACAGCTGAGACCGGTAAATGGGTGAAATCACCGGGAAAAGCTTTCTTCCGTACTCTGGAAAAAGAACTGGGACAGCTTCCCATCATTGCGGAGGATCTGGGATTCATGACGGACAGCGTCAAGGCACTGAGGAAAGACAACCAGCTTCCCGGCATGAAGATATTCCAGTTCGGCTTCACAAGTCTTCCCGACGGCTCACTCAATACCTATGACGACTTCCTTGCCCATAACTGGGATGAAGATTTCGTCGCCTACCCGGGCACTCATGACAACGAGACATTCCTCGGCTGGTATGAGAATCAGGATGAAGGCACAAAACACAATGTGAGAGAGTATCTTTCCTCAAGTGATGATGAAATTGTGTGGTCCATGATGAGGGTTCTTATGCAGAGCCACGCCGGCTGGGCAATTGTTCCTCTTCAGGACATCCTCGAACTTGACAACAGTGCAAGGATGAATACGCCGAGCACATGCAATGAGATCAACTGGTCGTGGAAGGTGGATATTGACAGATTTGACGACTACCGTATTTCACGCTTTGCCCATCTTGTCAAAATATCGGGAAGAAACGGAAAAACTTTCAGGGAAAAGCTCAAAGAAATAGAGAGTGCCAAAAACTGATGCATCACCGGGTCTGCAGAAATGCGGACCCGGTTTCCCTATCCTGGTGTAATGAACAGGGTAATCTGACTATTCCAGCAGTTTCTCGACATCTCTGAGAATGAGCCGGTCCGCAGGCAGCCAGTTCACAGAATACAGAGACGATCTGTCAAGAAAAGCGGAAGCCTCTGCTTCGAGCAGATCTAGATTCCCCTCTTTCACTCCACAGAGAAAGCAGTGCATCACAAGATGAAACGCAGGATAGTCGTACTCAACAGTTCCGATTGGAGAATCGATTTGTATCACGGTGTCATGTTCTTCCTTTATTTCCCTCACAAGAGCCTCCGCAGCACTTTCCCCTGCTTCAAGCTTGCCTCCCGGGAATTCCCACCAGTCCTTGTATTCACCGTACCCGCGCTGAACGGCAAACACCTTTCTGTCAATGATTATCACGGCAGCTGAAACCTCGATTGTCTTCTTATCCATCATCGTCTCCGCCTTATGATTATCAGCAAATTAAAGTGGATTATCAATCTTGATAATATGTTATTATAATAACTTATTGTTATATTATTGACATTTTGTTACTTATAAAGTATTTTTACCGCAAGCGGAGGTAAAATGAAAATCGCAATCGCAGGATACGGGAAAATGGGACGCATGATACACTCTCTCATCAACGAAGGAGGAGATGCTGAAGTTGTCAGCATAATAGACCCATACAGCAGATGTGAAGAAGTCACGGCCCGGCAGCTTACAAAAGAAAGCATTGCCAATGCCGATGCGGTCATAGACTTCTCAAACGCTCAGGCGGTGATGGAGAATATCAAGGTGTATGCACACTGCTCTGCTGCGGCAGTAATCGGCACAACCGGATGGCTTGAACATCTTGATGAAGCTGAAAAGATCATCAGCGGCACTGATGCCAGAATACTTTATTCGGGCAACTTCTCTCTCGGTGTCACACTCTTTCTCATGCTTGTACAGAAAGCTGCTGAACTGATCGGCAATATTCCATCCTATGACGTTGCGATAAGTGAAATCCACCACAATGAAAAGACGGACAGTCCATCCGGAACGGCTATGATGGCGGCTGAGAAAGTTCTTTCCTGTCTTAAGCGGAAGAGCGAGATAATTACCGGAAACAGTGACGGTAAAATAAAGGATAACCAGCTTCAGATCACATCAATGCGTGTCGGACGAGTTCCCGGCGTGCATACACTCACAATTGACGGACCTGCCGACACAATAACAATACAGCACAGTGCAAGAAGCCGCGAAGGTTTTGCAGCAGGCGCCCTGCAGGCAGCATTCTGGCTTGTCAGGCAGAATGCCGGCTTATATTCCATGGATGATTTCGCATCATCACTTACAGGAGGTAATGCAAATGCATGAATACACAGGAGTCTACACTGCCCTCATAACACCTTTCACGGATCTCGGTGTTGTTGACTACAGGGCTCTTGAACAGATAGTGAACCGCCAGATCGAGGCGGGCATCGACGGTCTTGTTCCCTGCGGTACAACAGGAGAAAGCCCCACTCTCTCCCATGAAGAACATGACAGGGTGATCGCCCAGACAATAAAATATGCAGCAGGTCGTGTTCCGGTCATCGCAGGAACAGGATCGAACTCCACAACTGAAGCCATAAGACTCTCACAGCATGCCGAAGATGCGGGAGCGGATGCTCTTCTGCTTGTCAATCCGTATTACAACAAGCCGACGCAGAAAGGCATGTATCTTCACTTCAAGGCAATCGCCGACTGCGTGAAAATTCCCTGCATACTCTACAACATAAAGGGCCGCACCGGCGTGAATCTCGAAACGGAAACGCTGAAGAGACTCGCCGATGACTGTCCCAACATCACGGCTGTCAAGGAGGCTTCAGGCTCCATTAAGCAGATGGAAGAAGTGATCAATGCCACCGGTGATGATTTCATGGTTCTCAGCGGGGACGACAATCTGGCTCTTGACCTCATAAAAATCGGCGGGAACGGTGTCATAAGCGTCGCATCGAATCTTTTTCCGCATGAGATGGCCAGAATGATACATGCCGCACTTGACAACAACTGGGATGAGGCCGAACGGCTCGGAAAATGGTTCGCACCGTTCTTTACCCTGTGCTTCATTGAGACAAATCCTATTCCGATCAAGACTGCAATGGCAAAGGCCGGATGGTGCACGGAGTCCTTCAGACTGCCGCTGTGCACACTTGAAAAGGAAGAGCACAGGCAGAGACTGTATGAGACAATGGATGCAATGTCTGCCGACATAAAGGAGGGCAGTATCTGATGGCACACGCAAACGAGAATTTCGCGCATCTTCAGGCCGGATATCTTTTCCCGGAAGTTGCAAAGCGCATAAGAGCATGGAGTGAGAGAAATCCCGGTGAGAAAGTACTCCGCCTCAGTATCGGCAACACAACCGAAGCGATTCCTCCTTCACTCGCCAGGGCGATGAAGGACAAGATAGATGCCCTTTCAAAGAGCGACACATACACTGGCTACGGGGATGAACAGGGGGACATCTGCCTCAGGGAAGCACTGAGAAGCCACTACATGAATGAATACGGCGTAACTCTTCCATCCGACGCATTCTTCATCTCTGACGGTGCAAAAAGCGATGCGGCTAACATACAGTCAATTTTCAGCTCTTCAAGCGTAATAGCCGTGCAGGATCCGGCCTACCCCGTCTATGTGGATTCCAACGTCGCGGGAGGTCACACAGGTCTGTACGACAGGGAATCTGAATGTTACGGCGGAATAATCTACATGAAGTCGGATGAATCAAACGGCTTTGTCGCCTCTCCGCCTGAATCCCATGCCGATATCATATATCTGTGTTTTCCCAACAACCCGACAGGAGCAGTTGCAACAAGAGACCAGCTCAGGACTTTCGTCGATTATGCACACAGGGAAAAGGCTATAATAATTTTCGACGCCGCATACTGCGATTATATCCAGAGCGCCGGAATTCCCCGCTCAATCTACGAGATAGAAGGAGCTGAAGAGTGTGCAATTGAAATAAACTCGTTCTCAAAGAATGCAGGCTTCACCGGCGTCAGGCTCGGCTGGACAATCGTACCGCACAACCTGATCACGCAGGATGAGGACAGAAGTCTCCTCCACCGGTTCTGGAACAGGAGACAGACGACCTTCTTCAACGGTGCATGCAACATAGCACAGGCAGGAGGCATTGCAGCATTGACAGAACAGGGACGAAAAGAGTGCATGCAGCTTGTCTCATACTACAAGGAAAATGCAGCAATCATAAAGGAAGCTGCAGCGTCCATCGGGCTTACCTGCTTCGGCGGTGTGGACAGTCCGTACGTATGGACAAAGTGTCCTGATGGCCTTTCCAGCTGGGATTTCTTCTCCCTGCTGCTTGAAAAGGCTCATGTCGCAGTGACACCGGGCAGCGGTTTCGGTCCCGCAGGAGAAGGTTTTGTACGCATTTCGGCATACGGGCACAGAGAAGATATTGAAGAAGCCGCCGCATCGCTTAAGGAGAATCTCTGATGAGTGAAAAAAGACTTCCGCTGAACTGCAGCGATCTGATCCGCTTCGCAAAAACAGCCGGCACGCCGTTTCACATTTACGACGGCGATGCGGTGAAGGCAAATATCAGGAACATGAGAGAGGCCTTTTCATGGTCAGAAGGCTTTATAAACTATTTCGCAGTTAAGGCACTGCCGAACATCAGCATGCTGCGTCTGATCGCGGCGGAAGGCTTCGGTGCCGACTGCTCATCGCTTGGCGAACTCAGGCTTGCTTCAGAGGCAGGCTTTCCTCCCGGCAGGATAATGTTCTCGTCCAATGACACGGCGGATGAGGAATTTCTTGAAGCCTTCAGGATGGGAGCAATAATCAACCTTGATGACATCACGCACATTGATGATGTCATAAGAGTATGCGGCAGACTTCCCGAAACCATTTCGTTCCGCTTCAACCCGGGCAGCGGGAGAACAGGAAATGCAATCATAGGAAACCCTGTGGAAGCAAAATACGGAGTGACGCATGAACAGCTCATACCATGCTATGAAAGGGCACGGAGGGAAGGTGTGAAGCATTTCTATCTCCACACGATGGTTGCCTCCAATGAGCTTAATGAGGACTATATTGTCGAAACAGCCCGCATGCTTTTTTCCCTTGTGAACGAGATTCATGACAGGACAGGCATAGTCATCGAACAGGTTGACCTGGGAGGCGGAATCGGGATTCCATACAGACCGGAGGATGAGGCAATTTCATTCAGCTCCCTCTCACAGCGTATAAGACAGGTTTATGAGGACCTCATAGGAAAAAGCGGAAGGAAACTGTGCATCTCGTTTGAATGCGGCAGATGCATCACCGGGCCTTACGGCTGGCTTGTAAGCACGGTGCGGCATGTCGCACACAAGTACAAGGATTATGTCGGCCTTGATGCCACAATGGCGGATCTCATGCGCCCCGCCCTGTACGGTGCCTATCATCATATAACCGTTGCCGGAAAGGAAAATGAAAAAGCCTCCCATGTCTATGATGTCACAGGTTCGCTGTGCGAGAACAATGATAAATTCGCAATTGACAGGTCTCTTCCCGAAATAGAAAAAGGAGATATCCTCGTGATCCACGATACCGGAGCACACGGCCATGCCATGGGTTTCAACTACAATGCGAAAATGCGCCATGCCGAGTATCTTATTGAAAACGGTGAGATTTTCAGGATAAGACGTGACGAGACTTATGAAGATTATGTGAGAACCCAGCTGGATGCACCCGAGAAAATCAGCTTCTAGCGGAAACTGTGCACCGTACTGCCTTATGACGGATATACATCATGTAAGGCAGTGCGAAAAGCGTGCAAAGTACCTCAGCCAGGACAAGTGCATAAAGGATTCCGTCAAAGCCGGTGAAAAGAGGCAGGATGATCAGCAGTATTCCGCTCAGCACAAGTCCCCTCGCAAGCGATATGATAAGGGATGGAACCGGTATGAGTATGGACTGCAGGAAGAACACTATGTTGATGTTGAGCGACATGAAGAAAAGAGACGCCGAATACACTCTCACGATATGAGGCCCGATTTCAAGGACGTTCTCACTTGCATCGACAAAGAGATTGATGAGAGGGAGCGGGAAAAGCTCACAGGCTGCAGTGGAAACAAGGCCGAAAATGAAAGCTGTCCATATGAGATACCTGTACGACTGCCATACCCTGTCCGTCTTTCCTGCACCGTAATTCGTGCTGGCTATTGGCTGCACCGCCTGTCCTATTCCCGCAAACAGATGCTGAAGGATGAAGGAAATTGTCATGACAATGCCAAGAACGGCCAGCTCATCGCTCCCGCCGTACTTCATCGTCTGCCTGTTTGCTATGACCGTGAGTGCGCCGATTGCGACATCGAGTATGCTGGCACCGAATCCTGATGAGATTATTCTCAGGCTGCGCGACATGAATTTTCTTTCCCTGCGCAGGGAAAGTGCGGACTGTTTCCTTATGAAGTGGAATGAAAGCACGAGAGTCTGAATCAGGGCTCCCATGGCTGTCGCAAGCCCTGCTCCCGCCATTCCCATTGAAAGCGGGAAGACAAAGAAATAATCGCCGAAGACATTGAAAAGACCGCCGGCAAGCGTCGCCTTCATTATTGTATCAGGCTTTTCATCATATCGGATTACCGGTGCCATGAACACGTTGAAAAGAAAAAGAGGATAGGAAAGCACTATCCAGAAGGAATAGTCCATAGCATAAGGCAGAAGCATGTCATCAGCACCGCAGAAATACAGAAGCTCCTCAAGAAACAGGCTTATGAGACTCCATGAGACAACGCCTGCCACCGCAAGAAGGACGAGGGAAACAGAGAAGATCCTGTCCGCTTTCTCCCTGTTTCCTTCCCCTTTTGCACGGCTCATCTCAACGGATGCCCCTATGCCGAAAAGAAGCCCGATGAAGTTGAATATCGCGAAAAGCGGATTGATCACGGCTATCGCCGCAGCGCCATCCGGCCCACATGCCTGTCCGACTGCAATAGTGTCAACAGTACTGTAGATGGACGTGGCAAGCACCCCGCCGAGGGAAGGCAGCAGGTACTTGAAATACAGTTTTCTCACATCAGATGTCAAAAGTTCAGTATTCATGAAATGTCACCATGTAAATAGATCTGTGAATGTCCGGAGGATCTGCATTTTTCACAGAATGTAGATGAGCATGTCGACTGCAATTGCAGCAATGACAGATACCATGACCGGCAGTTTCTTCCATGCAAGGAGTGCTGCAGCAGCTCCTCCCGCTATTCCAATCCATATATTCCCGCTGTCAACAGCAAAGACGGAAGGAAAGACAAGCGCTGCCATGGCTGTGTAGGGAATCAGACGGAGGAATTTCTCAAACCTGGCTGGGAATTTCATCTTTTCTATGAAAAGGGATGGCAGCAGACGGGGAATGAATGTGACAAATCCCATTCCTATGATGAGAACAAGAATTTCACTTCTCATGCATCATCCTCCCCGAGATCGACAAAGAACACCCCGGCAAATGCACATACAAGGGTGGAAACTATCAGGGCCCAGCTTGATGTCATCACCTGTGACAGTGCGGTGTTAGCACAGGCTGTAATCACAACAAGCAGGGCAAGTCTTCCGTTTCCCCTGAGACTGGGAACCAGCAGGCCTATGAACATTGCATGCATGGCAATGCCGAGGCTGGCAGAGACAAGAGGAGGAAGCGCTCCTGATGCCAGTGCTCCTATCAGGGATCCCGCGGCCCATGAAAGGTAGGCAACGGAAACAAGACCGAGAAAGAAAGCCGGCGTGCACCGCTTTTCATCAGATGTCGTAAAAATGGCAAAGGTCTCATCCGTGACACCGGCAGAAGAGATTATCCTCAGGGCAAGAGGTGTGTTTCCCATGCGATTGAACACACAGGTGCTCATGATCACATGCCGCAGATTTATGATGAATGCCGCGGTTATTATGGCAACAAGCCCTGCCCCCTGCGCATACATCCCCACCGCCATCATCTGGCTTGCCCCTGCAAACACAAGCAATGACATCATGACTGTCTCAAGTACCGAGAAGCCCGCATCATGTGCCATGACGGCATATGCAATGCCGACCGGCACGAAGCCCAGAATGACGGGAAGCGCAGATCTTACCCCGTCAAAATATTCCTTTTTCCTGTTTCTTTGTACTGACATTGTAATTCCTGCTGAAACAGATACCCGTTATCAGATGGCAATCAGATTACCAGCTGAGTGGAAAAGCATCAAGCAGAAAATACGGGAGAGGGCCTTCTCAATTCAGCTCGAACAGGCCGGTATACAGATCATAATAACGTCCTCGCTGCGCTATGAGATCATCATGGCTGCCGCGTTCTGTTATGCACCCGCCTTCAAGAACAAGAATGGCATCGGCATTCCTGACAGTGGAAAGCCGGTGTGCGATGACGAACACGGTACGTCCTTCCATAAGACGGTCCATGCCCTTCTCGATCAGGTCTTCGGTTCTCGTATCGATATTGCTTGTCGCCTCGTCGAGAATGAGAACAGGGGGATCTGCAACCGCGGCACGGGCAATGGCAATCAGCTGCCTCTGCCCGCTTGAAAGATTCGCACCGTCACTTACCACCATTGTGTCGTAGCCTTCAGGAAGACGGCGTATGAAGGAATCGGCATTGGCAGTCACAGCAGCCTTCTCCACTTCCTCATCACTTGCCTCAAGACGACCGTATCTTATGTTCTCTCTTATTGTACCTGTGAAAAGATGCGTGTCCTGGAGCACCATGGCAAGGGAATGCCTCAGATCGGCCTTTCTTATCCTCCTCACGTCAATGCCGTCAAAAAGGATTTCACCTTCATCCACATCATAGAAGCGGTTTATGAGATTCGTTATGGTTGTCTTTCCGGCTCCTGTCGAACCGACAAAGGCAATCTTCTGCCCTGGTTTTGCATAAAGGCTGACACCGTTAAGCACAGGATGCCCCTTGACATATGAAAATGTGACATTGTTGAATCTCACATCGCCCCTGAGCGGAATCCTGTTTTCCCCGTCATTCCAGTTCCAGCTGCCGTTCTCAGTCTTCTCCAGTGTGACATTTCCCTCATCATTCTCGCTTTCCTTGTCGATAAGGGCGAATATCCTTTCCGCTCCGGCAAGGGAGGAAAGAAGAAAGTTGCTCTGCTGTGTGAACTGGTTGATCGGAGCCGTTGCCTGTCTGACAAATACCAGATAGCTTGCAAGGGCACCGAAGCTTGTCAGCGAGAAGAGAACCATGAATCCTCCGGCAAGAGAAACTATGGTGTATGTCAGGAATGAAATGCTCACAACCGCAGGTATCATGGTGGAGGCATAGGCCTGTGCAGATGTACCCATCTTCCTGAGTTCCTCATTCTTATTTCTGAAACCTTTCAGGTTCTCCTTCTCATGATTGAACACCTTTATGACCTTCTGTCCTGCTGTCATTTCCTGGATGTATCCGTCCAGTGAACCAAGACTTGACTGATATTTCCTGTAATATTTCTTGCTATGTGATGCGGAAAAGCGGACATAGAAGAACATCAGTGCATAGGAGAATGCGACTATGAGGGAAAGTCTCCAGTTGAGGATTATGAGCATTGTCATTGTGCCTGTTATCTGGATACCGTTCTTGATCACGGCAGTGAAACTGTTGTTCAGGGCATCTGATATCGTATCGACATCATTGGTGTAATAGCTCATGACATCACCATGCTGATTCATGTCGAAAAAGCGTATGGGAAGCGTCTGCATATGGGAAAACAGATCTTTCCTTATGTCGTATACAATCTGCTGGCTCGAGACGGCCATTATCTGGCTGTAACCGAGGGATGCCAGCACGCCTGTAGCATAGATCACGGCTGTAAATGACACACCTTTCACAAGCTCATTCATCCCTCCTCCAGACACGAGTGAGTCTATCACAGGGGAAATCATATAGGTTCCAAGGAGGTTGCAGGAGACACTTATGACAACAAGAAGTGCAACCAGCAGCAGGGAAATCCTGTGACGTCCCATGTAGGAAAGAAGGCGTTTTACCGTATAGACAAGATTCTCAGGTTTTCTGGCACTTACCATTCTGGGCATCAGAGTGAACCTCCTTTCATCTGTGAGTCATGGATTTCCCTGTATATTCCGCTCGACTTCATCAGCTCGTCATGGGTGCCTGATGCGGCAAGATGACCGCCTTCAAGGATGAATATGCAGTCAGCCTCGATAACTGTTGAAATGCGCTGAGCGATGAATATTTTCGTGACGCCTTCAAGTTTTCTCAGATTATCCCTGATAAGCTTTTCCGTGGCACTGTCCACTGCGCTGGTGGAATCATCGAAAATGAGGATCTTCGGGTTTTTCAGAAGCGCACGTGCTATGCACAGTCTCTGCTTCTGTCCTCCCGACACATTGACGCCGCCCTGCCCGAGATCGGTATCAAGGCCCTTGGGCATCCTGCGTATGAACTCTCCGGCTCCGGCCCTGTCGCAGGCTTCCATCATCTCCCCGTCACTTGCGCTGCTGTCCCCCCAGAGGAGATTGTCCCTTATCGTTCCGCTGAAAAGCAGGTTTTTCTGAAGCACCATGCCCACAGCATCCCTGAGAGTGCTGAGGCTGTAGGCCCTGACATCATTCCCGCCTACAAGAACCTGACCGGAATCAACGTCGTAAAGTCTGTCTATAAGCTGCACCAGAGATGATTTTCCGCTGCCGGTTCCGCCAAGAATCCCGACTACGGAACCGGGTGCGATTGAAAAAGAGATGCCTTCCAGTGTCTTCTCCTTTGCCTTCCTGCTGTAGCTGAAGGATACATTCCTGAATTCAACGGAAGAAGAAGGAACCTCCTTCAGTGGATTCTCACTCTCCTTCATGACCACCTTCTCATCAAGCACATCACAGATTCTTCCGGCAGAAGCCAGGGAACGGGTCAGGAGCAGAAAGACGTTTGAAAGCATCATCATCGAATTCAGAACCTGCATCACATAGCTGAGAAAACCTGTAAGCTGGCCGACCTGCAAAGTGCCTTCAAGCACCATGGAGCCGCCGAAGAACATAAGGGCAAGAATGCATATATACATGATAAGCTGAAAGAATGGAAGGTTCAGCACGGCAGTACGGCTGGTTCTCATCGCTGTGTTCTCAAGTTTCGTGTTCACACCTTCGAACTTGTATTCCTCGAACTCATCCCTCACAAAGGCCTTGACCACCCTCACCGCCCTGAGGTTTTCCTCAACTACCGAATTCAGTGAATCGACAGTCGTCTGGAGCACTGAATACATAGGAGCCACATGACGGACAATGAGGAAAAGCCCGGCAGCGAGAAGAGGTGTCAGGATGATGAAGACAAAAGCAAGTTCTGCATTCATCGAGAATGAGAAGACTATGCCGAGCAGCAGCATCACAGGAGATCTCATCAGAGGCCTCAGCCCGTTGTTTATCGTGTTCTGCATCACTGTGATATCACTGGTCATGCGGGTCACAAGGGAACCTGTCTCGAACTTGTCTATATTTGAAAACGCATAAAGCTGCAGTTTCTCATATTCCTTTTCTCTTATTTCAGAGCCCCACCCGTATGCGGCTCTGGCGGCAAAACGTGCATATGCAAGACCGGTTGCAAGAGCCAGAAGCGCACACACTGCCATCTGACCGCCCTTGACCAGCATATAATGCACATCACCTGACGACACTCCGTTATCGATGAGGTCAGCCATCATCGAGGGAATAATAAGCTCAAAACTTGTTTCAATCACCACGAGGATGCATGCAATGAGAACATCCTTTTTATATTTCCCCATCAGGGAAAACAGTTTTCCAAGGCTTTTCACACTTCCTCCTGCCAGACGGCATTGTCAAGAAGACGCTGCAGCATTGACTTGAGCGTCTCTGTCTCCTCACTGGTGAAACCTCTCAGCATCTTTCTTTCCACCATTTCACAGGATTCATTCCAGTGCTGTGCCGCATCCTTTCCCTTTTCTGTCAGCTCAAGCACATTCGAACGGCGGCAGTCCTCTGCTGTCCTGCGTGTCAGGAACCCATTCTTTCTGAGTATTTCCGTCATCCTGGAAACAGCGGCGGGATCTATGCCGAAATATGATGCGATGTCATTCTGGCTGCTGCTGCCATGCGAAAGCAGGTATGTCAGAAGTCTCGGCTGGCCTCTTCCGAGTCCGAGTTCATCCCGCACACTCTGGAGCATATTGTCTTTTTCATGAAATGTGCGGAACAGAAGCTGATTGAGTGTCAGAGCCATTTCCATCTCCATTGACTTGTCAATTATTGATATGTCATATATTAAAAAACGGAAACGGACAAGTCAATGAAATGACAGGCAATTGTGAAAATTACTTTCAAAGCCAGAACAAGAAATCACCATCTTCAATGCAATAAAATGATGATGAATTTCTGAAGAGAAAATGAAATAAAATAAAATATTGTTGACTAAGCAAATATGATTGAGTAATTAAACGGTTTTATGGTATAATAAATCATGACCGAAAAGGAACGCATCCAGAAGAACACCACCATAAAAGAAACGCTCAAAAAGACACGTGAGCGTCATTCATCCATGCGTCCTTTAGTCGTAGAGATGAAGCTTGATCTCAAGTGTCTGAACAAGCGTGAGAGAGACAGTCTTTGGATGTATTTCACCCAGTGCCGCTGGCTGTGCAATTACCTCATCTCTCTTGAGAAAGATTCTTTCAATACATTTGACACCAGAGAAAGGAACATCACCTCTCTTGATAAGGATGGCAATACTGTTGAAAGACTTCTCACACTGCCTGCCAAATTCATCCAGAGTGTGTATTCTTCCCTCAAACAGGATATGTCATCACTTGCAGCAAAGAGAAATAAGACGGGAAAGAAGAACGGGAAACTTAAATTCAGGTCTTCCTATGATTCAATAGATCTCAACCAGTATGGACACACACACTGGATATGTTACACAGATGAAGGCAACAAGAATGGTAAATACAGGAACACTGTCCATATTGCCGGAATAAAGAGACCTGTAAGAGTCTTCGGCATGGAGCAGATTCCATATGGTGCTGAATATGCAAATGCAAAGCTTGTGAAGAAGCCGTCCGGAATATATTTCATGCTCACATGCTATGTTCCGGTGAATGAAAAGAAGACAGAAACCGGAGTTAAGCCTGACCTTGGGCTTGATTTCGGAATAAAGACAACAATAACCACCTCAGAAGGAGAGAAGTATGACATAACAGTCCGAGAACAGGGACGCCTTAAAGGTTTGCAGAAGAAACTTGCAAGACAGAAGAAGGGTTCCAGGGGCTGGTATGCTACAAGGCATCTCATCAGAAGGGAATACGAGAGACTTGCCAATAAGAGAAGAGACAAGGCAAACAAGGTATACCACGACATCACAAAAGGAAGAAGTCTCATTGTAATGCAGGACGAAAACATAAAAGGATGGCACAAAGGCTTGTTTGGGTGTCAGGTGCAGAACTCCGCACTCGGCACTCTGAAGAGCAAGCTGATATCAAATCCGAATGTC
>CASDXQ010000027.1 GCA_949285145.1 uncultured Spirochaetales bacterium | reverse complement strand
CTGAAGAGGAAACTGCAGGAATCAAAGGCAGTAGGCCTGATGCCGTCAGCACTGCCGGGCAGTTACAAGCCGGTGCCCTTCTGGGCGGCGGTAGTTGACTGAAGTGTGTATTCTCCGCTTGTATTCGGGTACCCGAATGTTTCTCCCCGTGTAACGGTTATATAGAAATCCGTTTTTGTATTTGTATCAGGACTGCCCAGTTTTCTGCAGACAGTCCTTGTCGAGGTTGCATTCTTTGAGTTGAATGCATCCGACAGCCATGCGTATTCATTTCTCAGCTGCTTGTAGCTTGCCTCCACTGCTTTGCTGCCGAAGCCTGAGAATGATGTTGTCTCTCCGTTTGTATAGACAAAGGCATCCAGTATTTCACCGTTTCCGGATGCTGTGTCATAGAGCACGAGAACCCCGTTGTTTGAAGATAGAGTCTCAGGAGAGTGCGCATACAGGTTTATGATTCTGTACCCGTCTTCAGCTGTCATGATTTCGTTCTCACCATCCGCATCCCAGAAGATCACAATATAATCACCGGGAAAAACATCAAGGGCAGGCAGAATGTAGGAATGTCTCTCGTATCCTTTTGTGCCGTCCATGACACACAGCCCTTCAGTGTTGCCGGATGTGTGCACCTCAAGTTCGATCCTGTCCGGCTGTGTCTCAGTTCCTCTTGATGAGAATTCGTTTATGTAAAGTTCCGGTATTCTTTCATTCCGACCGTAAAGTTTCATGTGCAC
The DNA here is from genome assembly GCA_949285145.1 of uncultured Spirochaetales bacterium. Lineage (GTDB taxonomy): Bacteria > Spirochaetota > Spirochaetia > Sphaerochaetales > Sphaerochaetaceae > Bullifex. The sequence goes on along the minus strand of CASDXQ010000027.1, from coordinate 19,909 downwards.
TGCACAGCTGTTATATGCTTTGTCGCTTACCCTGATGAAGAAATCGCTTGCATTGCTCACGCTGAGCTTTTCAGAACATGTGATGACAACGGTGGATGGACTTTCCATATACCACTGCGGATGGGATTTGCCGATCCTCAGTTCATTTATCGTGACCTCTTCACTGAATGAAATCCGTATTTCCGTTCTGCTGAGCACATCGCATCGTGTAATGCATGGAATGATCCTGTCACCGGATATGAAGGAATTCATCGCATTGCCTATATCCGGCATTGAACATGATGAGAGTATAAGCGCTGCCAAAAAAAGAAGTTTTTTCATATTCCTGTATACACAATTAATCCCGCTTTTGACTAAACTGCTGTGATTCTGCTATTTTCCTGTATTAGGAAAGGAGGTTCGTCCTGATGGCTAAATTATGGCAGAAGAATTATTCACTGGATGCGCTTATGCAGAGTTTCACGGTCAGAAACGACTATATTCTCGACAGGGAGCTTGTACTCAGCGACCTGCTTGCATCATCTGCACATGCAAGAGGTCTTGCGAAAATCGGAATACTGACAGAAGGTGAACTTTCAGATCTTGAAAAAGGGCTTGCCTCAATCGCCGCACTGCACAGGGAAGGACGCTTTGAGATCAGACTTGAGGATGAGGACTGCCATACTGCCATAGAAGGATACCTCACATCTGTGCTGGGGGATACGGGAAAGAAAATACATACCGGACGCAGCCGCAATGATCAGGTGGAAACGGCACTGAGGATTTACATGAGGGAGGCTGTGCTGAAAATCGCGCATGAAGCTTCTTCTTTTGCTTATGAGCTTGTCAGGAGCGCACAAAAATATGAAATGATACCAATGCCGGGCAGAACCCACACGCAGCTTGCGATGCCTTCGTCACTGGGACTGTGGTTCTCATCATATGCAGCAGAGATAATAGATGAGACGGAGCATCTGCTTGAAGTCTGCCGCATTATAGATCAGTGTCCCTTGGGCTCTGCCGCCTCATACGGTGTTCCTCTGCCTCTGGACAGAGAATACACATCAGGCCTTCTGGGTTTTGAGAAAGTCCAGAAAAACGTGCTTTATGCCGCCAACAGCAGGGGGAAATTCGAGGCTATCGTACTTGATGCCTGCGAATATCTGACATCAAGTGCATGCAAGATGGCTCAGGATCTGATTCTTTTCACTCTTCCTGAATTAGGTTATTTCTCACTGCCGAGAGAACTTACCACCGGAAGTTCCATCATGCCTCAGAAAAAGAATCCGGATGGCCTCGAACTTGTACGCTCTCGTTCCTGCATGGTTTCATCCGCATCTTCTCTTGTGAAGAACATCACGCGATCTCTTGTCAGCGGTTACAACCGCGATTTCCAGGATACGAAGGAGCCTCTGATGACAGGCCTGAGGATTTCATTCGAGATCATTGCGATCATGGCCAGGATGGTGAACGGACTTGAAGTGCACGAGGACAGACTCAGGGAAGGGATGAGAAATGAGATTTTCGCTACAGACAAGGTATTTGACCAGGTAATCTCCGGCGGCAATTTCCGCGACAGCTATAAGAATGTAGGGCTTAATCTTGGTGAAGTGGAGATGATAGATGCTGATGATGCATTGAGAAAGAGGGTGAGTCTCGGAGCTCCCGGTAATCTGCGTCTGGGTGATGATCTTGAGCATTCCCGGAAGCTTGCTTCTCTGGCTTCTGACAGACTTGAAGCGCTTTCAGCTGTTTACGGGAAGCTCATTCCGGCTGTCAGCTCAGTTCTCTCTTGGTGAATTTCGTTTTTTAACATAGCCTTCGGTTGAACAAATACTTTCAGACCGGTAATATCTGGAGGTATGAGCATCATCAAACCGCATAAGCTCGGGGTTATTGCCGGCCCCGGCAGTGAGTATTTCACCGGCAAGGTTGTCAAGCACTTGAGAAGGCTTTACATAGACCGCTATGAGAAGGTCTCCAAGGCATTATCGAAAAGACATTCAATAAGCGAGGAGGAACTCCTTGAGAAGGTCACGCTGCTGGATGATCTGGACAGCAAGAAGATTCCTACCGGGAAACTCCCCAGTGCATTCTACTGCCCGGATGTCACAATCAATGTAAAGTACACACGATTCGCCAACGGAGAAGAGAAAGCTGAGCTTATCGATCCTGTCAGAGGTCTCAATGTTTATATCATTCACGATGTGTCGAATTCCGCTCCGATCAAGGTTGCAGGTCTGGACGAACCCCAGCCGATTTCCGTAAATGATCATCTGATGTTCCTCTTCACGACCATCGACGCAGTCAAGCTTGCCGGTGCCGCATCAATCACGCTGGTGCTTCCGACTTACCCATATGCCCGTCAGCATAAAAAAGGCGGCAGAGAAGCACTTACCGCGAGCATGTTCGCACGTTTCTGCGAAGGCCTCGGCGTTGAAAGAATAATCACTCTGGATATCCATTCAAGAGAAATCGAGAATGCTTTCTCCACCTGCCATCTTGAAAACCTCCACGGTTCATACCAGACACTGATTGCACTGAAAAAAGTGATTGATCTTTCAGACCCTGATCTGGTAGTCGTATCTCCCGACACAGGTGCTGTAAGCCGTAACAAGTTCTATGCGCAGGGGCTGCACAGACCGCTTGCCATGCTTTACAAGGAAAGAGATTATTCGATTGTCAGCAAGGATGCGAAGAACAGCAACATCAAGAGTATCAATCTGCTTGGCGATGTAAGGGGGAAAACGGTTCTCATGGCAGACGACATGATTGCAACCGGAGGCACGATGATCATTGCCATGAGGGAACTTATGAATCTGGGTGCGAAGAAAATAATCTGCATGGTCTCGCTGCCGTTCTTCAATGGAAATGCTGTGGAAAATTTCGATGCCGCATACAGGGAAGGTGTTTTCTACAGAATCATCGGAACGAATGCTGTTTATCAGGGACGCCATCTTCTTGAGAAGGAATGGTTCATCCAGGCTGATGTCACGGAACTTTTCGCACGCGTGATCTCTCGTCTTCATCATGGGCGTTCGATTTCTCCGCTTCTTGACAACCGCAAGTTCATTCAGAAACTTATTGATGACACGCAGGCGAAAAAAGCCGGAGAGGAGAATATGTTCGCAGAAGAGGATAACCCGCTGTGATGCATTTGCTGTCTTGAAAAGGGGCTCAGGCCCCTTTTTTAGTGCGAAGGAGAAGAAAATATGCAGATGTCTATGAGAATCTCGTCATTTCAGGCTTCACCTATCAGAAGACTGGTGCCTTATTCAAGAGATGCTGAGAAAAGAGGTATACATGTAATCCATCTGAATATCGGCCAGCCCGATATCAAGACCCCTGTGGAAGCTCTTGAAGCTGTACACTCATACAATGAACCGTATATTGCCTACGGCGTATCTGAGGGAGAGCTTGAGCTGCGTCAGGGACTGTGCGAGTATTATAAGAAGTACAATGCCGAAGTGTCGCCTGACGAGATCATGATAACGACCGGAGGTTCCGAGGCTCTTCAGTTTGTCTTCATGACTCTCTGTGATCCGTATGATGAAGTCATAATCCCGGAGCCTTTCTATACCAATGTCTCGACATTTGCCGCGACTGCAATGGTGAATCTCGTTCCTGTCACAAGTCAGATAGATGATGCCTTCATCCTTCCGTCAATTGCTGATTTCGAAGCCAGAATCACGAAGAAGACGATGGCGATCCTTCTCTGCTCGCCGAACAACCCGACAGGACATGTGTACTCAAGAGACGAGCTTCAGGCCCTGCTTGAGCTGTGCCGCAAATATGATATATTCCTGATAGTCGACGAAGTATACAGGGAATTCTGCTACGACGGGGAATCTTTCACCAGTGTCCTCACATTCCCTGAGTACAGTGAGAGAATCATCTGCATTGACAGCTTCTCAAAACGCTTCTCCATGTGCGGCGCGCGTGTTGGTGCGATTGTGAGCCGCAACAGGGAAGTGCTCTCATCAGCCATGAAGCTTGCCCAGGCCAGACTGTGTCCCCCTGCAATAGAGCAGGTTGCGGCAGCAGCTGCACTCAAGGCTCCGGAGAGCTATATCGATGCGGTCAAGGCTGAGTATGAGAGAAGGCGGAATCTTCTTGTTTCCGGCATTCAGGAGATTCCCGGATGTAAGGTGAGCCGTCCGAAGGGTGCTTTTTATTTCGTGGTTGATTTCCCGGTGGATGATGCCGAGAAGTTTGCCATCTTCATGCTCAGGGATTTCAGCTGGCAGGCAAGCACTGTCATGTTTGCACCGGCAGAGGATTTCTATGTGACAAAACATCTGGGACGCACACAGGCACGTATCGCATATGTCCTGAATGAAGATGAGCTGCATCTTGCAGTCAGATGCCTTGCTGAAGGGCTGAAGGCTTATAGAAAGAAATATTGTCTGGATGTCCGCCAGTAACAGATAACCGAATCACAGGGGAAAGAGACAGTGAGTGTTTTTTCAAATGACGAGAATGTTTTGCTGATCCGTCTGGAAAAGGCCAGACGCAATTATCAGGATGCTCTGGTATTCCTTGAGAATGACTACCGTTCGATTGCCCAGATCATGCATTCCTATTATCCTCTTGCGGTGCTCTCCAAGGCCGCATGGCACTGTTATCAGGTTCATGCCGGAGGGAAAACGGATGAGTTCACCCTTGCCTCCGCAAGACTTTTTCCCGTATTGCTCCAGTCTGTGTACCAGAGCGGATATTACGTGAACACAGACGGATTCTCCTCACAGCAGGAAATCAGGCAGAAGGACTGGGAGCGTCTCAAAAATCTTGCGGAAGACGCATCCAGACGTCTTATAAGGGCAATCGAGAATCTTGCCGTAATAGCCTTCAAGGAAGGAAAGATATCACGTGAGGCTTTTCCTTATTACCGGGACAGCCTTTATCATCAGGCATTCGGCTATCCGATCGGTAAAGATGATTATACTGGCAGCCTTTCTCTTTTCGATGCGATTTTTACCGGTGATGAGGAAACTGTGGAAGCTGTTTTCCACATGGATTCATCTTTCTTCGTGAAGGAGCTGGAGAAAGTAAGCGGCCTCGCTCTCAGCGGTATTGACAATCTTGTAAACGAGACAAAAAAGATAAACTCCGAAATCAGGGAAAAAGTTGAAGAGAAGAAAAAGGAAAATCCGTCTCTGACAGACAGACAGGCATCCGATCTTGTCATCATGGGGTCAGAGTACAGGGAAAAGCTTGAGGAACTCAGGCATAGAGGAGACAGTTACGACCTTTTTTCCGTCGAGCTTAACAGTCTTCTTTCAAGTGACACATGCAAGCTTTTCAGCAGAAATGCCGGAGAATGCCAGTCTGTGGTGATCGATGGGTTCATGGCTTCCCTTCTGTATCCTTTCATCCGTTTCGCAGACCGTTTTTACTGTTTTACAGGACAGGCTTTCTATACCGGGATCGCACACAGCATAAGACATATTATGAGCGGAAGCGGGGTGAAAAACGGTTACGGAGACAAACTCCAGAAAATATTCTCATCGCTCATAAACACTCTGTTTTTTGAAAGCGATATTGAAGATGAATATACATTCCGCGGATATAAGGTCGATGTGGTTCTTCTCACATCAATCCGTTACATCAATGCTTATTGTTATCCCGAGGTCTATGAAACACGTATCCAGCGCCGTTTCGAGGAGCTTAAACGTAAACCCAAACTCGGACATATACAGCTTGTCATAGACACAGACAGCTTCTCTCCGCTTATGAAGACAGGCGAGGGATGCTACAGTATCTCACTTGCATCTCTCGCCGCTGTCGTGAATGATGAAAGCAGGGCTGCCGGCTTCTATGAAGAGCTTTTCCCTTCCGAAGGAAATCATGATGCCGGAACCGAGGAAATGTTTGATATGGTTCTTTCCGATGATGAAACCGAAGAGAACGAATCATATGATTTCGATTATGCACCGGATGATGTCCCTCCTCAGGTACTTGTTGATGATGAGAGCGAATTTGACAGAGCTGACGATGACGATAAAGCCAGAATAATTGAATCACGTTTTGATGCCGGGGAATATATGCCGGAAGAGGTTTACTCAAAAACAAATGACATTTCATCAATGATTGATTCATATGAACTTCCTGAAAGCCTGATGAACGAGGAAATAAAGGAAGAGCTTTCCATTCTTGACAGTGATGAATTCTCCGGCTCGGATGATGCCGAGATTGTGGATGATGAGCCTGATGAGACGCTGAGCATCATTGATGAAGACGAGATGGAAGATGATTGTAATGATGATCTTTTCATTGATGATGAGAAAGAAGAAAGTCCGCTGGATCCTGATGAAGAGTATGATGAGGACATGCCGGACACTGATTATTTCTATCAGGCTCCATTGAAGACAGCAGATCATGATGAGGAGGCAGATGGAGACGATTCACAGCAGCTTTCTCTTTTCGATGATGATGGAAATCCTCATACCGAGATAGTTGAGGCAGATGAGGATGAAGAAGCTGATGATGAAGATGCAGAGACTTCTGCTCCTGCCTCTGCTGATGAGGACGAGCCTCTTCCATTTGATCCTGATAAGGCGGAAGCGGAAGAAAAGAAGCTTGAAAGAGGTGAGAGCGAGGAGAGGCTTGAAGCTGAAAGCGAAGAAGATGAGCTTGTTTCTGATTTTGCAGACGAAGAAGATAATGAGCCCGTCATGGAGGATAATGAAAGTTTTCTGGATGAAGACGGAAGTGTCGCTGATGAAGAGATAGAAGAAGCAGATGAGGCTCATGATGTGAAATATGCGCATTCTGATGATGATCTGCAGGATGATGTGATTGAAGAAGACTCTCCTGATTACAGTTCTGAGACTGAATGTGATGCAGATGCGGAATCTGTCCATGCTGAATACAGACGTGAAGATGAGACGATGGAAAGCGAGGCTGCAGAAAGCAGCATGGAACTTGAAATCAGAAATGGTGATTATCCGGCTTTCATAAATGAGATTCTGGACAAACTGTCAGGTCCTGGTGATGCATTCATCTCTTTCCTTTCTTCTGCAGACCGCATGACACTCGCATCTTTCACAAGCGTACTCAATCAGACAGTAAGTGCAGCCAAGACTGAAGGCCGCGACAAGATGATCGTGCTCCAGTCTTTTTCCCTGTCTCTGATAATCACCGGTTCTTCTCGTTTCGATTCCCTGCGGAAAATGGAGATAAGGAACAATGCAGGAGCCCAGATGCTTGCACGATCGCGCAGCGAATGGTCATTCATTCTCCTTTCCTATGACAGGGAAGACAAACTGCGCTTTGCCTGGAGTGAGAAGATAACCCAGAAGTCATTCTCATCCACGGACTGGAAAATAGTTCGCGTGCAGGCAGAAGAGCTGAGGAAGGTGCTTCGCTGATGGATAGAAGGGAAGGCCTGCTCAGGATAATAAAGGAAGCCGCGGATCAACTTGAGAGTCTGTCCGGCCGCCGTCATGATATAACAGCAAAGGCGGAAAATGACTTTGTCACCGTCTGTGACAAGGAAGTTGAGGAATTCATCAGAAATGAGATTCACAGAGAGTATCCTGAAGACGGAATCCTGGGAGAGGAATACGGAAGTGAGGTCTCCCATGATTCCTACCTGTGGATAGTTGATCCCATAGACGGTACTGTGAATTTCATGAACACCTATCCCCAGTACACTATTTCAATTGCACTGATGAAGGGATCTGAGATTCTTGCGGGCGCCGTTTTCAATCCTCCTTTCAATGAACTTTTTCATGCTTTCAGGGGAGAGGGTGCGTTCCTCAACGGAAAGAGGATAAAAGCTGAGGACAGCCTTCCTCTGAACCGGACGCTTGCGCTTGCGGTTCCCCCTCACCGCTGTCATGAGTACCTTGAAGATTTCTGGACTCAGGAGAGGAAAATCTATGATCTCGTGAGCGATACCCGTTCTATCGGTTCGGCTGCACTCAGTCTGTGCTATACTGCAGCAGGCCGGTGTTCGATGTATTATGAATGGTTTCTTCATATCTATGATATCGCTGCAGGTCTTCTGATCGCACAGGAGGCAGGATGCATTCATGAGATGAGAAAGGAAGGTGATGTATACCGCCTGCTTTCATACAGCCGGCACTATGAAAACGAAATAAAGGGAAAGATTGGATTATGACAAAAGCAGTTCTGTTTGATCTTGACGGAACCCTCTTTGACACCAGCGAGGGAATATTCCATACTGCGAACTTCACTGTGGCGAAACTCGGTCTTGAGCCGTGTTATGATGAAAGACAGATGAGAAAGTTTGTCGGTCCGCCGCTCAGGGACTGCTTCAGAATAGTTTACGGGTATACTGATGATGCTCTGCTTTCAGAGTGCGTGCGTGTATACCGGCAGGAGTACCGCAAGACAGGTATGCATCTGTGCCACATATATGATGGGCTGTATGAGCTGATAACCATGCTGAGACAGAAGGGTATCAGTACAGGGGTATGCACTCTGAAATATGAGATACTGGCGAAAATGATTTTCGATGAAAAGGGAATATCGACAGTTCTTGACACTGTACGCGGAACGGATGAATCCGGTTCAGTTACAAAGGCGGAATGCATAAGAAGGGCTGTTTCTGATTTTGCGCTGGAAAAGGATCAGGTCATTATGGTCGGTGATACTGTCAATGATCTGAAAGGCGCACAGGAAGCAGGTGTGCGTTTCCTGGGTGTGTCATGGGGTTTCGGATTCGAAAAAGGAGAAAGCCTCCCGTATGGCAGCCTGATAGACAAGCCGGAACAGGTTCTGGACTATCTGTGAGACACAGCCCTTACGTGAATGATGCGAACTCGCCTTCGCATGCCGCAGCCAGATCCTCAGGCCTGAGTCTCAGCTGGAGTCCTCTCACTCCTGCAGAGACATATATATAATCCTCAAGCTGCGCAAGTTCCTCAATGTATGTCGGGTATTTCCTTATCATGCCAAGCGGCGAGCATCCGCCCCTTATGTAGCCTGTGTATTTGCGCAACAGATCAAGCCTGAGCAGCTCAAGGTTTTTCTCTCCGGTGAGTTCTTTCGCTTTTTTCAGCGATATTGTGAAAAGGGCGGGGGTGACGAATACATATATCTGATTGGATGATGAGATCATCACGATAGTCTTGTACACTTTTTCAGGATCGAGTCCTGCCTTTGCGCTTGCGCTCATGGCATCAAGATGATTCTCATCCACCTCATACTCAGCTGTGGAATACCCGATGTGCTTCTGATCAAGAAGTCTCATCGCATTTGTTTTCTTTTCGTTCATGGTCTGAAAAATAGCCTAAGTATGAATAAATGAAAAGATACTGTCACATCATGTGAAAACTTTGTGAAGTCTGCTGAACGTTTTTTATTCAGTATTGGAACAAAAGCGAACTTTGGCTATCATTGGCGTACAATGAAAAGAACAAAGATATTCTTCATTTTCCTGATTATCGCAGCCCTGCTCGTGTCATGCGGCGGCTCCGCAGAGGAGAACACATCAGCATCTTCTGCTGTGGACGGCGTAAACTCCGGTGAGAAAAGGACTACGGTGCGCATGGCTGTGGCAGTCGACCCTGACGGGCTTGATCCTCACATGAGTGCGAGCGCAAGCACGTTCCAGGTTACAAGCAGCATTTACGAGACGCTTGTGAGTGTTGATGAAAATGGAAACATCATACCATCTCTCGCCGAAGACTGGCAGATTTCCCCTGACGGTCTGACGCTTACCTTTGACATAAGGGATGGCGCGGTGTTCTCAAACGGAAATACATGTGATGCCGCCGCCGCTGCCGCATCTTTCAATCGTCTTGTCAGTCCGGAAAGCTACAGAAGCGGCGACTACAGTGAAATCGAGTCCGTCAGTGCACTTGATGAAGACACACTTGAAATAAAGTTCTCAAGTCTCAATACCTCAGCGCTCTCCCTGTTTGCATATCCTTGGTCTGCCGTTGTTGATGTGAGCTCATCTGACAGCCTGAAGACAGATCCTGCCGGCAGCGGACCGTTCATGCTGGAAAGCTGGATTCCGCAGCAGAAACTCACTCTGGTGAGAAATCCGTACTACAGCGGGCCGAATCACATTGAAAAAGTGGAGTTCATCTTCATGCCGGACATGACGAGCCAGGTTACGGCGATGCAGGGCGGAAGCGTGGACATCATACAGATCACGGGAGATCTGGTGGGGCAGTTCGAGAATGATGATGCCTACAGAATTCTTGCTCTCCCTGTCAACGGTATCCAGCTCATGGCTATGAACACTGCAGCCGACGGCCTTGATGATATAAGGGTGAGACAGGCTGTGAACTATGCCGTGGACAAAGAGAGTCTCATTGATGCGGTATGGTACGGTTACGGCGAAGAGATCGGCTCTCATTTTCCTGTAGTGCTTTCCGAGTACAAGGATGAGAACGGCAGGTATCCGTATGATCCCGATAAGGCAAGGCATCTCCTGATTGAGGCCGGTTATGGAGATGGACTTACCCTTGATATGTATCTTCCCAAGAACTACCAGGAATATGTGAATGCGGGACTCGTCATCGCAAATCAGCTCAGCAAGGTCGGAATTAAAGTTAATGTCCAGATCGTGGAATGGGCGGCATGGCTCAGTGACATCTATACAGGACGCAACTACGATTTGACAGTCGTCGGGCATACGGGGCGTCTTGATGCCTATTCCCTTCTTTCCCGTTACAGGAGCACTGCCGCTGAGAACTATTTCAACTATGACAATCCTGAATTTGACAGTCTTCTTGATGCGTATACCCTGTGTGTGGATGAGGAAGAGAGAAAGACAACTGCCTTCCGCATGCAGGATATTCTCAGTGAGGACGTGCCGGCACTTTACATTCAGGATCCGATACAGATTTACGTTACCCGGGGCAATCTGTCAGGTTTCACGATTTTCCCGATTAACATTTTCAAGTTCAATGAGGTACAATTCATCTAGAGAGAACTGAAAGACAGTGGGAAAGTATGTAGTCAGAAGACTTGGGGCAGCCATTGCCGTAATGCTCCTGGTAAGTATCATAACCTTCATTGCATTGTCCATTATACCGGGCAATGCGGCGCTTATAGCACTTGGTACCGAAGCAAGCGCCGGGGCGCTGGATGCTGTGAGCAGCGATCTCGGGCTTGATCAGAGTTTCCTCTCACGTCTTTTCACATATTACGAAGGCCTCCTGACTTTTGATTTCGGCACTTCAAGTTATTTCGGACAGGATGTGTGGACTCTGATACTTCAGCGACTGCCGCTGACAGTCTCTCTGGCTCTGCTGTCGCTGCTTGCGGCATTCATGATGTCTATGCTGCTTGGCTGTGCGGCCGCAATATGCAAGGGAAGTTTCATCGATGTCTCTGCAAGGATAATTGTCCAGCTTTCAGCCTCAATTCCGTCTTTCTGGCTTTCACTGCTTCTCCTGCTTTTCGCTTCCCGTGTTCTCGGCTTTTCCCAGGCGGGAAGTTACGTGAGCATGAGCGAGAGCATACCTCTTTTTCTCAAATCAATAAGTCTTGCCGTAATAGTTCTTGCAGTAGGCGAAAGCGGTCCTCTGCTGCGTATCGTGCGCATTTCAATGATCGGGGCCATGGAAGAAGACTGGTTTACCGCATGCCGGGTCAAGGGTCTTTCAATGAGGAAGGCCGTGTTCTCCTATGCGCTGCGCAGTGCTCTGAGCGCTCCGGTAAGCATGATGGGGCTACAGCTTGCGAAGCTGCTGGGCGGTACGGCGATAGTTGAGTCGGTATTCGCGCTTCCGGGGCTGGGAAGACTTTTCCTGACGGCAGTGGAGATGAGAGATCTCAATCTTGTGCAGGGCATAGTGATATTCGTGTCATTTTCAGTAGTCATGATGAATCTGCTGACAGACCTGCTGCTTGAGGCCATGAAGGGGGAAAGGAGATGAGGAAGCGGTTCAGTTTTTCACTTATCGCCGGCATTATCCTGACAGGCCTGACCGTTCTGCTGAGCATTATATCGGTTTTCCATACACCGTATGACGGTGAGGCGATGGATCTCATGAACAGATTCTCCCTCCCGAGTGCAGAACATCTTCTGGGAACGGATCATTTTGGCCGGGATATATTGTCGAGAGTTATGGATGCATGCCGCAGGGCGCTCTCCGGCGGACTTTTCTCAGTTACGCTGGGAAGCCTGCTGGGGATCATGCTGGGACTATGTGCATCCCTCTCTCCTGCAAGGATAAGGGAATTCCTGATGCGGTTTGTTGATGCGCTTGCAGCCTTCCCGACCATACTCATGGCATTGATGCTTGCATCTGTCCTTGGACGCGGTCTGATGCCATCCGTTGCCGCCATCTGCATCTATATGATTCCATCCTTCTCCCGTCTGACACTGTCCATGGCTGATGAAGCCAGGAGCAGACTATATATAAAAGCGGCAGTGAGTTACAATGTTCCTTCAGTGAGACTGATCCTGTTTCATCTGCTGCCGCCGCTGTTCTCAAGACTTCTTACACAGTTCACATCTTCAATAGGAAGTGCGATTCTGCTTGAGTCTTCCCTGTCTTTCCTCGGGCTTGGAATACAGCCCCCGTCATCATCACTGGGCATGATGCTGAGCGAAGCCAGGAATTATATCCTCACGCATCCGTATCAGGCAGTTCCTTCAGGTGCAGCGCTCATGATCATGTTGCTGGGATTTAATCTTCTTGGCGATGGTATAAACAATATGTTCGGAGAACGTCATGTCTGATATCCTTTCAATTGACAGTCTTTATGTGGAGGACAAAAGCACCGTAATCCTTGCGGGTGTGTCATTACGTGTGAGAGAAGGGGAAAGAGTCGCCTTGGTCGGAGAGTCCGGGTGCGGCAAGACAATGACATTACGCACTCTGCTGCACATTCTGCCTGATGATGTGAGGATAAGAAGCGGAAGCCTGCTTTTCAAGGGTACTGACGTGCTTTCACTGAATGGAAGGAAGAGACGGGATCTTCTTTACAGACAGCTCGGTTTTGTCGGACAGAACACATCTGAAAACCTTCATCCGCTTCTGAAAGCAGGCAGGCAGCTTACCGATTTTTACCGTGAAATTCACAAATGCAGCAAAAAGGAAGCCATGGCAAGGGCTGAAAAACTCCTTGCATCTCTTGCTCTTGATGACACGTCAAGAATCCTCTCTTCCTGCCCGGGAGAACTTTCCGGAGGAATGAGACAGAGGGTCGGTATTGCCATTGCCCTGATGAATGAGACAGGTTTCCTTATTGCGGATGAACCCACGTCTGCACTTGATGCTTCAGCAAGGGAGCAGACAGAAGAACTGTATCTGAAGATCGCACAGGAAACGCATATGGCAATGCTGCTGGTCAGCCATGATCTGAGTTTCGTCAGAAGACTCGCAGACAGAGTCTATGTGATGTATGCCGGGAAGATTGTAGAGGAAGGTCTTGCAGATGAAGTGTTCTCATCCCCGTGCCATCCGTATACTAAAGCCCTGATCGCGCTGTCGGATATAAGGAACAAAAGCCGCGATGAGGATCTTGACGAGCTGGGCGGCTATGTGCCGCGCGAGGGACGTGATGGTCTTTGTTGCGCATTTTTTTCCCGCTGCGCATATAGCTGTGCCGGATGCGGAAAACCGCTTGAGTACAGGAAGGTTTCCGCAACCCATCATGTGAGGTGTGTGCTGTGAGTATACTCCGTTGTGAACATGTGGCCAAGAAATTCAGGACAGGCGGATCATCAGGATCGTTCAGTGCACTGAGGGATGTCTGCTTTGCGCTGGAAAGAGGAGAGTGTGCCGGTATCGTGGGATCTTCAGGCAGCGGGAAATCGACTCTTGCCGAGATACTCGGCGGTCTTCAGAAACCGAGTGCGGGGGAAGTGTTTTTCAAGGAGAAGAAACTGACTGATCTGAACAGAGACGAACTTAAGGATTTTCACAGGAGTGTCCAGTATATCTTCCAGGATCCCAGAGCAAGCATGAATCCTTTCTTCTCAATAGAAAAAGTCCTCACAGAACCTCTTGAGATCAATTTCCCTTCATTTTCCCCATCTGAAATGAAAGACAGAATCTCTGCAATGCTGGAGCATCTTTCGCTTCCTGTTTCAATTCTTGTCAAGAAACCGTATGAGATTTCAGGAGGTCAGGCTCAGAGAATAGTCATCGCACGCGCACTGCTTCTTGAAAGTGAAGTCATCATTGCGGACGAGCCGACTTCCAGTCTGGATATTTCCGTTCAGGCACAGATAATCAATCTCATGAGACATATAAGAAGAGATAACGGAACTTCTTTCGTTTTCATAAGTCATGATCTTGATCTTGTGCGCTATTTCGCTGACAAGGTCTACAGAATGGACAACGGTGTTCTGAAGGAGGAAAGCCCTGATGATTAAGCTGACTGTCATAGGGGAGTGCAGCGGCTCTCCTCTTGCATCGCATGCAACAAGCTGCTATCTGGTGGAAGGAGAGCACACTTCCATTATACTGGACATGGGATCGGCATCGCTCTCTCTCTTGAAGAGAATAAGGGATTTTGACAGCATCGAACATATAGTCATTTCGCATTTCCATCCGGATCACACTGCTGACTGCGCTGTTGCTGTATATGACAGGCTTATTGCGATGCAGTGCGGCAGAGAGGTGAAGCCGCTGGTCTTCCATGCTCCAGAAGAAAGGGATCTCACTCTTCCTCCTTATTCCCGTTTCGTGAAGATTGACGGGTGCTGCAGAGAGGAGATAGGGGAGTTCTCCTTAAGCTATATGAAGAGTGAACACCCGCTTGACTGTCTTGCCGTCAAAGTGCAGGACAGGGCGGGGCATACTCTCGTCTATACAGCCGACGGGGCACTGAATGATGATCTTGTGAAGTTCTCTGCTGGTGCTGACATGCTCATTGCGGAATGTTCATTCTATCCGGACAAGGGATGCGGGAATGCTGGACATATGAATGCAAATGATGTATGTACTCTTTCTGAGAAGGCACGGCCTTCCATCCTTGTGATGTCTCATCTCCCTGTGTATGGAGAGCGCGGCATCATTCTTGAGTATGTAAGAAAAAGATACATCAGAGGTGAAGTTTTTCTTGCCTCACCTTATCTGGAGGTCAGTATATGATTCAGACTATTGTTTTCATCCGCCATGGCCAGAGCAGGGCAAATGCGGAGCATCTGCTTTCCGGACATATGGATACTCCTCTTACACCAGAGGGCAGAAAAGAACTTGAGATACTGAGGAAGACTGTTTCCTATCCGGAAACCGACCTTTATTTCTCTTCTCCCCTCAGCCGTGCACGCGATACTTTTTCCATCCTTCTGTCTCCCCGGATTCCAGAAGTGAGAGAAGACTATATAGAAATCAATTTCGGAAGTCTGGAGGGTTCTTTTGTGGAAAGTCCTCAAGCAAGCCGCAGGTATTTCAGAAACTGGGTTCACGACATGACTCTTGCGGATGAGGAGCCTTACAGCGAGGTTGCCAGGCGCAGCATCAATGCCATGAACCGTACTCTCTCGATTCTGAAAGAGAGAAATCTCTCAAGCGCGACTGTTGTCGCCCATTCCGGTTTTCTGCGTGTCTACATAATCGAGACTTTCGCCCTGGACAGGGAATGCTTTCTTGATATACAGGCGCCGAACGGCCTTGGATATGTTTTCACATACGAGGACGGAAAACCTGTTTCATACAGACCTGTTACCGGCTGAACATACGCTCGAAGGCAAGCCGTTCATCTCCGTTTTCGAGGAATACCGTTCCGCTTTCCCTGAAGCCGCATCTGGCGAGCAGATGTCTCATTATCACATTGTCGCGATGGGTGTCTATCCTGATATACGGACACAGTGCCGCCGCCCGGGAAATGATGAATTCCAGCATTCCGTGCAGATTTCCGTCCTGTGCCACCCTGTGAATGACTATGTATTCGTCATCATGTTCCCATGATCCGTTCACTATGACGGAGTAGGATGGATCCTGTTCTTTTGCCATGTAGAAAGTGCCGTGAACGATGCCGTCATCTCCTCTGACCAGATAAATGCTGTTCTTCCTGATTTTCTCTTCTGTCGATTTTCTGTCGGGATAGCCTTCCGGCCACTGCTCCGTGTTGCCGCAGCTTCTCATTATTTTCCTGCCTTCGCTGTAAAGCGACATGATTGTTTCAAGGTTTTCGATTTTTGCTCTTTCTATTTCCATGATTTCAACATTATAATTGATTCAGTGCTGAGTGTGATTTTTTTTGAAAGCTGTTTTGGAAAAAATACAGGAGGAAAATATATTGAAGTATCTTAATATTGAAATTTCCGCAAAAAAACTTAGTCTTTACACTTCTGTTGCGAGAAATGAGAGAATTGAGCAGGAATGTGTATATAAAGCCAAGATAAACACGATTTACAATGAAGGAACTCTTTCCATAGATATCCAGAGCCTTATGCGGGATATCATCAATGGCGTAAGAGATGCCGGAAAGGTCGATGCCGTGACGGTAACAAGCATTCCTTATCTGCTTGTAGTCCTCGATGAGAATGATGAGATGCTTTTCCCCTGTCTTTCTTCCAGAGATGAGAAAATCGAGAGGCTTTCCAGTGATGTCATTGACACACATACTCTTTTTTATGAAAGCGGGCTGGTAGCGGAAAACTGCAGTGCCGCCTATCAGCTGGCTTCTCTTAAAAATGAGGATGCGGCGCTTTTTGAGAGGGCTTCTTCTTTTATGTTCCTTTCTGATTACATCCGTTTCGCTCTCACGGGCGTAAAGGCAACTGATTCTTCCCTTGCCATTGCCAATGCACTTGTGCTTAAGGACGGAATGACCTGGAACAACAGGCTTTTTGAAAGTCTCGGCATAGACAATCTTTTTCCTTCCATGAGCGAAGAGGGGAGCTTCCTTGGAAGCTTTTCGGACGAGATTTCCAAAGAGGTCGGTTATGATGCGGGCGTATATTCAAATCCTGCGAATGCTGTTCTGCTTGCGGATTATCTGCTGCATCCGCATATGATCATCACCAGCTATCTTGGAGGCAGAATAGGAATCACAAGCAGCAGCCAGATTACTGGAGACGATGTTTATGAGGCAAAGGGCAGGAACATTAGGAAACGCGACGGGGGAAACATGCTTCTTTTCCCATTCCGCGGTTATGATCTCATCAGAAAGCTTAAGAGCCAGCTCCCCGGGGGCACCACTTTCGATACTATCGAAGAGATTGCGCGTGCCAACCGCACTTTCGAATATATTGATATCAGGGATGAACGGCTTGGCAGTGGAAACAACATTGCCGAGACCGTAAACGTCATCCTGAATGAGAACGGCAAGGAGAGCGTGAATGGCGATGAGGCTGTAGGTCTGCTTTATAACTCGATTGCCCGCTATGCTGTCGGAACGGTCAGACTGCTTGATGAAATGGATGAGTCCCCATCTGACAATATACTGATCATCGGAGGTGCGGCAAAGGATTATTATCTGAATTCCCTGATCAGCATGCACAGTGGCAAGAAGGTTTGTGCGTCTGCCGGCTTCTTCTCATCAACTTTTGCTTCTCTGTATATGATGAAGAAAAACGGAGAAGTCTCTGATGATCAGATAATTCCGTATATCAAGAAAGCATACGGGATGCTGACGTTCAGACGTGAAGACAGAGAGTGAATGTATGAAACTGCAGAAGGGGAGACTATCTCCTCTTCTGTCAATAGGGAATGGATACGTAAATCACCGTGCCGCACTTGGGACATGTGATATATATGCCTTCCTGAGGATGCGCTTTTCCGTTTATGACCTGAATGCTGCCGTCATCATGGAATCTGAGTATTGATGACGGATCAATCTCAGTGAAAGCTATTCCCTTTCTTCTCAGCATTGCCCTTTCATTTTCCCCCAGGGCACCGGTTATGTAAATCCCGGAAGGATTTGTCTCTTCAATGATTTCTCTGTCAAAAGCTGTTCCGGAAAGAATCAGGACAGGCGAGGAGACTTCGAAAGAAAGAGAAAAGAGAGTCCTGTCTATTTCTTCTCTTGAAGCATTGTACATCACAACAATTTCTCTGTTACCTGTTTCAAGCAGGACGATATGCGTGCTGAAGCGGTTGACGAAAACAGTTCTGTCAAGAATATTCTTGTAGATTGTGTTTTCATCCACGGTGTATTCTTCATCTGTATCAGTGTTGATCAATGTGAAGCCGGACGCATCTTCCTCAGGAAGTATCAGATCTGTGGCTGCTGACATCTGTGAGATCAAGATAACTGAAATCAGAAACATGAATGCGGCTTTTTTCATATTCATTCTCCTCTATCAATAGGTTCTTCCGTCTGAAAAGACAAGTGACGATGACTGTCTGTCAAGATAAAGCGAACAGTCATATGCCCTTCTCAGAACGGCTGCGGGGGAGAGCAGGGAAATATCGTCAAACAGACATCCTGCAACGGCTTTGGCCTTTCTCTGATCAGGACATGATACGATGATATGCTTTGAAGTCATGATTTCATTTATTGACATGGTTATTGCCCTTGCAGGAACCATATCCAGATTCTGGAACCATCCTTCTCCTACCTGCTGCCTTCTGGATCTTTTCTGAAGTTCGACAACAATGTACGGATCAGTTGTATCGAGATCCGCCGGAGGGTCATTGAATGCAAGATGCCCGTTTTCTCCGATGCAGATGAATGCGACATCAAGAGGATGTTCCTTCATTGTCTCATTGAGTTTTCTCACTGTTTTTGCCAGATTCTTTTCTTCTGGATCGATAGGGGTGTAGCTTTTTACCTCTCCTATTGATGAGAAAAGGTATTCTTTGAGGAAAAACTGGCTGCTGGCCGTAGAGCGGGGATCCAGTCCAACAAACTCGTCAAGGTGAAATATATTCACTTTCTTCCACTCTATATCCTGTTTTGCGAGATTGAAAAGCGTGTCCACCTGACTCTTACCTGTTACAAACACGACATTGGCTTCATCTCTTGAAGCCAGAGCTTCCTTTATATAGGCTGCGCCTTCCTTAGCCGCGCATATGCCAATTTCCTTTTTGGAATCACAGATGGTAACTCTCATTTGCACACATCCTCCCGCAGAAAAAAGTACCGGATTGAGGAAATTGTGGCAAGGGTCAATTTACAAGTTTCTTTTTTTGTTATATTCTCTATTTCTGCCGGTCCCATAGCTCAGCTGGATAGAGCACTTCCCTCCTAAGGAAGGGGTCGCGCGTTCGAATCGCGCTGGGGCCATTTTTTTATGAATTATTATGTACTGGCCTGTCAGACAGGCAGGGAAAAGAGAAATATAAAGCTGCTTGAGAAAACAGTTGCAGCCAGGTTCCCCGGAAGCTATATCGCAGCCTATTCACCTGTCAGGGAAAGCCGCGAGTTCTGTGCCAGGAAATGGTCTATGAGAATCCGGCCTCTGCTGCCCGGGTATATTATTGCGGTATGTGAAGAAGAACTCTGGCGCATACAGAAAGATATTTTCCTGATGTCAGACACGAATTACGGTTTCCTGAGAAATGCCGATGGGTCATATGAGCTGAAAGGCAGTGATGAGAAGTTCGCCATGTGGGTGGAATCCAATCTTGGGTATATCAGGTCATCAAAGGTTATTCTGGATAAGAAGAAACTCAGCCCGGACGAGAGAATAAAAATAATTTCCGGGCCGCTGAAGAACCTTAACGGAAGGATTGTATCAATATACAAAGGTGTCAGGGTGAATGTCGAAGTGTCTTTTATGGGAGAGGCGAGACGGCTTACTCTTCCAATTGATATAGTTGATACTTTGCCTGAAGAGAGTGCCGTGACATCCAGAGACGATCTTTTCCGTGCCGGGGACGAAGTGGAAGAGGATGGAAAGCAGGACGGTGGAAACTGGATCTGATGCTCCGCTTCCGTTGCTGCCATACGGGATATGTTTTTTCTGCCTGCAAGACATGCGGATGGTGTGAATTATTGGTAAATTGTAAAAATAAATGCAACAGAAAAGTTGATGCAACAAAATGTGGACATAAAAAGGATTGTTTAAGTTTGACGGATTGTCGTAAATGCATCA